>JBBSNI010000008.1:0-32719 GCA_038232695.1 Cytophagales bacterium
TGGTCAGAGAGCGGCTTTGGGGTAAACAACAATTTTTAACCTCCCTGCCCGAAGCAGAGGTTGATTATTTAAACCAACCCTTGATACAGCATTTATGCGCTATGATGACCAGGGCCGCGTAAGGCTAAAGTCGAGCTAAGCGGAGGTAACTTCGGTAGGCGTTTTGCTGGTTTTCTTCGTATTCTTTTGCCAGAAGAAGAAAATGGTAAACAAGACGATTAGTATTACTGGGAATGTTATCATGTTTTGCAGGGTATCCTGACCAACCGCCAACTCTAATGCATTTCCTGTGAGTCCCTTTGCCACGTATTCTGTCTGGTTGCTATCAATCCAACTACCAATGATAGGCTGCCAGATAGCAGTAGAAAACATTCCAACCGCGCCTATAACCGACATACCTAAAGCACTGCTTAGTGGAACTCGTTGTGCTACTGCCCCTACCATCACTGGCCAGAAATAGCAATATCCAAAAGCATAAACAACGGCTGCTACATAAATTAAAATTCCGGTAACTACACTAAATAGATAAATACCGACTGCTGCTAAGATTGCACCCGCTAGCAAAACACCTGTCTGGCCGAGTTTGCCAACCACCGGACCAGCGAAGAACCGGCCTACTGTTACCAGCCCCGCAGTAAGTGCCAAAACCAACATAGGCTCTGCACCACTGCTACCTAGCACAATTCCTACCCATTGGCCGGGGCCAAACTCTGTAATAGCTGTAAGGGACATGCAGACAAAAAGAAATATGTAAGTCAAACTCCACATAGCCTTTAGATTTTTACTGATTGAGGTAGCTTCTTCCACGTTAGCTTTAGGAAAGGTTTTTCCGAAGAATAGAATAGCATAGGTTACAGCAGGAATCATAATGACCCACATTTGTGCTTGCCACCCCAAGCCAATACTATCTATTAACCTGGAAATTAATGCCCCTAACAAGATTCCGCCCGGGAACCACATATGAAAGCGGTTGAGCATTTTGTTCATTCTTACTCCAGAATACATATCGGCGATCATCGGGTTACAAGCAGCCTCTGTACATCCGGTGCCTAAGCCAATGCATAACATAGATATCAGCAATTCTATATACCCAGTGGCAAAGACCGTTAGTAAAACCCCTAACGTATGTGCTACGAAAGCTACTCTCATAATATTCTTGGGACCGACCGAATGGTATACAAACCCTCCGATGACCATGGAAATAGGAAACCCAAAAAACCACATAGCGTTGATGTATCCTAACTGTTCGGCATTGAGGCTGAATTCTTCACCAAGTTGCGTTAAAATTCCGGCTCGGATGGAAAAACTTAAACCGGTAGTAATGAGGGCAAAGCAACTGCCGTAAAATAAGGCGTTTTTATTAATGTTTTCGTTCATTGTTTTTAGGTTTTAGGTTATCTAATGTGATAGGTTTGATTAGTTTAGCAGGTTGAACTATAAGTGATAAAATTACCGAATACGCCATAAATATAAAAATCTTTTTATTGTTGCAAACAAAAAAAAGCCAGGCTTTCGTAAAAGCCTGGCGGTTAGCTGAAATAATGTTCCGTTAGCGGTTGCTGCTGTCCTTGTTGGCAGCAGGCTTGGGAGTAATTCCCATTTCTTTAAGCACCATATCAGAAATATCCGACTCTTTTTCGTTTTTCACATACAAGAGTATCGGATTCCCTGCGATGTCGGGCGTAAAGATATGCGTGTAGTTGTTGCTGGCGGCTACTTTATCAATGGCCACCTTGATTTTATTAAAGATAGGGTCGGTCAGCTCAGCCTGCTTCTGTTGAAGCTTTAGCTGTGCTTCCTGCTGGTCGCGCTGGATTTGCTGCTGAAGGTCCTGTAGTTCTTTCTCTTTGGCAACCTTGGCTTCTTCTGTCATAGTAGCAGCAGACGCCTGGTATTGCTGAACCTGCTGCTGAAACCCCTGGGCGGTAGCGTTGATCTTGGTAGACAACTGCTTCTCGAACGAACGCAGGTCGGACTCTACGGATTTGGCGTCTGGCATCTGGCTAAAAATATAATCAGTGTTGGCAAATCCAATCTTGACGTTTTGCGCATTGGCATACAAACTGGCAAGCGTAAAGGCAAAACTTATGAATACTAATTTCATTTTCATTGTAACTTTCATTTTATTTTTACGACATATTTACTTAAATACTTACATACAATTATCTTACCGGACTGTATCCTCTTTTTCTCCCAGCCCTAATTCATCCAATACAAAGTCTGTATAATCATGGATAGGGTCGGTATAGATCATGACAAGATCAGCCGATTTATCAAAGACGATCTGCAATTTGTTCTTTTTGGCTACTTTTTCTACCGCTTCAAACACCTCATCCTGCACGGGTTTGATCAGCTCCTTTTTCTTGAGGTAATACAGACCTTCATAGCCAAATACTTTATTTTGGTACTCCTTGAGCGTGGTTTCTTTTTCCCGGATAGCGGTTAGTCTTTCCTCGCGCATCTCTTCGGTCAGCAATACTTCTTCTGCCTGGTAGGCGCTGTACAGATCGTCTATTTCTTTCTGCATGGTCAGGATTTCCTGCTCCCACTGCGTTGCCAGGTTTTGTATTTCACCTTGCGTCTTCTGATACTCAGGCATTTTGTTGAGTACAAAATCCGTATTCACGTAACCGAATTTCTGCGCAAACGAAGCCTCCGGCACGGTCCAGGCGCACAAAGTTAATAAAACAAAGCTTATCGTGCCCGGTATTTTTTTAATAATGTGCAACATCAATCTTAACGAATTTGCTGGCCAATCCTGAAATGAAACTCCGGTCCGTGCGGCCCGCTCTCTGTTGGAAGCGCATCCAAGCCATATCCCCAGTCAATACCTAACAGTCCGAAGGCGGGCATAAATATCCTGGCGCCCAAGCCTACGGATTTATAAAGGTTGAAAGGATCATAATCGTTGAACCTGCCAAAGTTGTTCCCGGCTTCGGCAAATCCTAACAGGTAGATGGTCGCCGAAGGATTCGGAGAAACCAGGTAACGCATTTCCATAGAAAATTTGTTGTAAGCTACGCCACCACGGACACCGTCAATACTTTCGTTGGCCGTCGGGGTGATCTGACTATCAGGATAGCCACGCAGACCAATGATCTCGGTCGCTACCTGGAAGCCCTGGTTCATGCCGGAGCCTCCCAGGGAAAACCTTTCAAAAGGCGCATTGATAAAATTATTGTTGTAAGAGCCAAAAAAGCCAAAGTGGACATTGGTGTTCAAAACTAAATTTTTAGCTAATTGGGTATAATGGTTGGCGTCAAACATCCACCGATGGTATTCTATCAGCTTGTAGCGTTCCACAGGTTCCATTGTCTCATAGTTCAGGTTCTTATTCAACAAAGAATAAGGTGGCGTAAAGCTGGCTTCCAGGGTAATAGAAGAACCGGTACGGGGAAACATAGGATTATCAATGCTATTTCTGGAGATCACATTGCTTAGCATAATGCTGTTGGCCACGCCGGTATTCAAATTGGGTATAATGGGATAATTGTTCACATCATAACGCCGGTAGATCAACGTATTGCTCAGCGTGAAATAATCATCGGGCCATTTCAATCTTCTACCCAAGCCAACACTGGCATTGGTCAATATCAAAGAACCTTCTCCTCTGTTGTTGCCATACAGACGGTCGTAATAGGTACCACCACTCCTGGAAATAATACGAGATAGCCCCACCGTCAGGTTATTGGGTCTTCTGCCGCCCAGCCAGGGCTCGGAGAAGGTCGCTGAGTAACTTTGATAATAGCGTCCGTTGGATTGTACCCGGAGCGAGAGCTTTTGTCCGTCGCCTACCGGCAGGGGGCGCCACTTATTAAAGTGCGGGATGTTTCTTACTGAGAAGTTATTGAAAACCAATCCTAAAGTTCCTACAAATCCATAGTAGCCGCCCCAGCCGCCGGAAAGCTCTATCTGGTCGCTGGGCTTTTCTACCACGGTGTATTCTATGTCTACCGTTCCCTCGGCAGGGTTAGGAATAGGGTTCATGCCGATCTGCTCCGGATCAAAATAGCCTAACTGCGCCAGTTCCCGGTTGGTACGGATCAAATCGGCGCGGCTAAATTTCTGCCCGGGCAGGGTGCGGATCTCGCGCCGGATCACATGGTCGTTGGTACGGTCGTTGCCGTTGATGATGATCTTGCTGATGGTCGCCTGCTCTCCTTCAAAGATGCGCATTTCCACATCGATAGAATCTCCTTCTACATTCACTTCTATGGGGCGTACATTGAAAAACAGGTAGCCATTGTCCATATAAAGCGAGCTCACGTCGGTGCCGGTGGGGTTGTAGTTGAGGCGTTTGTTCAGGTTTTCCATGTTGTACACATCGCCCCTGTCAATACCCAGGAACTGCGACAATTTCTTTTCATCGTAGACGTAATTACCCGTCCAGAAAATATCCCGGAAATAATATTTTTGCCCTTCGTCTACCTCGATGTCGATACTGATGGTATTATCGCCCGAACGGTACATGCTGTCTTCCACAATGGCAGCGTCGCGGTAACCTTTGGAATTATAAAAATCGATGAGTTTTTGCTTATCCGCCTGGTAATCGTCGCGGATAAATTTGGAGCCGTTGAAAAAGTTGAGCTTTACATGGTCGTTGATGTATTTTTTAAAACCGCCGAAGCTTACTTCTTCCTGTTCGGTTACAAAGTTCTTTACTTTCCTTCCTTTGAGGTGCAACAGGCGGCTGACCAGGTCTTCTACCAGCGTGAAACGTACCTTCTCGTGGGTGTTTTTCAGCTTGCCTTTCAACTTTTTGTCGGAAAACTCTTCATTCCCAGTGAAGTTAATGTCTTTTATCCTGACTTTTTCGTTCTTATCAACCTTAATGTTCAAGGCGATGCTGTTGGCCAGCACACTGTCGGCTTCTTTCTGAATATCCACTTCTACATTCAGGTAGCCTTTGTCTATATAAAATTTTTGTACGGTCAGGCGCGCCCTGTTGAGCAAGGCATCATCCACGATCTGCCCGCGGATGAGTTTCAAATCTTCGTTGATCTCGCTTTTCTGGCTGCTGTTGATACCGCTTAGCTCGATACGGCTCAGACGTGGTTTTTCGGTCAGGGAGATGACCAGGCTGATCTTATCGCCTTCTATTTTGCTGTAGGAAATGCTCACATCGCCCAGGATCTTCTGCTTCCAGAGCTTTTTGATGGCGCCGCTGATAGCCGGGCCCGGCACCAGTATCTTGTCGCCTACCTCCAGACCGGACAGGGAGATCAGGGCATTTTCATTCAGTCCTTTGGCACCTATCACCTGTATGGTGTCTATCTCGTACTCTTTGGGTTCGGTGTAGTCAATGCTTTTCTCAGGTGTAGTGTTCTGCTGGGAGCGCCGGCCAACGCCAATCTGTGCAAAAGCGTCGGTTACCAGCAGCACGGCTATTAAAACACCCAACAGACTATAGAATTTTTTCATATTATCTTATGATTTCACTTGCTCATTGATTTTGCCAAATCTCCTTTCTCTTTGCTGATAAGCCAGAATGGCTTCATACAGATGCTCCCGCCTGAAGTCAGGCCAAAGCACGTGCGTCACATACAGTTCCGTATAAGCGATCTGCCAGAGCAGAAAGTTGCTTACCCGCATTTCGCCGCTGGTACGCACCAGCAGTTCGGGGTCAGGTATGCCGTGGGTACTCATCTGTTCTGACAAAAGTTCCTGGGTAATTTCCCCGACGCTGATCTGGTGAGAAGCTGCCATTTCTGCTACTCTTTTGGCAGCCTCCGTGATCTCCCAGCGACCGCTATAGTTTAGTGCCAGTATTAAGGTCAAACCCGTATTGCCGCTGGTTAGTTCGATGGCTTCTTTTAATTGACGGTTGCAGGCTACAGGAAGGCTGCCGGTATCTCCTATGGAAGCCAGCCGCACATTATTTTTCATCAAAGTGCCTATTTCATTCTTGATCGTAGCGACCAGCAGTTGCATGAGCGCATCTACTTCCATTTTAGGTCTGCCCCAGTTTTCTGTAGAGAAAGCATACAAGGTAAGAAACTCAACCCCTAATTCTGCACAACCTTCTGTGGTAGCTCTGACAGCTTCAATAGCATTCTGATGGCCAAACACGCGCGCAGCCCCTTTGCTTCTGGCCCATCGTCCGTTACCATCCATGATAACGGCTATGTGTCTGGGCAAATTGTTAGGGTCAATCTTTTCCTTCATGGCAATACCGTGCAAAATCAAAGCGCAAGGTACAAAAATGCTTTGTTTTTTTCCTATTATTTTGCAAACCTGACGTCAGTCGAATTGGTATGGGCAGGGGATGGTATAAAAGGTATAGCTCAGCGTGACGCCTACGAAGTAATACCAATCTTTATCAAACTGGTTGCCGTATTTGAAATCTTTAATAGTAAGATCGCCTCCTGATATGTTGTCTATATAATCATTGAACGTCTTGCGGGCACCTGCTTCCAGAGCGAGCGTCCATACGGGGGTAAGCAGGTATTTGAAGCCTATGCCAAATGGGATGACCGGCTGTACGCTGCTGTAGTTTTCTGTTTTTTGCTCATGCGGGCCAAAAAAGCTTACCCCAAGCCCCATAAAAAAGTAAGGAGACCAGCGCAAAAGGTTGGGGTTTTCTTTATAGTTCAGAAAGTGATACTCCGCCGTAGCCGCCAGTTCTATGACAGCAATGCTGAAAGCCGTATCCCGCTGCTGCGCCAACGGGTCGTAGGGCGGCCTGTCATCTCCGAATAGTCCGCCGCCCGAAAGGCTCAGGCGGGCACTCAGGAAATCGTTAAAGTTTCTGCGGTAAAACAGCAACCCGCCGGGGCGCGTGTTTTCCAGCCGGTACTCACGGGCAAGGTCGCCGGTATAGTTGAAGCCCCCGATGCCCCCTCCTACTTCGTTCTTCTGCGCCCTTGCCGTTTGGATACATAAAATAGCTATGCAAAAAAGCAAACTTAGACGCTGACAGGTTTTCAAACCGGAGCTGATGGAATGATGCAAAACAGTGATTAGTTTAAGGCCGCTAATTTATACCTAATAACTTAATATTTGATGCTTTGGTATAAAGAGCCCAAAAAATTGCAGATAGCAAGTTTGGTTTTAGGAATTAGGTTTGAGTTAAGGTACTACTTCCCACAATAACTATCAGAGGCGATACCCTCTTTTGCTGGAAAAAGGACTTCTGACGATCATGAATATCACCCGGATAGAAGTGACGATGAAGATGTCGTTATCTTTGGCACCGCCGCGCTGCTGGTTGGGCTGCCCGTAGCCCAGAAGGGTCAGGTATTGCCTGCCATCGGCACCCGTATAGGTCACGGGCGTTCTGTTGAGCGGCGATTCGTTGTCCGGCAGGTTTTGAAAGCGGTTTTCTCCGGTTCGCACCTCAGTAGCCTCCAGCGATCTGTCTGACATAACTTTGGCCAGTTCGCTACCCAGCGTTCCTTTGTCTACATAGTTGGTGCTCACGTCGTCTAAATAGTCGGTAAACAGAAAGCGGTAACTCATTTCTGCTTCAACATCTATGATCTGGGTGAGCCGGTAGCGCACCCCTATGCCGGCAGGAATGCTAAGCTGGATAGGGCTATACGTTTTGTCTGTCCCTTCGGTATGCAATGGGCGAAGCGATACCCACTTTCCTGCCTCCGGTAGGGTGGTGCTATCGCCGGGATACAGGACGGCTTGCGCAGGCACTTTGGCTTTCGGATTATGATGGAACAGAGAAATACCGGCAAATACATAAGGGGTAAATCCCATCCGGAAGGTAACGCTGCCCGGATTGGCAAAGAAATCATATACCCCTACGACAGAAAAATCTTTGATATTGTTGCGAAAATGTAAATTCCTGGCGTAGCGGTACACATCCAGCGCATTGGCCGGGTCAGCTACATCATAATCGCTGCTGCTCAACCGCCCGTAGAGGAACTCAGCGCGAACGGCAAGAGACGAACCTACCCGCACACTGGAAGAAACGCCCAGACCGGGCCGGGTAAAGGAAATGTCTGTACTGGTAGCAGTAGATTTAGGTGCAATATCGCCAAAGTAATTCAGCGCATGGGCAGAGACACCCAGGGTGATGTATTGTTTGGCGTTGGCAAAGGCTAATTTCCGTCCTTTGTACTTTGCCGTTCTGCTGTTCTGGTTTCTCATGGTTCTTGCCTTCTTCTTATTGTATTGGGCAGAAGCCTGGTGAGACAAGGATAAACTCAGACAGAGGAGAATAAGATAAATGACACTTGTGGTTTTTTGCATGGCGATAGAAAATTTTACAGAGTGCGTAATTACTCGGATTATTTTCAAACGCCAATAGAGAAAAAGCTAATTCCTTACATCCAAACCCCAGTTGAGTTTTTGACGAAGCGTGTTCAAAAAGCTGTAGCCGGCAAACTTGACGAGCTTGGCTTTGAAACCGCTTTTGCGTATCGTCATGCGGTTGTCATCCGTAGCCAGCGTATAGGAGCGGGAATCCAAAGAAAGCAGGAAATTTTCGCTGCGCCCTTCTACCTGTACGGTCACCACACTTTCGTCGGAGATCACCAGTGGCCGGACGGTGAGGTTGTGCGGGCTGATAGGCGTGATGATCAGGTTGCTGGACTGGGGCGAAACTACCGGGCCGCCGCAACTCAGGGAGTAGCCTGTAGAACCGGTGGGAGTAGCGATGATCAACCCATCGGCCCAGTAAGCGTTGAGATACTGTCCATCTACATACGCATGGACGACGATCATAGAAGAAGTGTCTTTTTTGATCACTGTAACCTCATTGAGGGCAAAATTTAACCCGTCTTCTAGGCCTATGCCCCCTTCCAGTTCGACCAAAGTGCGATCGTCGCAGGTATACTGCCGGTGGTAGAGCGCTTCTACGGCTTCTTTGATATGATCCTGGGAAACAGTCGCCAGGAAACCCAGCCGGCCGGTATTGATGCCCAGGATAGGAATTTCTTTATCTTTGATGTAGGTGACAGTCTCCAGCAAGGTACCGTCGCCACCTATGCTGATGGCAAAGTCCACTTTTGGAGCGCCTTCCTGCGCTGTGTAAATTTTGCAGTTTTGTATATTCAGGGAAGTTTCTTTGAGAAGTTCATGCAGGGTGGCAGAAAGAAAGACTTCCACCTGCTTATGGCTTAGCTCTTCCAGCAGTTTGCCCATGTAAGGAAAACTGTTTTCATTAACTTTTCTTCCATGAATGGCGATCTGCATCCGTCAGGGTAGGTATGAGGTCAGGGATAAGTCAGATACTCAGGTATTTCATCAGCGCATCCAGTCTTTCTTTTTCGTAAGGGATGGTATGTTCCTGCTGGTATAAGCCGGTCACCTGGTAACTGAATCGCTCAAGCGTGGCTACAATAGCCGATACATTTTTCTTGTCAAGCTTCAGGGTAACTTCCAGTCTGACGGGGTCTGCGGGGTCGCTGTTCAGAAAACAACCCAATATTTTTACATTTTCGGCTTCTACCAGCCGGGAGATTTCGGCTAATGAATAATCAATCTGTTTAATAGAAAGCACCACCAGGCTGCCCGGCGCCTGTACCCCGATCGTCTGCGAAAACGCTTTGAAAAATCCGTCAGCCGTAATGACACCCTCAAACATATCGTCCCGGTTAGAGACGGCGATCATCCCATGCTCGCATCCGTTGGCAACGCCGGCCGCTTCATAAAAATGCTGGTCGCCATAAATCGTACAGTTGGCACCGGTAAGTTGGAAAGAAGACAAAGAAGATTTGTTGAACAGATCGTCAAAAAGCATTTCGTCGGCAATAAACCCTCTGAACTGCCCCTTTTCCAGCACGGGAAGCTGCGACACGTTGAGGTCTTCCATCAGCGAAGAAGCCTTGCTGATGTCGTCGTCTATGTCCATAGACGGAATGATTAAATTGATCAGTTCTTTTGCAATCATACAAGTGTCGTTTCCTCCAGAAATTCTTCCAGGATTTCGTTGAATGTATCGGGATGTTCCATCATAGGCGCATGGCAGCAGCGGTCTATAAACCTAAGCTTTGAGTTCGAGATCAGGCGGTTAAATTCATGGGCGACCATGGGCGGCGTGATCGTATCGTTGAGTCCCCAGATCAAAAGGGTAGGCACTTTGATCTTGTGCAGTTCGGCCGCCACGTTGTGCCGTTGCGCTGATTTGGCGACCCCTACGATCGCCATACATTTCGGGATGCTGGTGGTCGTCTCAAATACTTCATCGATATACTCTTTGGTAACTGTGTCAGGATCAAAAAAAGTATACTCTACTCTTTCTTTGATGTATTCATAGCTTCCACGTTTGGGAAAAGATCCGCCCATAGAATTCTCAAACAACCCTGAACTTCCCGTCAGTATCATGCTGCTGACCAGGTGCTGATGCTCGATGGTAAAGAGCAGCCCGATATGTCCTCCTAATGAATTGCCCATGACAGTTAAATTGCTGAGGTCCATATCCGTAACAAAATCTTTCAGAAAATGGGTCAGACTGATGAGCCCGTCTTTTCTAGGAGATAAGTTGTACAGGGGCAATATGGGAATAATGATCCGGTACCTGCCGGCAAATTTTCTGATCACACTGTCCCAATTGCTCAGTGCGCCGAACAGTCCGTGCAAAAGCAGCATCACGCTGCCTTCACCTTCATCAATGTACTGATACCCTTTTTTTTCTTTGATCTCAAATGCCATGCAGAAACGATTTAATCAATGAGCCTTAAAGTAAAGTAGAAATTTTATTTTTTTTGCGCGCATGTATTAAAATCCCGGCGTCTTATGCTAAAAACCTTTTCCGGGAATGCCTGAAAATACTATTAAGATAGTAAAAATTTCGACAGTAAGTTCAACTGTTTTCTGTTTTAAGCGATTCTACAAACTGTTTCAGGTTGTGGAGAGGGCTATCCAGCACCGGAAACCAGGCCTGTAACTTTTCTATGGCTACCGGGGCAAAATACCTGATTTGGCTGTACCAGTTACTTTCTTCCACAAAATCCAACTGTATGTCGCCCATGTCCAGCAGCCACAATACAAAGCTGATGGCAAACACCCACTTCAGGATACCCAGCAGTCCGCCTGCCAGGCTGTCTATATAACCCAACGGGGTAAAATTGATGGCTTCTTTCATCGCCTTCCCGGCAAGAGAGATCAAAACTATGGTGCCAAGAAAGATGAGTATAAAAGAGAAAACCGAAAGGATAGAGCCATAGGTGTTAAAGAGATTTGAGAGTATCGCAGCCCCCTGCTCAAAGAACAGCAGCGACACCACCACGCCGGCAACCAAAGCGACCAGTCCGAGTACTTCCCGGATCAGCCCTTTCTGGTACCCCCGGTATCCGGCGACCAAAAGCAAAAGCAGCAACACGATCTCTGCTGTCTTCACCGGCTACTTATTTAGGGCTTGCCTGACCGCCTGCGCTATGCTTTTTCCATCGGCTTTGCCGGCCAATCGCTGGGTAGCCACGCCCATTACTTTGCCCATATCCTGCGGGCCACTGGCGCCGGTTTCATCAACAATTTGCTGAACGGCTTGTTGCAGTTCGTCTTCCGACATAGGCTGCGGTAGGTAGCGTGAAATAATATCCAATTCGGCTCTCTCATTGGATGCCAGGTCTTCCCGGTTTTGCTGTTCAAATACCTCGATAGACTCCTTGCGTTGTTTGACAGCTTTGCTCAGTAGTTGTATTTCTTTTTCTTCTGTCAAAGCGCCCTGCGCTCCTTTTTCGGTTTCGGCAAGCAGTATGGCTGATTTAATGCTTCGCAACGCCCGCAAGGCGTCCTGGTCTTTGGCTAACATCGCCTGCCTGATGTCGGCTTCAATTTGCTGTTTGAGGTTCATGATTCGTAGTTTTTTTATACATTACGGACAAAGTTACAGAAAAATGACGAAGTTAAGTGTTAATATCAACAAACTAGCCACGCTAAGGAACGCACGGGGCGGCAACAACCCCGATATTATCCGCATGGCGATGGATGCCGAACGCTTTGGCGCCAAGGGCATTACCGTACACCCCCGGCCCGACGAAAGGCACATACGAAGCAGCGACGTGATGGCACTCAAAGATGTAGTCACCACAGAGTTCAACATAGAAGGCTATCCCGATGAGCGTTATATAGACCTTATTGCCCGGACTAAGCCTGCCCAGGCTACGCTGGTGCCCGACCCACCCGAGGCCCTTACCTCCAATGCGGGTTGGGATACTATCAAGCAAAAAGAACTGCTCACAGAAGTGATACGGGAAATTAAGCGGCACGCCGGGCGCGTCTCTGTCTTTGTAGACCCTGATAAGGCGATGATAGAAGGCGCTGCCGCTGCCGGTGCAGACCGGATAGAACTGTACACAGAACCTTATGCCCATTTCTATAAGGAAGACCGGCAGAAGGCCATTGCGCCTTATGTAAAAAGCGCCGCCCATGCTCAAACACTAGGCTTAGGCATCAACGCCGGACATGACCTTGATTTGTACAACCTGAAGTATCTGAAGGAAAACATTCCTTACCTGGATGAGGTCTCTATCGGTCATGCCCTGATCTGCGACGCGCTTTATTACGGCTGGGAAAATACGATTCAGATGTATCTGAGGAAGTTGGAAGACAGAAGTTAGAAGACGGAAGACAGAAGTTGGAAGACGGAAGCACAAACTTCTTACTTCTTACTTCGGTCTTCCGTCTTCCTGCTTCCCAGCGTTTGCTGCCAGCGCCAGGCGTCTTTCAGGGCGTCAGACAGGCTGATTCCGGCTTGCCATTGCAACAGATTGTTGGCTTTTGATACGTCGGCGTATACTTTTTCCACATCGCCAGGCCGGCGGGAGCCTATTTCGTAGTTGAGCTTAAGGTCGTTGACTTGTTCAAATGTTTTGATCACTTCCAGCACACTGTTGCCCTGTCCGGTTCCTACATTGAATATATCATAGAAGGCGGCTTCGCTTATGCTCTCAAGATATTGGATAGCGCTTACATGCGCGCGCGCCAGGTCTACGACGTGAATATAATCCCTGACGCAGGTGCCATCAGGCGTATCGTAATCATCGCCGAAAACGGTGATTTTGCTGCGCTTGCCGGCAGCCGCCTGGGTCACGAACGGTACCAGGTTGCTGGGTACGCCCAAGGGCAACTCGCCGATGCTGGCAGAAGGATGCGCCCCAATGGGATTAAAATACCTGAGCGCCAGTGCTTTTATGGCGGCACCGCTTTTTACTACATCGTGTATGATCTCCTCGCTGATCTGCTTAGTATTGCCATAAGGCGATTCGGCCGGCTTACTGGGTGTTTGCTCCGTGACAGGCAGTTGGTCGGGCTGTCCATAGACGGTGCAGGAAGAGGAGAAAACAAATTGGGAGATATGGTATTGCGGCATGATCTCCAGCAAAGTTAGCAGCGAGCCTATGTTGTTTTTATAGTATTTTAAAGGCTGCTCTACCGATTCACCGACTGCTTTATAGGCGGCAAAATGAATAATACCGGAAACGGTTCCTTCCTGCTCCAGCAGGTGTTTGACAAAAGTAGCGTCATTGCAGTCGCCTTCGTATAGTTTTACTTTTTTACCTACGATCTCTTCTATCCCTGTTACCGCACTTTTTTCTGCATTGACAAAATTATCGATGATCACCGGTTCGTACCCGGCTTTGGTAAGCTCCACTACCGTATGAGAACCTATATAGCCTGCGCCGCCTGTGACGATGATTTTTTCTGCCATAATCGTTGTGTAGGTGTGTGTCAGGCTTTTTGTTGTTCTACCTGGTTTTTAAAGTATTCGTAGGTGATTTTTAAGCCTTCCTGCCTGGAAACACGGGGCTGCCAGCCTAATATCTCTTTGGCTAAGGAAATGTCAGGTTGCCGCTGCATAGGATCGTCCTGCGGCAAAGGCTTATACACAATTTTTTGATTACTATTAGTCAGTTTGATAATTTCTTCTGCAAACTCTTTGATAGAGATTTCGTCCGGGTTACCAATATTGACCGGGTGGGGATAGTCGCTGAGCAGCAGGCGGTAGATGCCTTCAATCAGATCGTCCATAAAACAAAAGGAACGGGTCTGAGAACCGTCGCCAAATACGGTCAGGTCTTCGCCCTGGAGCGCCTGCCCCAGAAAAGCGGGCAAGGCCCGTCCGTCGTTGAGCCGCATCCGCGGTCCGTAGGTGTTAAATATGCGTATGATTCGTGTTTCCAGCTTATGATAGGTATGGTAAGCCATGGTGATGGCTTCCTGAAAGCGCTTGGCTTCATCGTACACGCCCCGCGGCCCGATCGGGTTGACGTTGCCCCAATAAGACTCTTTTTGTGGATGTACCGTAGGGTCGCCGTATACTTCCGAGGTAGAAGCTACCAGGATGCGCGCGCCTTTGGCTCTGGCCAGCCCCAGGCAGTTGTGCGTACCCAAAGAGCCTACCTTCAGGGTTTGGATAGGCATCTTCAGATAGTCTATTGGGCTGGCAGGTGAGGCAAAATGCAGGATATAATCCAGTTTGCCGGGTACATGCACATAGTTGGACACATCGCCATGAAAATACTCAAAATCATCGCGGTGCATCAGGTGTTCAATGTTTTTCAGGCTGCCGGTGACCAGGTTGTCCATCGCCACTACGTAATAGCCTTCTTTTAGGAAACGGTCGCATAGGTGGGAGCCTAAAAATCCGGCTCCCCCTGTGATCAGTATTCTTTTTTTACTCATGAATATCTTTTCTTCCGATGCTGTAATAGATATAACCCATCTCTTTCATCATGTCTGTCTCATAAAGATTCCTTCCATCAAAGATCACTTTTTCTCCTACCAGAGAAGAAAGCTTCTCGAAATCAGGGGTACGGAAGATAGGCCATTCTGTCATGATAAAAATAGCATCTGCATTTTCGGCAGCGTGGTATTCGTCCACACAATATTCTATCTTATCGCCGACTGTTGTCCGCACGTTTTTCATGGCTTCCGGATCGTAGGCTTTGATATGGGCGCCTTCTGCCAGCAGTGCTTCAATGTTGTACAAGGCGGGTGCTTCCCGGATGTCGTCCGTATAAGGTTTAAAAGCCAGCCCCCAGAAAGCAAAGGTTTTGCCTTTCAGATCGTTATTAAAGTGTTTTTTGGCTTTCTCAATGAGCCGGGTCTTTTGCCCCTGGTTGACGTCCATCACGGCGTTGAGGATCTTAAAATCATAATCTGATTTTACGGCTGACTTGGCCAGCGCCTGTACATCTTTAGGAAAACAGCTTCCGCCGTAGCCGATACCGGCAAACAGGAAACGCTTGCCAATACGGCTATCCGTCCCGATGCCTTTCCGTACCATGTCTACATCTGCGCCCAGCCTTTCGCAAAGATTAGCGATTTCGTTCATGAAAGTGATCTTGGTGGCCAGAAAGGAGTTGGCGGCGTATTTGGTTAGTTCGGCAGAAGCTTCGTCCATGAACAGGATAGGATTGCCCTGACGCACCAGGGGCGCGTAAAGTTTTTCCATCATGGCTTTAGCCTTGTCAGAACGTGTACCAATGACGACCCGGTCGGGCTTCATAAAGTCATCCACGGCTACGCCCTCGCGCAGGAATTCCGGGTTAGAAACCACGTCAAAATCTACTTTGGCGTTCTCTGCGATTTTGTCATGTACCTTTTCGGCGGTTCCTACAGGGACGGTGCTTTTATCTACGATCACGGCATACTCTTCCAGGATGTGGCCTAAGTCTTCGGCTACTTTCAGTACGTACCGCAGGTCGGCAGCCCCATCTTCGCCCGGAGGCGTTGGCAGGGCTAAAAAGATGATCTTAGCACCTTCGATGCCCTCTTTCAGGTCTGTGGTAAAGTGCAACCGCCCCTGCTTGACATTGCGCTCAAACAGCGCTTCCAGTCCTGGCTCGTAGATAGGCACTTCGCCTTTTTTGAGCTTTTCTACCTTTTTTTCGTCTATATCTACACAAGTGACGCTGTTACCGGTCTCGGCAAAACAGGTTCCTGTGACCAGGCCTACATATCCTGTTCCTACAACTGCTATTTTCATAAAATAACGAGGTTTTTGTTAACAAATATTTGCCTGGCAAAGGTAATTTATTTTAAAATAAAATCTAAGCATTCAGAAAAGGATACATAGAGATGTAATCTTTGCGGCAAAAACTTACATTTACTGTTTGTCTGATTGTGCTTTGCCTCCAAAAGCCTGCGTGTTTTTCCAGACGAGACAACCGCTTTTCATGGTCTGTAATATGCTCAGCCATATAGCTCATAAACTCATTAATATCTTCTTGAAATTCGGTAAAGGAAGCTTGGAGTTGACCTGTAGATTCATGCAGGTACGACATTTTAGCATCCATATTAGCCAAAGACCGGGTGATACGCCTCTCAAATTCTTCAAATCTTTCCATATTTTGTATTTAAGTATTATGTTTGAATAAATCAACCAAATGTTTATCTTTGCAAACTTATTTTAAAACCAAAAAGCCGATATATGATCATTGTCAGTGTCAAAGAAAACGAATCTATTGATAAAGCTTTAAAAAGATTCAAGAAAAAATTTGAAAAAACAGGTGTTCTGAAAGAATTACGCTCCAGAACACACTACGAAAAGCCTTCCGTAACGAAAAGACACGAAAAAATTCGTGCCGCCTACCGCCAGCGGATGCAGACGCAAGATAGTTTATAGCCAACGATCGTCTGATTTGTTAATTTTTTGGCTAATTTGAAGGCAAAACAGATGGTGTACAGATGATAGACACTTTTATCAAGTTTCTGACCTACGAAAAAAGAGCCAGTGTTTACACCATTGCTGCGTATCATAACGACCTTTTGCAGTTTCATGCCTTTCTTAGCCACCATGCCCCGGGCTTGCCTATCGCTTCGGCTTCTCACGAAGACATCAGGGGGTGGATTGTAGATTTAGCCAACAAAAAAAACAAAGCGCGCTCTATTAACCGCAAGGTCAGTACCATGCGGTCTTTTTATAAGTTCCTGCAGCACAGAGATTATATTAAAAAGAACCCTACCCACAAGGTCAAAGCCTTAAAAGCGCATTATCCGCTTCCTCATTATGTGCAGGTCAATGATCTGTTTGACCTGCTGGATTCTTTTGAGTTCACCCATGATTTTGCCGGCTACCGCGACCGCCTGATGCTGGAATTACTATATGGAACCGGCATCCGCCTGTCAGAAATGATCTATCTCCAGACCAGCAACATCGACGAGTACCACCGGACGATCAAAGTAGACGGAAAAGGAAGCAAACAAAGGATTGTCCCTTGCCATCAGAGCCTGATGAAGCTTATCAAAAGGTACCGGGAAGAAAAAGACTTATTTTTTAACCACGATGCCAATCACTATCTATTAGTGACCAACAAGGGCGAACCCTGCTACGCTATGATGGTCTATCGCACGGTCAGGAAATACCTGGATCAGTTTACCACCATTGACAAAAGAAGTCCGCATGTGATGCGGCATACCTTTGCTACCCACCTGCTGGACAATGGCGCCGACCTGAACGCCATCAAAGACCTGCTAGGCCATGCTTCTCTGGCAGCTACCCAGATTTACACCCATAATACGGTAGAGAAACTTAAAACCGTCTTTGAAAAAGCCCATCCGAAAGGCGGACAGTAAATTTTAGCAAGTCGGCTAGACCAAAAGTAAAGTTGCTTTTTTATCTTATGGTTTCATCCACCGAAGAGAATTATCTGAAAGCCCTGCTGCATCTGACTGTAGAAGAGTCTTCCCAGGGAGCAGGTACCAACGACCTGGCTGCCTACCTGCATGTAAAGCCCGCCACAGCCAACGACATGATCAAGAAGCTCAAAGAGAAAGGGCTGGTCCATTATGAAAAATATAAAAAAGTAACCCTGACAGAAGCCGGCAAAGAAAAGGCGATTGAGATTTTGCGCAAACACCGTTTGTGGGAAACCTTTTTGTACGAAAAGCTCGAATTTACCTGGGACGAGGTACATGAAGTGGCCGAACAGTTAGAGCACATCCAATCCCCTAAACTGATCGAAAAGCTGGACAAACTGCTGGGCTACCCCGAATATGATCCGCATGGCGATGCTATTCCTGACGCCCGCGGGGGAATGAAAACGACTTCCAAAAAGAAACTCTCGGATATATTGCCGGGCAACAGTTGCCGGATCGTAGCGGTGAAAGATAATTCGGCGGCTTTTCTTCAGTATGTCACCCAATTGGGCATTGGCATAGACCTGCACATCAAGGTGCTGAGGAAAAGAGCATTTGACGGCTCTATGGATATTGAAGTAAACCAGAAAGTGGCTTCTGTATCCAAGAAGTTTGCAGACAATATTTTGGTGGTTTGACCTACTCTACATGAGAATTTTTTTTCCTCATTAGCTCTGACCAAAAGATTGCTTTCGGGTTCCAAACTGTTCGTCGTTTTGCCAGTTAAGAACACAGGAGAAAATTATTATTCACTTAAATGACAAGACGATGAAGTTACAAACATATGCCGTCCATTTTGACGCCGACCCGAAACTGGTAGATTTTATTCAGAAAAAAGCCTCTAAACTTGAAGCAGTGTACGACAAGATCGTAGATGGAGAAGTTTTTCTGAAAGAAGAGAACGGAGATGCCAACAGCAACAAGGTCGTTGAAATAAAGTTGAACATACCCGGCAACCAGCTTTTTGTCAAAGAACAATCCGATTCTTTTGAAGCGGCTGCCGACATGGCGGTAAGTGCTTTGAGGCGGCAACTCAAAAAACATAAAGAAAAATTATCCACCCGCTAAAAACAAAAAGGATTTGCCCTACAGGCAAACCCTTTCCAATACAAGTTTATTACGGAAGCCTTAGCTTAGTCTGAAGGCTTCTTTTATTTTGTCTACATAATCGAGTTTCTCCCAGGTAAAAAACTCTACCTCTTTTTTCTCTGTGCGTGTCACCGTCTTTTTGGTGTTGCCTTCTGCCTGCACCTCAATATGCTCTATAGCTACCACATCATGATAAGGTTCCCTACCCATATGCCCGTAAGCAGCCGTGGGTGAAAACATAGGATTTTTGAGCCCAAGGCGGTCTACAATGGCTTTGGGGCGCATGTCAAACAGTTCTTTCGTCAGGCGGGAAATTTCCGGGTCGCTCATTTTCACGTTGGCTTTACCGTAGGTGTCTATGGTCAGGGAGACAGGCTCTGCCACTCCGATGGCGTAGGCTACCTGTACGAGTATCTCGTCGGTTACGCCGGCAGCGACCAGGTTCTTGGCAATGTGCCGTGCGGCATAGGCGGCGCTGCGGTCTACTTTGCTGGAATCTTTACCGGAGAAAGCACCGCCTCCATGCGCGCCACGCCCGCCGTAAGTATCTACGATAATTTTTCTGCCTGTCAGTCCGGCATCTCCGTGCGGGCCGCCGATCACGAAGTTGCCCGTAGGGTTGATGTGGTAAATGGTGTCTTTGAGCAGTTCTGCCGGGATAACTTTCTTGACCACATGGGCGATCACATCCTCCCGGATCTTAGCCAGCATTTGTTTTTCAGCCTCGGCTTTAGCTTCTTTAGTATCCTCTTTCGGCTGAACAAAGTCGTCATGCTGGGTAGAGACCACCACGGTGTGTACGCGCTGGGGTTTCCTGTCGTCGCTGTATTCTATGGTGACCTGGGCTTTGGCATCGGGGCGCAGGTACGGGATCAGTTGAGGCTCTTCTTTGCGTATACGGGCCAGTTCCTGCACCAGGCGGTGAGAGTACGCCAGCGCCATCGGCATGTATTCTTTGGTCTCTTTGGTCGCATAGCCGAACATCATGCCCTGGTCGCCGGCGCCCTGTTCTTTTCCCTCGCCTTCGTCTACACCGCGGGCAATGTCGGGCGACTGGCTGTGCAGGGTAACCATCACACCGCAGGAGTTCGACTCAAACATATAGTTGTCCTTGTTGTAGCCAATTTTGCGGATCGTCTGCCTGACCACATCAGGGATTTCCACATAGGCGTTGGTGGTCACTTCTCCGCCTACCACGACCAGGCCGGTCGTGACAAATGTTTCGCAGGCTACCCGTGAGTTGGGGTCCTGCATGAGCATGGCATCAAGGATAGCATCAGATATCTGGTCGGCTACCTTGTCGGGATGTCCTTCGGATACCGACTCCGAAGTGAATAAATATGGCATAGTCTGCTGTTTTTTTGAAATGAATAATGGCCGCAAAATTAATGAAATAGCTCGAAACAAAAACGATTGAAAATATTATTTCATTCAAGTGGCTACTTATAAAGGACAGGTTTGCTTTATTGTTTTGACGCTTTGTGTTTTACCACAGAGGTAACAGAGGTTTCCGCACAGAGCCACACAGAGGTGTGCTCTGCGGGTCTCTGTGGCTTGTCTCTGTTTCCTCTGCAGTAGATCAACGCTTACAGCTTCTCTATCTGCTCTTTGGTGAGTTTTGTGGATTGTTGGATCAACTCCATAGAGGCGCCATTCTTTTTTAACTCTCTGGCAATCTCAAGCCGTTCTTTGTCAATGGCAGTCTCAACAGCACTTTCAACAGCACTTTTGATAGCATAGTCCATCGCATTTTTGTTATCGCGGTAAACTTTCAAACTTTCCTGATACGTTCTCATTTCTTTCTTGTTTAATTTAGCTACTTCTGCTTCTGAGAATAACCTCTCAAATACTTTTTCCTGTAACTTCTTAGGTTTCTCTTGAAACTTAGGCAAGTTCTTCAATACATACATCCATTTGTCAAACTGTGTAATAAGCTCATCTTCCCCCTTCCTAAAATTAGGCATTTCCAAATAAATGAACGTCAGTTTATCGTAAAAAACTTCATAAGTTTCTTTATCCATCAACTGAACCTCTCGCAGGTATCTGCCTTGATCTTCTTTGGTTGAAAAGCTAAAGTTTAAGATGCCTATGGTATACACGGCTTTCAAGTAGTAGTTCCACACTTTTCCTTTAATGGCTTGGCTTTGGATAGGAAACGTAGCATAGTAGATACTCCTGTCTTTAAAGTACTCCTGCTTGACATTCTGCAACTCTATGATAAACTTTTCTCCTTTCTCGTTCTCACAATACAAATCGAAGACAGCTTTTCTATCTGTCTTGGTAGAGCCTAAGTTTTCCGTGTTCAGGTAGGTCAAGTCCTGCACCTGTTCTCTGTCTCCCAACACTTGATTCAAGAAGTCAATGAGCAACTCTTTGTTGAACTCACTGCCAAACAATTTCTTAAATCCGAAATCGGTAAAAGGATTGATATACTTTTCTTTCATGGTTTATGGTTTATAGATCGCTTTGTGTTTTACCACAGAGGTAACAGAGGTTTCCGCACAGAGTCACACAGAGGTGTGCTCTGCGGGTCTCTATGGCTTGTCTCTGTTTCCTCTGCGGTGAAAACCAGCCCTGATGTAGCATGAAACAGTAGTGCTGTATACTAATATAACAACTTGCTAAAAATATCAATATATTTTTGGAAGTAACTGGCAATCGGCTCTACCTTCGGGCAAACAAAAATATATGTCCGTATCCTGGTATGTCAACCGCCTGCGCACTATGTCAGCCCGCGAAGTGGGCTTCCGTGCAGGTCAATATCTACAGAAAAGAAGAGAGAAGAAAACACAGACAGGCTTGTTCCCCCAGGTGGCACTGAAGCGGCTGCCTGCCTGTGTACTGCCTATCGGCGAGATACCCTTTACCACAGACAAGTCCGTAGTCTCCATCTTCGGACTGGACTTTGACTACAGCCAACCCATCGACTGGCACGCAGACATCAGCAGCGGGCGGCGTTTTCCGATGGCTTTTGCCAAAGACATTAACATACGCACCGAAGAGTACGGCAGCGCCAAACACGTCTGGGAAGTCAACCGTATGCAGTTCCTGACCCTGGTCGCCCTGCAATACCGCGACAGCGCCGACCCGGCCGTTCTGCAACAGTTCCAACAGATCATCACCTCCTGGATCGAGCAGAACCCTTACCTGGAAGGGGTAAACTGGTACAGCAACATAGAGGTCAACATCCGCCTGATCGTCTGGTTTTTTTGCTGGGAAATCCTGGATGTCAACCGCCTGGTAGCAGAAGATGAAGCGTTCAAAAATTTTACAGAACAGCAGTGGATACCGCTTATCCACCGGCATTTGGTCTACAGCCACGAAAATCCTTCCCGGTTTTCTTCTGCCAACAACCACCTGGTGAGCGAATACGCCGGTCTTTTTATAGGCGCTGCCTTCTGGCCGTTCGAGGAGTCGGAAGCCTGGCGGCACTACGCCCAGCAAGGGCTGGAACGGGAGATACAGACACAGCACTCCGCCAACGGTGTGAACCTGGAAGAAGCCGCAGAATACATACAGTTTATTACCGACTTTTTTCTGTTTGCCTACGTGGTAGGGCAGCGTACCGGACATCATTTTTCGCAGGACTACCGCCAGTGGCTGGAAAATATACTGGAATACATCTTCCATTTGATGGACGTCAAAGGCAATATCCCCTACTACGGCGACGAAGACGATGGCAAGGTCTGTATCTTTGACGCTGATCCGCACTTTCCTAACTTCAAGTCGCTGCTCACCTCCGGGGTGGTGCTGTTTGAGAACCCCGCCTGGAAGACCAAAGCCAACGGGTTTGACACTAAAAACCAGGTCTTGTTTGGCCGGCAGGGAAGACAGACCTATGAGGCAGTCAGTGCTTTTTCTGCCAACCAGTCCAGTTGCTTCTACAGCAAGGAGGGACACTTTTTTATTCGCAAGCAGCACGACAGCCAGGAGATCTACCTGCACATCGACGCCGCGCCGTTAGGCTTTCTCTCCATTGCCGCTCACGGTCATGCCGATGCACTCTCCTTTGTGCTGCATGTAGACGGGCAGCCTGTCATCACAGAGGCGGGCACCTACACTTACCATACGGAGCGGGCGTGGAGAGATTATTTTATCAGCACGCTGGCGCATAATACGCTCCGGGTAGACCGAACCGACCAGGCCAAAAGTACCGGACCTACCATGTGGATGAACCACTATGAGCCGAAGGTGCTGCACCAGAAGACGCAGCCCGATCAGGACGTGGTATGGGCTACGCACAACGGCTACGATAAGCTGGGCGTAAGCCACCAGAGGGAAATCGTTTTTGACAAGCTACAGGACAAGATCGTCATTACCGACCAGGTGCTGATGAAAAACAAAAAACAGCATTTCCTGGAGCTACCTTTTCACCTGCACCCTGAAGTACTGGTAGAGCCGGTGAATGCTCACCATTTTCTGCTGAAAACCAAAGGCACCCGTACTGTCAGCATCAAGATGGATCCTAAGATGCATTATGAACTGATCCGTGGACAGGAAGACCCAATCCTGGGCTGGTACTCTCCTTCGTTTCAGATCAAAATGCCCGCTCCGGTGCTCTACGGAAGTATGTCCGCTGATCATTCCGTTACGTTTGTAACAGAGATCAAGGTGCAACACAAGAAGCCTGCTTCCTGACGAGGCAACAAAATTCACTCAATTGGATTGTTATCATTGAAATATACCTAATTTTGACCTTTAAACACTTTTCCTAAGTAATGATATGGCAGAAGTAATCAGAATGCCCAAGATGAGCGACACCATGGAAGAAGGTGTCATTGCCTCCTGGCTCAAAAAAGAAGGCGACGAGGTGGCTTCCGGTGATATACTGGCCGAAGTAGAAACCGATAAAGCCACCATGGAACTGGAGTCTTTTGAAGATGGTGTGCTGCTGCACATTGGCGTGAAAGAAAGCGAAGCTGTGCCCGTAGACGGTGTCATTGCTATTATCGGAGAAAAAGGAGAAAACATAGACGATCTGTTAGCTGAAATACAAGGAGGCAGTAAAAAGAAAAAAGAAGATAAATCCGCCCCCGACGCTAAAAAAACCGAAACCAAAGAGAAAGAAACCAGTGAGACCGAAACGGATACCGCTGACATAGATACCTCCGGCATCAAAGCCAACGTGGTGACCATGCCCAAGATGAGTGATACCATGCAGGAAGGTGTGATCGCTGCCTGGCACAAGAAGGTAGGCGACAAAGTAGCTTCCGGTGACATACTGGCCGAAGTAGAAACCGACAAGGCGACCATGGAACTGGAAGCCTATGAAGAAGGAACCCTGCTCTATATAGGTGTAGAAGAAGGCAATGCCGTAGCCGTAGACGGTGTGATCGCCGTGGTCGGCGAAGAAGGCGCCGACTATGAAAAACTATTGAAAGCCCAAAGTGCCAAATCTAAAAAAACAGAGGGTGACCCGTCCGAAGAAACCAGCAAATCCGAACCGGCCGCCCAGGAGCCGGAAGTAAGCAAGGAAGCAGCGGAGCAAAAAGACGCTCCCGCTTACACCCCTTCGCGCGCTACCAACGGACAGGATAAGTCCAGCGACGGACGCCTCAAAGCTTCGCCCCTGGCCAAAAAGATGGCAGAAGAAAAAGGGTTCGACATTTCCAGGATCAAAGGCAGCGGCGAACAGGGACGGATCGTCCGGCGGGATGTAGAAAACTACCACCCGCAAGACGCCCCGGCGCAACAGCCTGCCCAGCAGCCCGAAGGCAAGCCGTCGCAAGCGCCCGTTGCACTGCCGCAGGTTGTAGGCGAAGAGCAGTTTGAGGAAGTGAATATCTCGCAAATGCGCAAGACCATTGCCCGCCGCCTGGCAGAGAGCAAGTTTACTGCGCCGCACTTCTACCTGACGATGGAGATCAATATGGACAAAGCGATGGAAGCGCGCAACAGCATGAACGAGTTTGCCCCGGTCAAGATCTCTTTCAACGACATTGTGATCAAAGCTGCTGCTGCTGCCCTGCGCCAGCACCCCAAGGTGAACGTCTCCTGGCTGGGCGACAAGATGCGCTTCAACAAGCATATCCACATCGGCGTAGCCGTAGCCGTAGAAGAAGGACTGCTGGTGCCCGTCGTCCGTTTTGCCGACAACAAGAGCCTCTCTCATATCTCGGCAGAGGTGAAAGAGCTGGCCGGCAAAGCCAAAAACAAACAGTTACAGCCCAAAGACTGGGAAGGTAGTACCTTCACGGTTTCTAACCTGGGCATGTTTGGCATTGAAGAGTTTACAGCCATCATCAACCCGCCGGATGCCTGCATCATGGCCGTGGGCGGCATCAAAGAAACTCCTGTGGTGAAAAACGGGCAGATCGTGCCCGGCAATGTGATGAAGGTAACCCTGTCGTGCGACCACCGTGCCGTAGACGGTGCCCTCGGCGCTGCCTTCCTGAAAACCTTCAAAGCATTGATGGAAGACCCAATACGGATTTTGATCTGACGGAACCTTGCTGCGTCTTTTGCGTTTTCGAGCGGGGAGACAGAAGTACGAAGACGGAAGCTTTTATCTTTTAACTTCAGTCTTCCGTCTTCTCGCTTCCGACTTATAATACCCAAAATCTATGATACCTACCATAAAATCCACCACCGTCCTGGCCATTGCCCATAACGGAAACATTGCTGTTGGTGCGGACGGACAGGCCACGATGGGCAATACGGTTGCCAAGAGCAACGTCAAAAAGATCAGAAAGCTCAATGAAGGGAAAATCATCACTGGCTTTGCCGGCTCTACGGCGGATGCTTTTACGCTGATCGATCGCTTCGAGGAAAAGCTGAATGTTTATAAAGGCAATATGAAACGCGCTGCCATCGAGCTTGCCAAAGACTGGCGCACCGACCGCTACCTGCGCCGCCTGGAAGCCATGATGATCGTAGCCGACCGCGACGACATCCTGATCATCTCCGGCACGGGCGACGTGCTTGAACCAGACAACGGTATTGCCGCCATTGGTTCAGGCAGTATGTACGCCCAGGCAGCCGCTATCGCGCTGAAGAAACATGCCGCCGAACTCTCCGCCGAGGAAATGGTCAAAGAAGCCCTGCACATCGCTGCCGACATCTGTATCTATACCAACCACAATCTGATCGTAGAGAAGATAGGTTGACCATTTAGGTGTTAAAGTGTTAGGGTGCTACAGTGTTAAGGTGCTTTAATTTGTCAGTTAATAGGTAAATGCCAATTGTTAGCTATCCTTGAATATTGAGCATTGAATATTGAATATTTAAACACTCAATATTCAACCGGGCGCCGGGCGCATGCAATGCTCAATACTCAAGGAAAAATGGCAAAGTGAAAAAGCTCTATAACACCTTCTTATCTTTCAGGCACCCAGGCGTGGTAGCCTTGCGGCGTCTGTACGTAGAGCAGAGAGTCGTAAACAGCCAATACCTGCGATGAACCTGTGGCTAAAGCGCCGCTGAGCGGGATGGCTTCCTCTGTAGGGTTGGCATAAAAATAATCAGCATCGGTCAGCGTCACTTCACGGATCGGTTGGTCGGCAGATTCTATCAGGCTATCATGGATGAATCCTTGCTGTGTATCAGGCAACGTAATACGAAACCAGCGGCCGCTTTTTCCTTCAATATTGACCAAGGTATGCAACGGAAAGCTGGCGATTACTTCTGATGCTGTGGTGGGAGCACGGCGGATGTTGGCCAGGCTTGCTTTGATGCGGGCAGGAATGCCCAGTTCGCTGCCGTCCACCGTGTCGGCAGGAGCTTCTTCCAGCACCTGGTGCACAAAAGGATACGGATCTACGGCACCTCTGCCAAATTTGTAAATACCAAAATGCAGGTGGGGCGGCGTTTTCCTGGCATTGCCCGTATTGCCCACAAAGCCCAGTGTATCTCCTGCACTGACCTGCTGCCCCGGTCTGACCGTCTGGCTGTCTAAGTGTGCATAATACTGGGTAAAACGTCTTTTCAGGTTGTTGAGCCATACCACTTTGCCGCCCAGGTGGTTGTTCATAGTAGTGCCTACGATGCCGCCGGAAGCTGCCAGCACAGGCGTACCTTTAGGAGCAAAAATATCGATGCCTTTGTGGTTACGCTTGCCGCCCTCGCGCGGGTCGCCAAATACACTGCCGATAGCGCGGCTGTTTTTGCCGGCGACCGGAAAGCTGAGCGTAGGTTGATAGTCGATACGAAGCAAGTAAGCGCCACCCCGCAGCAGTTCGGGCTGTATACGCACGGCGTGCCACCCGGAAGCCTCTACCTCATACGACAGACGGCTGACCGTATCGGCGGCGTGGATAGATTCCAGGGTTTGGTCTGCGCTTAGAGCAAACACATCTACAAAAAAGGTAGCCTCGGGCTGTGCCAAAGGCTCTGCCGAAATGTAGATATGCTGCCCCTCGCGCACTTGATAGCGCAGGAAAAGGGCGGTAGGCTTATCCGGCGAAAAGTAGCCCGATTCCTGGTAAGGCAGGTCAATCAGCAGGGAATCATTCAGACTGTTCTTGCCTGCCTGTAGCCAGTCTTTGCCCAAGGCTGTCTCGGTCAGGGCGGCTTTTTCCAGCGAGAGCTTGTACTTTTCGTAAGGTGTCTGCTCATTGAACAGACGATCCAAAGCACCTTTCCGGCTGCATCCGGTCAGCAGCAGTATCAAACAGAATAACTTGAAGTAATGCTTGTATAATGACATATAGTGTGTAGCGTTTTTCTATCTGGAAACGTAAAGTTTTTTAAGAATATTCCATTTTTACACTTTCTGAATGATAATTTTATACAAAGATTTTTGCCACAACACATGACTAAAAAAACTATAGAAGATACCATCCACACATTAAGGGAAAGATTGCAGCAGCCGCTCCCCGGATGGAGTGCCCAAAGCCGGATGGCGACCGAGGTACACCGGAAAGCCCGCGCCCTGCCCCGGACAGATGCCCGGAGAGCGGGCGTACTGATCCTGCTGTTTCCCCGCGCCCAACAGCTTCACCTGCCGCTCATCCTTCGAACGGTCTACTATGGCGTACACAGCGGACAAGTAGCCCTGCCCGGCGGCAAGGTAGAAGCGCAAGACCGGGATCTGATTGACACGGCACTCAGAGAAACGCAGGAAGAAATCGGCATATCTGTAGAGCGAACGCAGGTGTTGGGCTTGCTGTCTGAACTATACATCCCTCCCAGCAACATGCAGGTGACGCCTGTAGTGGCTTACCAGTCCGAGTTACCCGTTTACCGCCCGGACCCTTCGGAAGTAGACGCTGTTTTTGACACGGCCATTGAGGCACTGAGCGATACACAAAACCGGACCGTCACCCAAGTGCAGGTAGCGGGCAGGACTTGGATGGAAGCGCCTGCTTTTCAGGCAGAGGGTAAGATCATCTGGGGTGCTACAGCCATGATACTGAGTGAATTGCTGGAGGTGTTGCGTGAAGTGGCGTAAGGAGTGTCTGGTATTTAGATAGTAGAAGGGTCATCGGTAATGATCGCTTCAATATCGATAGCGTCCATATAAGGCTCCAGCAGCTTGGCATCGGTAAAAGATTTAATATCTCCAAAATAACCGCATTCGCTGTTGTACCAAACCTCGATAAAGAACCTGCCGTTGTAAAACAGATTGATGCGGAATCTTTTGTGCTGAGATTGCTCCTGGTAGAAACGGCTGGCTAAAAATGTACAGCGCGTCCAGACGTAGCGGCACTTTTTCTCGCGGGAAAGCTTTTCAAACGCAACATGATTCATAGGGTACAGCGCTAAAACCGTCTTATGTGCCCGTGGGCACTGCTTACCAATTTACTTGAATTTTCACATCATAAGCAGTGCCAAATTAAAAAATATGGTGGAAAGAAAAGCCAGTATGCTGAAAAAGTTTTATTTCATAAACTCCAGACGTGTCTCATCACCCCGGTCTGTGTCACACAGACCGGATCGCATACTGCGGTAACTTTGAAATGCATCTCATAAAACCATTGCCATTGTAGGATCTTTTGCTTGTCAACCCTAATTTTTAATAATAGTTATCTCCTCAACCATAGTATCGCCAGGTATTTTAGTGAAGCTAATCCTATCTCCTTTTTTAAGATCAAGATCAATATCCATTACTTCAGCCAATAATGCTTTGTACTTCTTTGTTGCTCCCCTGGACTGCTTCTTACCATTAATGAGGAGTTGATTGGAGGTGACCTCGATGTGATACTTTTTATCTTTTTCAATCAATTTATCCTGAAATAGCGACTGCTCTAACTGATCAAACTCTCTATCCTCGAGCGGTTTTGCGGCTGGCATTTTTTCTTTAGCATTTCCTTTCACAGCTTCACGCTTAGCTCTTATCTCATATTCTTTGGCTTTTCTTTCTATCTCCTCTACTTTCTGGTCGGCATTTTTTTCATAAGCCCGAATTTGTCTCTCTAATTTCTCCGCCTGGCGTTCCAAAGCTTTGATTTGTGCCTCTAACAAGGCTTCCTGGTGGATCATTTGCTGGTGTGCAATGTGGGCAGCCAATGAATCATATCGTGGACGCTGCTCGGCGATACGCGCTTGCAACTGCTCGGTACGCTCCTCTATCTGCTGCACAGCACTTTCTATTTTTCGCTGGATGAGCGTATCCCGCCAGAAAGTCTGCTCCTGAAGAAGAGAATCAAGATGGGGAAGTACAGGGACAGGCCATAGGGTATCCAGGTTTGGCAGAACATACAAAGAGAAAACCCCCGTATCTACCTTGTGCCAATAATACTGAAGACCTTCGGTAGTATCTCTAGAAAAATGGAATGTAAAAGCCCCATCTGGCGTAGATATTTCCCAGCCAGGAATGACCGGCAGCGTGTCTATATCCATCGGCGGTGGGGTATCTGGTGGGGAAAGCTTTTTTCTGTTTGCCTTGGTATTCCTGTCAGTGGGTGTTGTTTTGGCAGCCGGTTGCGTCGTATCGCTCTGTGGGGTTGTTTCCTGTGCCATCGCTTTTTCGCTTTGCAACCTGCCTGCTGTATCAGCAAAAATGATTCGCCCAACCGATGGCTTGCCTGCCGGGCTGTACAGCATGTTTGAAAAACCACCGTCTGACATCTTATAAGTCATACCAACACAGACGGCTACCATCATCGCCAAGGCAACGGTCAGCAACACATACCGGACAGGCAGAGCAGTACGATCGCTGCCGGGAGACAACAGACGCTCTATCCGCTGGACCAAACCGCCGTTGCCATTGGCTGCCATCGCCAGCGCCACAGACTTGTGTTGGTTTTCTTCTAACTGCACCAAAGCTTTGGCATAGGTGAGCGTATTGCCGCATAGCCTGACTGCCAGATCATCGCAGCAATGTTCGCGCTCGGTGCAGATGACCTTTGCCATCCACCAGGTAGCCGGGTGGAAAAAGAAGATGATCTCTATGACCGACTGCAACAGGTTGATCCAGTAATCTTTCCGGTAAATATGCGCCAGTTCATGCGCCAGCACGGCTTCCAATTGTTCCGGTGGTAAGTTAGCGATCAAAGCAGCAGGCAGCAGGATCACCGGTTTCAGGTGACCAATGACCATCGGTATCTGCGCCCAGGCGGAAGCCATTACCTGAACAGGTCTGCTCAGCCCGAGACGACCTGCCAGCCCTTGCACTTTTGCCTGCCAGCCGTCGAGCGGTACGTTGTCCGGGCGTCTTTTTAATCTTTGAACAAAAACAAACCCACCCAACAAACGAAGCGATAGCAGCATCACCCCGCCCATCCAGACCATCACAAGGGTAACCATATGCCGCTCTGCTGCCTGGGTAAGCGTATCTATTGACACCCTTTTTTCTGCTGTTGGGTGTACTGTCCGATTGGTCATTTTTTGTGCTGGAGGTTTCTGTATGTCATACCTTGGTTTTTGTGCTGTCGAAACAGTCAGCGTAGCAGGCTGCTCAGAAAGATATTCGTAGGAAAAGGTGGTGAGTGCCAGCACCGTCACCATGCTTAGAGCGCCTACCGCCCAGGCGTACCGGTGGTTTGCCTGCAAGGTTTTGCCCCACGAGAGTACGAGGTAGAGTATCAGCGCCACCAGTGCGATCTGCCACAAGGCGTGCAGCAACGTCCAACCCAGGGCGTGGATGAGTTTTTCAGACAATGTTATCATTGTTCACCTCCTTCCAGTCTGCGGATCAGTGCTTTGATCTGATCCAATTCTTCCTGCGAAGTCTTCTGATGACCCAGCGCCTGCATGACCAGCTTACCGGCGGAGCCACCAAAAGCGGTGTCCAGAAAACGGTCGAGCAGTAGTTGCTGGGTTTCCTGCTGCCGGAGCAGGGGCTGGTAGATGTGGCTGCGACTTTGCTCGTCACGGCTCAACATGTTTTTTTGTGCCATGTTCTGCATGTTTTTCAGGGTGGTGGTGTAGCCCGTGTCTTTCTTCCGGGCAAGCTGCTCATGCACAAAGCGCACGGTAGAAGGTCCATGCTGCCAAAGGATTTGCAGTATCTCCAGTTCGGCTTCGGTGGGCTTGTGTTCTGACATCGTTTTTTTGATTTAAATAAGTACGACATGTTTCGTAGAACAATGATATACGATATTTATCGTAGATGCAAATAAAATGTACGATTTTTTTCGTAAACTCCCCCCCTGTCTTTGTCTCACAGACCTTTCGCAAAGTTACCATTTACGGTCTAGCGGGACACAAATCTATATTTGAAGGCAGCACGAAGAATGGGAGTGACTTGCTTACAATCTGGTTGTTTCGTTCAAAAGTTCTTCTATTTCTCCCTTTACTTTCCCAGAAGACGGTCGGGAAGCTTCCGCATCTGCAATATTGCCTGCCTGGTCAATAAGAATATACCGGGGAATGCCGCTGATCAGGTAGGCCTTCCAGATAGAAGAATCTCCTTCCCGTGGATCTAATATGTGTGTGCCTTTAAGCTGCTTATCTGCCAGCATTTTCTTCCATTTTTCCTGGTCTTTGTCTTTGTCCACAGATACATACAAAAATACAACCTGCTCGTTGCCTTCAAACTGCTGTTGTAATTTCCTGGAATAAGGAAATTCCTGTATGCAGGGACTGCACCAGGTAGCCCATACATCAATGTATATTACCTTTCCTTTCAGATCGCTGAGCGAAAGCTTTTTGCCTTCCGGGGTATTGCCAGTAAAATCAGGCGCTGGCTGACCGGGGGTAATGGCGAGCCACTTGCCGTATCTTTCCTGCAATGATGCCAGGTATGGCGAGTGGCTGTATTCTTTTTTAAAGTGGTTGAAAATGGTATCTACAAAAGGCGTAATACCTTGCGCTCTTAAAAATTCATTCACGTTTTTGGCAATAAGATATTCTTTGATCCCTGCCGGATAATCTCCTTTTCGGATGATCTGATCAGCCATCACAGGAAATGTATCCTGGGCAGAGGCTATCTCCTCTTCGGGCACACTATTGTACATGGGCCAGATAACACCAAGCTCCGTATACTTAGATAGTATAAACCCATAATCATAACCCATCATAGCATTATTCAGGAAAGTGGTATCAAAAGGAACGTCGTAGAAAGCATCGTTCGATTTCTCTACGGTGAGTTGCTCTGCCATTTCAGCACGGTCCGGGTAATGTACCAGTTCGTATTCTTCTTTCAGGCTAACCAGATTAAGCCTGTTTTTATTTTCTAAGGAATTACTGAGCTTTTCTGGCAAAGCCACCGTATCTGTATAGCCCTGGTGAAAAGCTGCGAAAGCTGCTCTCATAGAGTCGAGGCGAGCCCTAAATGCTTCTTGTTCTAACTCCCAGATAAACTTCCCGCCAGCTGTAATAAATTTTTCCTGCAACTGAGATACCTGTGTTAGGTAGTTATTCACTGCTGATCCTTTGCCTGCATACGTCATAGCCTGTGCATCCTCCGTGTTAAGTACAGAAATATCCAGGTTATCGCCAGGAGTAAGATAAAGAGGTTGTCTCTTTCCGTCTATCTCAAAATAAGCCATGACAGGACCGGATAAGTTTAATGCTACAGCAGCGGTGCCTGTAGAATCCAGTCTGACATCTGCGAGGGTGGATTCTACAAAGCTTAGTAACAAGATAAAAATAAGTGTTTGATTTGTAAGTTTTAGATTTACGTTCAAAGAGAAAAAAGAGATCAGAAATGCAAAGCTACAGTAAAGTTATAGAAGCAGATATGCTATATGTGTATAGCCAGATGGATGAA
>JBBSNI010000009.1:0-32582 GCA_038232695.1 Cytophagales bacterium
AAACCTTTAAATCAACTCACTGGAGGATCTTTTTTAATTTTTAACCTCCCCAATCCAGCAGGATGTTAAAAATTAAATGTAGAAATATCCCTTATTTCCTCAGGGGAACAATTGATGTATTTCCATAAGGCTAAAGTCGAGCTAAGATATCGTCGCTGGCAATGGCTATATCTTTTTTGGTAGGATTGTTTAAATCCCAGGGGTCGGGTAATTCCTGGTACCGGTAAGGTGGGTATCTGTTCTCCTGAGAGGTAACCCCTAAAAACTCTTGGGACTTCATGCTAGTAGTAAAATTGGTTGTGTAAAAATGTAATGTTTAACAATATGATTAATTACTTATAAAATAACAATGTTGTTGGGTTAAATAATTAAAAAAAGCGTTATTTCAAACCAAAACCTTATTAAACGAAAGATATGAGTAGCTCAAACAAAATGTCAAGACGGCACATGCTGGCAGGTCTTGGCCTGACTGCCGGAAGCGTGATGCTGCCTGCTGCCACTATTTCGCAGCCCGTAGCATTCCGGAAAGCGACTTCCGGCCCTTTTTCCTACTGTCTGAATACAAGCACCATCCGCGGTCAGCAGGCAGGCTTTGTCGAAGAACTCAAGATCGCTTCAAAAGCGGGTTACGATGGGGTAGAGATATGGATAGATCCGCTGAAAACATACCTGGAACAGGGCGGCACGGCCAAAGAAATCCGTACTATGCTCAGCGACCTGAATCTGCGCATAGAAAATGCCATCGGCTTTGCTCCCTGGATCGCAGACGATGCTACGGTTCGCACCAAAGCGATGGAGCAGGCAAAACAGGAAATGGATCTGCTGGCTCAGATCGGCTGCCCACGGATAGCGGCACCGCCGACGGGTGCGACCGATCAAGCCGGCTTAGACCTGGCGCGCGCTGCCGAAAGATACCAGGCACTGCTCAACCTAGGTCAGCAGATGGGCGTGATGCCCCAGTTAGAAGTGTGGGGTTTTTCTAAAAATCTGTCGCGGCTGGCAGAGGTCATGTTCGTAGCCATTGCCAGCGACCATGCCGGAGCCAGGGTTCTTCCTGATGTATACCACCTTTATAAAGGGGGTTCTGATTTTGAAGGGCTGTCGCTTGTCAGCGGAAAGGCTATAGAAGTATTTCATATCAACGACTACCCTGCCAAGCCTGCAAGAACGGATATAGACGATAGCCACCGGGTATATCCTGGGGAGGGGGTGGCGCCTCTGAGGCAAATACTAACGACGCTGCAACAGGCCGGCGGACCGAAAGTGCTTTCCCTGGAGCTATTCAACCGTTCTTATTGGCAGCAAGACGCGCTGAAAGTGGCACAGACCGGGCTGAAAATGATGAAAGCAGCCGTACAACAGGCAATGAACGGCTAATATGGTGACCTGTAAAAAGATACACATCTTAACAAACAGAATGCTGTTTTAGTGGGTTAACAAATTGTTAGTGAACAAAAAAATATGGATTTGAAAAAAGGATTAGGTGTTTTTTTTACCTTATTAGGCACCGCACTTTTACTGTTTTCGGCTTACATTATGATCATCGGGACGGGGGCCTTGCTGGGCAATGAGATCAGCGGAGGGCAGGCTATCATCACTGCTATTCTGGGGTTTGTATTCTTTTCGGCCGGGGTCAAATTTATCCGGTGATATATGGTTTGCCAGGCACTTTCATAGAAATCCTTTCTTTTACTTTCGGCGAGAACTAGCCAACACTAAGGACTATGGCTGCTTCACTTTAGTCATTTTAAAAATCCGGCCTATTGCTTTGGCTTTCGCCGTCGTCACCTTTCCATCCGATTCTTTAACAAAAGAGAAATTCATAGTTTCCTCTTTCAGAAATAATTCAGTTTCAGACGTCGCGCCCATTTCCTGTTTCTCATCTCCGTTGAACTGGACGTAGAGTTTGCCGTTATTTCGGCTGATGATTATATTGCCAAGTGTGCTTTCATAATCGCCCAACAGCGGAGCGATCTGAGCGTCACTAAGTTTAATTTCGACAACTTTCTCCATCAGCGGTGCAGTCAGTTCAAACCAGAACTTGTGCCATGAAGGCGAGCCATAAGCATTACTCACAGTAACCTGCAAAAGAATAATAATTGCAGTACCAATCCAGGTGATTCTGTGAATTCGCCTTAGAGTAATCAAATCATACAAAAAAAGCGGAATTAATAAAGTATTCAGGTAAATGAAACTAAAAGCCGGATATTCCATTCCTAACGAGGGGAATGAATTATTCCGTTGTATCCGGTCAACCGCCGCCGTAAGTAAGACAAAGGTAGCCAGCGTTAGAAGGCGCTTGTGTGCGCTTGGGCTTTTTTTTCTTGACAACATGCCCCAAGTGAAAAACAAGGCAAAGCATAGCATTTCATAAAAATCAGTTAACAAAAGATCGAACAGGAAACTTCCTTCAGGAGGATGATTGACAATCACGATATTAAAGGAAACTATTCCCATAACAAGGAAAACGAGTACGCCCAGCACAACAGATATCAGGCCGAGCCGGCGATGGATTTTGAGGTTGCCTGTTGCGGCGAGAATGGTTTGGCTTAGAAACAACAATATCCAAGTGGTCATGACGGCACTGTGAATGTGGGTAATCCAGTGAACTTCCAGTGCTCCGGCATTCAGGCTCTGGTAGCTTGGAAAAAAGCCTAAGAAAACAATGACGGGAAAGAGGATTGCCATGCCAACAAAAAAATATCTTGCCTTTGCTGTATTAGGCTTTGATCTTTTTAATTTGCCACTCACCGCTGACTCGCCAGCAACTGGAAGCACTGAAATTTTCTTCATGGTATAGAAGTTTAGATCTTTCGCTTTATGTCATTTAGTTCCATTGCTTCATTCACAGCAGTATGCAGGATAATTTTCCCTTCATCGTTAAACTTGAAAATTTCTACACTTTTTGCATGATATGTTTCAGGACTATTTCTAAGTGAAATGTCCACATATAGAAATACAATAACATAATTGCTATCAGCTAATGCAAGCTCGTGACTTGGCTTGTATTCTTTTATCGTATTAAAAGCCTGTCGCAAAACTATTCTACAGGAATCAATTCCATGTATTGGCGGCTGACCTGCATAAATATTAACCACATTATCTGCATTATGAGCTAAAATAAAACTACTATCATTGGCTTGGTATGCGCGAATACATTGGAGTGCAATGGCTTTGTTTCTTTGGTCTTTCCTGAACTGTCTCATTTCGGGAGAGTCATCGTTAGTAGCCGTTTGTTTGACATTATCGCCACAGGCAAAGAAAATAACTGCCATTACACTTACGAGAAGAAAATGCTTTATCATAAGACTTAATTTAAAAGATGAAACTTATTCTTTCAAAATTAAGAGATATGATTCGTTGTCTGGTGGTAAAAAATCGTTGATTTAAACACCCCTGAACTCGCTTGAAGAGCGGAACATTCTTGAAGGACTATTTAAACTTTCCTGTATCAAAACATTAGGGGTCGTACCTGCAAATTCTTTGAAGTCCTTTGCAAGATGCTGATAATCGTTATAACCTGTTTTTACAGCAATACTCAGCCAGTCAAGTTCCGGATTGTATTCCTTTAATTCAAAAGCTTGGTAAAATCGGCATATACGTGCATAATATTTGGGTGTAATGCCAATTAACTGCTCAAACCTTTTTTCAAACTGCCTGTAACTTAAGCAAGCTTCGTTTGCTGTTTTTTCAAGATTGAACCCTTGGGGGTTTTGTAAAATCATTCTGCCAATATCATCAACCGGATGACTGTTATTTTTAAGACAGCTTGATTTTTTTAGAAAGTAATTGTTCAAGATGCTGATCATTGCATCGTGCGTGCTGCAAAAACCTAACTGTTCAAACAATTCACTTATTTCTTTACCTAATATAGCTGTTGCATCAACATGCTGATCTATGAGCATTGTCATTGGAATATGTAATAATTTGAACAGGCTTCCCGGCTGAAACCTTACGTAAAGCATTAAATATTCATGTGTGATCTGCAGGTTTTGACGAGCAGTTGGTTGGCCAATGAGGCTAATGGTCGGCGTTTCTCTTGTTATTCCTGTTGCCGGGTTATTTGTAAAAAGCTTGCCCGTAATTATAAACCTGATGGCTTCTTCGGGGTTTGTAGGATAAGCTCTTATAGGTGGAAATTCGGAGAGATCTTTAAACGCAAATTGCGCAACAAGGTATTCTCTTATTAAATACCTTAGCTCAGCACAAGGAAGCATTCGTTTGCAGATCATTGCCACATTCTTCTTTTTTAAAATTAAGCATGTTTACTGATTGTTTAAAGATTCTTGTCATAAAAAATCTTCTATGCAAAACGATGCAAGCATTATTTTTCACTTTCAAGTGCGAAAACTGAACCGGCGAATAGGTTGCAGCTAACGATTTGGGCAGGTGCTGTGGCGGTATTAGGGCTATTTTATTTTCAATACAAGTATCAATAGCATGGAAACAATGATGCTTCTATTAGCAATTCAACCAGCCATAGCACTTGCCTGGTGTTATGCCCTGTGATTCCTTTCAAAGTTTTTCTATCTGTTCTTTTGTCAAACCCGTTATAGCAGATATCTTCTCTATTGGATCGCCATTTAAATTATATGAAAAATCCTATTCATTCTAAAGCGTTGATTATCAATTCGGTAGTTTGTACAAATATATAAATTATTGCCTGCAAAATTAGATAATAATAAGAATACTGAATGAATTAAATTTTATTACCAGAAATTGAAAAAAAATCAGCCGATTACTTTACAATTGTCATCAAAAATTATTTATATAGCATAATCATAGGCGGTGTATTACTATACTGCTTTCGTTTGTTGACTTTAACTCCCTAACCAATCGGCCATAATGATAAAAAGTATTGTGAATCAGGATATAAAGAAATTGGTATTTATGACAGATAATACCTGGATTTTGCATTTTGGAAAAAACTTTGAAGAACTGGTGTTGAGAAGCATCCGGGACAAGGTGCCGGTGATCCGGGTTATTACTGTCAATGGCAGTGCTTCGGCCTTGCCGCTGGACAGAGCCAAATACCTTTTAGATAAATATTATAAACTTACCGGCAAGCCTTTGGAAGAGCAGGGAACCATAGAAAGCCGGCGCGAAAACATGCCTCATCTTTTTACAGAAAAGGCAATGGATGCGCCAGCCTTCAAAAACAGAAAAATGGCTGCCAACGGATATTAAATCTTTACGCTGACTTATCAGAGTCGTAACGGTTCAGCAGCATCTCCAGCTTCTTTTCCAGTGCATATTCCCGCTCGGTCACCTTATGTACAGGCTTGCCTTCCCGGACCCTGCGGTCGTATTCTTCGCTGTCAAACCAGCGGTACCCGTTCAAAAGGGTGGTCGCTCTCAGATACACCTTTTTGGGTATATTTTTGTGCTGATACCGCTCTTTGAGCAAAGCGAACCATTGCGCCAGTTCCTGCCTATCCTGGATACGATCTATCTCCTGCATAAGCTTTTCTTCCTCCCTGTTGATGCTGGTATTGTAATAGCGCGATGCGCTGGCTACCGGGGGTAAAGGGTGTCTGCCAATCCAATGAACTTCCTTTGTATTCCAGGCTAACTGTTTTTTAAAACCGGGCACCGGAATGACTTGCACTGACTGTTGGGCTAATTTGGTTACCACCCAGGTAAACCCCAGAAAAACGCTGAGCAGCCCCATAAAGACGAATGATGTATAAAAGAGATGCATACTTAACAAGTTTAATTTTTTAAATAATAATTAGAATCAATTTAGGAATATATAGTTAAAAAAGTAAGTCAATGCAAGTAATAACCTAAAGTTGCAAAAAAGGTAGCTACCTGAACTGCTTAACGGGTATTCTCTTTTTCCTGAAGAAACATTTGTGGCGCAAAGGAACGTGTCACTTTCCCCACGATCAGCCAGAGGGAGAGTACCTGTTTTTTGGGTACATCGTACCTTTCATAAAGACTGTTATCAGAGTAAAGCGAGATACAGGCTTTGTCGCGGCTTTGCAGAATCCTTTTGATGACCCTCCCTTCAGTAGTGACCACCACATGCGGCTCGCCCCAGCGGATCAGGTTTTTGTCGGTCGCTTTGATAATGATAAAAGCGCCGGGCGTAATGGTAGGATACATACTGTCGCCTTCTACGCTGATCATATACAGGTTTTTTTCTGTAAAGCTGGGAATAGAAAAAGTAGTAAACGCCTGTTCCCCGGACTGGTCGGCGTAGTTGTCCAGGAAGCCCGCCTGGGCATGTACCGGCACATAGGTAATATTATGATGTTTGCTATCAGGCCGGTCTTTGCGTTTGCCATAAGACAGGATTTCTTCGACCGAAAGGTGGAAGATACGGGAGAGCTCGTAGAGGCGCGGCAGGGTAAGTTGTATCATGCCTCTTTCTATTTTGCTGTAGGTTGTCGTCTGAATATGCAGCGCGGCCGCCACAGCTTCCTGGCTCAGGTTGAGGTCTTTTCTGATCGCTCTCAGAGGCAAATGAAATGATTTCATGGTTTCCATTTTTTTCTAATAAATATAAGAAAAATTGTCGTAAAAGGAAAATTTATTTATTATTGTTACCACGTCAGTATAAACCAAAGCAATGAGGCTCTCTGATAAGACATGAAAGGCCGGACAAACCTTAGTATTGACGACACGATTAACCCTTGTGCTCATGGCAGCCCTAAACGTTAAACCCCAAACCAAACAAGAGCTAGCATACGCTTATGGTGTAAGCATTCGTACACTTTCCAACTGGCTCAAACCTTTTGAAGAGGAGATCGGTGCCCGCATGGGGCATACCTATACCCCCCGGCAGGTTCATACTATCTACCGCCTGTTAGGCACTCCGTATGAAGATGATACTGCCTGAACAAAAGGCAGGAAAAAAATTGTCATATTACGACATTTTTCCAATTATTTGCTTAATTTCAGGAAAATGGAATTAATATCTTATGTATGTTCGTAGCATGAAAGACCCTTCTACCCTTATTGCGATTAACAGCCTGCTGCTAAGCATTACGACAGCGGCATTCCTGATCATCAGCTTTTTTCTGAAAGACCTGTACAAAGATTTCAAGGGACAGATCGAGAAGACCAACGCCCTGCACGCCCAACTACACGTACACGTAAAACTGTTTCAGGAACTTACGCAGATCTTCCGCCACCAGATAGAAGACCTGAACCGCCGCATAGACCGCCTGGAGGGCGAACTGAAATATACCCTGCCCGGAAAAAAAGAGTGATTTTTATCTTGTAATATTTAGCCGGATTATTTGTTAAATGTTAATAATTGCTTAAAATTAAGAGACGTTTTAGCAAATTAACAACAACCTGGCTACCCTGACAAACGATACTACCCTCTGGACCGCCTTCAAAAGTGGAGACAGGCAGGCTTTCCGCCTCCTTTACCAGCAGCACTATACCGGGCTCTACCACTATGCCCTTAGAATGACCCATCAACAGGACCTGTCGCAGGACTGTGTGCAGAATTTGTTTATCTATCTTTGGAACAGCCGTACGCATCTCTCCGACATTGCCTGCATCAAACCCTATCTCTTCAAAGCGTTGCGTCACGACCTGCACCGGCTCACCGCAGCAGATGATAGAAAAGAAACGCGGCGGGAGATACCGGACGTACCTTGTTTTTCGCCCGAAGAGATCGTCATAGAAGACGAAACCCGGCAATACCTGCAACAGCAGATCGTCCAACTGCTCAACGAATTGCCTGCCCGGCAGCGAGAAGCCGTATACCTGAAATATTATGAGGAATTAGACTACAAAGCCATTGCCCAGATCATGGGCATCCATTACCAATCAGTCATCAACCTTCTCTACAAAGCACTGACGTATCTGAAAAAAGAAGAAAACAAACAGAAACTGAGCGACCTGCTCAGTGTCCGGCTGGCTTGCCTGGGCGGAAGCCTGCTGCTGTTTTTTTAGCCACCTGCATTTTTACATTCCGCACAATTTTCGTTGAGTATTTTTGCAAAATTGCTTTTCCTAATACCTTTTCTGTTAAAAAATAACAGGCATATGCCATGTTTATTGAAATGCGCCTTACCCCAACTGCCTCATTTGCTCTTTATTTTTTAGGGGCATAGAGTATTAAACGCCTGCTGTTTTCCTCTATCAGCTAACATCTAAACCTATGTACCATGAAAAAAAACTTACAAAATCTAAAAAAGCTGCCCTATAGAGTCAGCTTGATCATGCTGTTCTTTATGGGAAGCTGCTTGCCACTCATCGCGCAGGTACTGGCTTCCACGTCTGTGCAGCCAGACGCACCGGAGATACGCCTGCTGGAAAAAACCATCCGCGGCACTGTGAACGACGCCGACGGCGGCGGACCCCTGCCAGGCGTGAATGTGCTGGCCAAAAATACCACTGTCGGTACAGTCACCGACATAGACGGCAACTACTCCCTGACGGTAGCCGACAATGTGACCACGCTGGTCTTCTCTTCGGTAGGTTACCAGACGCAGGAAATTGCTATCGGCAACCGCACCACCGTCAATGTACCCATGAAAGCCGATGTACAAGCCCTCTCGGAGGTGGTCGTCACAGCGCTGGGCATCAAGAAAGAAACGAAAAAACTGGGGTATGCTACCGCCAAAGTGGAGCCGGAACAGATCGCTGTGAACCGTACCACCAATTTTATGAATTCTTTGCAAGGTAAAGTGGCCGGGGTCAACATTTCGTCTCTGGGCACGGGGGCGGCCGGTACCAGCAAAATCCGCATCAGGGGGCAATCATCCTTTGGAGGGCAAAACACACCTTTGTTTGTCGTCAATGGGGTGCCTATTAACAATAGCAACTTTGGCATAGCCTCGGACAACACCAACCGCACAGGCGCCAACTCAGATGGAGGTGACGGGCTGACCAGCATCAACCCGGATGATATTGAATCCATGACCGTATTGAAAGGAGCCGCCGCCGCCGCCTTATATGGTTCCCGCGCCAAAGACGGGGTGATCATGATCACCACCAAAACCGGGGGCACCTCTAAAGGAATCGGGGTGGAGTGGAACACCAACTTTACCGTTGATACGCCCCTGGATTATACCGACTATCAATATCAATATGGACAGGGAGAGAACGGGGTGCGCCCTACCAGCCCCAGTCCTACCTCCGGGGTGTGGAGTTTCGGAGAAAAATTTGAGCCGGGCATGACCCAGGTGTTGTTTGATTCTGTGGTCGTACCTTATGCGCCGGTAAGAGACCGGATCAAGAAGTTTTACCGGAACGGAAACACCTGGACGAATACCTTGTCTTTGTCTTCGGGCGGTGAGAAAGGAGGCTTTAACCTTTCCCTGTCTAACCTGGACAGCAGAAGTATCGTGCCTAATTCCAACTATAACAGGAAGACGATCAACTTAGGATTTAACCAAAGTCTGTCCCCCAAATTTAATGTATCGGGAAGCGTTAATTATTCTATTGAAGACAATGAGAACCCTCCGATTGTCGTCGGGCAGGACATCAGCACGCCGGTGGTCATCTATTCCATGTCGAACTCTATGCCCCTGGATGTGTTGGAGGCTAATAAGTATAATGAGAACGGAGATGAATTTATCTGGTCAAGGTTCAGGAACCGTACCAATCCTTATTATGCCTTGAGCGAACATTTTGAGAACATCAAGCGCAACCGGATCTTTGGCAATGTAAACCTGCGTTACAACCTGACGGATTGGCTCTATGTACAGGGGCGGGTCGGACAAGACTACTATTCGCGCGACCAGGAATATAATCTACCTACCGGGCTGGCCTTTTTGCCCGATGCTCCTTCGGGCTTTGTGAATGGCAGGTATGTACAGGAAAACCGCAAATTTAACGAGGTCAATGCCGACTTCCTGATTGGCGCTAACCGGGAATTCGGTGATTTTGGTGTTGATCTTACCTTTGGAGGCAACCGGATGTATCGGCGCACGGATCGAAACAGTGTGCAAGTAGAGAATTTTATAGTAAGAGACCTGTATACGGTAAGGAATGGTGTCATCAAAGATCCTATCTATAATCTGGCAGAACGGGAAATCAACTCCTTGTATGGGGCTGCCGAACTCTCCTACAAAGGCTTTTTGTATCTGAATGCCACGGCGCGTAACGATTGGTTCTCTACCCTTTCGCCGGCCAACCGGAGCATTTTGTATCCTTCGCTCACTGGTAGCTTTGTGTTTTCCCAGGCATTCGCGGCTTTGCCCAACTGGATTTCTTTCGGCAAGATCAGGGCAGGCTATGCCGAAGTAGGCAGCGATCTTGATATAGACCCTTATTCGGATGTTTTGTTTTATGGCGTAAACAGCAACCTGTTTCCTCTTCCGAACGGTAATTTGCAACCTGTAGGCTCCATCAGCAATTCTACGGTGCCCAACGATGATCTCCGTCCTATGACCGTGCAGGAGTTTGAAACAGGCTTTGACATCCGCTTGTTTGATAACCGGGTAGGGATAGACTTTGCGTATTATAACAAACTCACTACCGATCAAATCCTGGAAGCACAGATCACCGATGCTTCCGGCTACACCCGGAGTCTGATCAATGTAGGCGAAAGCAGAAACACCGGTATAGAATTACTAGTAAATCTGGTGCCGGTAAGAACCACTAATTTCAACTGGGACCTGACCTTTAATTATGCCCATAATAACACTGAGGTACTAAAATTGGGACTAAATCCTGGCGATACCATCATCACGGTTGGTTCGGGTATCCGGGGAGAACTCATCACCCAGATCGTGGGTAAGCCCATAGGACAGATTTTTGGATATGGCTTCAAGTATGATGACCAGGGCAGGCAGATATTCAGTGAAAACAATGGAAGACCATTGCGAACGGACACCCAGCGGGCGTTTGGTACGGCTATACCGACCGATATAGGCGGCATCATCAACTCATTCAGCTATAAGGATTTGAGCCTTTCTTTTTTGGTTGATTTCAAGTTAGGCCATAAAATGGCTTCCGGTACCAACTTTAACCTGGTGCGGCATGGACTGCACAAAAGGACGCTGGTAGGACGGGAAGACGGATATGTCGTAGGGGATGGCGTCAATGAAAATGGGGAAGTGAATACAGTGCAGACACCCATACAGACGTACTACGAAACGGCGGGAGCCTCTAACATTGTAGAAGACTATCTATACAATGCCGGATTCTGGTCGCTGCGCCAGGTGACACTTGGCTACGACTTTACCCGGGTGCTTCCCGAAGATTTTTTCATCAAAGGAGCCAGGCTTAGTCTGGTAGCCAACAATGTAGCTGTCCTGAAAAAATGGGTAGATAATATTCATCCCGAGCAACTCCCCAGTGCCTCCGATAATACCGTCGGTCTGGAACAAACCAGCCTTCCGGTGACCCGGAGCGTTGGATTCAACCTGAAAGTCAGGTTTTAAAATTTAGGTAATAAATCCTCATAGCTATAAAATCATTGATCATGAAAAAGATAAAAGCATATATACTGGGCCTTTTCCTCATCCTCGGACTAACCACCGGCTGCGACGAGGGTTTTGATGAAATCAACACCAACGAAACGGCGGCCACTTCCCTGAATCCTTCCTACTCAATGAATGATGCCATTATCAGCGCTTCCTTTCCCACCTCCATTTTTATTTATGAACTGGCCATTGTCCAGCAAATCATTACCCCCAATGGAAGTTCTCTGGCAGGAGCGAATTTCAACCAGGACAACCAGGCCCGTGCCGGCATCTGGCAAGGCTATTACAGGAATGTGTTAAAATCTACGGTAGATGTTTTAGACAAAACACGGGACAGTGAAAGGTACTTTAACTTATACCAAATGGCCAGGATCTGGCGGGCGTACGCAGGCATGTTATTGACTGATACGTTTGGAGATGTCCCTTTCTCAGAGGCAGGGCTGGCTTACCTGGAAGGCAATACGGTGCCCGTATATGACCGTCAGGAGGATATTTACAACGAAATCCTGCGCGAACTGGACGAAGCGGCTACTGCCCTGGATGCATCCAAACCCCAGGTGCCGGAAGTATTGTACGGGGGCGACGTGGCGCAATGGAAAAGCTTTGCTTACTCCCTGATGTTACGGGCAGCCATGCGCCTGACTAAAGTAGACCCCGCCCTGGCTCAGCAGTATGTAACCAAGGCGGTAAATGGCGGACTGATCCAGTCCAATGCGGGCAATGCCGTGATTCGGCATACCACCCTGTATACCAACCCCAGCGGAGCCTGGCTGAACGGATCAGAAGCCAATAATTATTTTCTGACCAAAAATTTTGTGGACTACCTACAGGGGAACAACGATCCACGTCTGGCTTCTTTCGCCGTGCGCTATGTAGGCGCCAATAGCGGCTCTGACCAAAAACCTGCTTTAGGCACTACGGATCCTAGTGTACAAATCGGTATGCCGGTAGGGTATGATAACAGTACGATTGAGCCTATATGGAAGGCTGCCGGATTGGCAAGCTTCTATGAATACTCTCAGTTGGACAGAACCCGCATGGGCGCACAGACGGCCCCGGTATTTTTTCTTACCTACGGACAAACCCAGTTGCTGTTGGCAGAGGCGGTGTTCAGAGGCTGGGCAGCGGGCGATGCGGCAGCCTTGTTTGCCAGCGGCATCCGGGCGCATATGGAAGAACTGGCGGCTTATGGTGCTGATACCGCTGTGCCTGAAGAAGCCATCGCGGCCTACCTCCAGGCACATCCTTTGGAAGCAGGCCGTGAACTCGAGCAGATCAATACCCAGTATTGGATAGCTACTTTTATGAACGGACCTGAGTCATTTGCCAACTTCCGGCGCTCCGGCTTCCCAGATATTGCCCCTAACCCCTATCCGGGCAGCGAGATTGATGGCGACTTTATCCGCCGTCTCACCTATCCTGATGCGGAAGACGCGGTAAACTCCGCCAATGTAAATGCAGCCGTCGCCCGCCAGGGACCTGATAAACTGGATACCCGCGTGTGGTGGGATGTGGCGCAGTAGTCAAAGCCATTAGCGTTGCTTCCCATGGGTTTTATTTGAGCATTGAATGTTGAATATTCAATGCTCAAGTATTAAAACGGGACTGTGGCAAAGTGGAAACAATCGCTTTACTGAAAAACAGCTTGCTGAATTTTCTATGCTGTCATGTTAAAAAATCTACTCAGGTACACCTTAATACTTATGCTGCTGGCTGCCGCCTGGGCTTGCGATCCGGCAACATCCGAAAAGGCATCCGACACGCCGCCTCATGTGCTGTTGATCATGGTAGATGATCTTAATGATGCTGTGGCTGCTTTAGGAGGACATCCGCAGGCGAAAACGCCTAACATTGACCGGCTGATGGCCATGGGAGTGAGCTTTACCAATGCGCATTCTAACGATCCTTTGTGCGCACCCAGCCGGGCCAGTATGGTCACGGGTTTGTATCCCCACACGTCCGGTTATTTTGGCGGCAACTCCTATGATTTCAGACAAAACCCGGTACTGAAAGATGCCAGAACTTTTGTGGAACATTTCCGGGACAACGGCTACCAGGTATACGGCACCGGCAAGATACAGCACCACGCTTCTCCTGACACCACGATCTGGGTCAACAAAGACGGAGAATATGGTTATGGCATTCCTGCCAGCTTTGGACCGTATCCCTGGGATGGCAAAGACAGTACGGTGACCGGACATAATGTGCCGCATCCGGGGTTGCCCAAAGAATTATTCATAGGTTGTCAGGAGTCCAATTATGCGGATGTAACCATCACACCCTTGTCCAATGTCCCGGTGTATGAACCTGACCCTGCAAAAGGCATTCCCGGCTATAAAGGCTGGCGTTTGTTTAAAAAGCCGTTTCGCTACGAAAATGAGGAAAACCGGGATTTGATGCCTGACGAATTGTATGCTCACTGGGCTGTTGAGCAGCTGCAAAAAAACCATGAAAAGCCCTTCTTACTCTGTGTCGGTTTTGTCCGTCCGCATGTGCCGCATGTAGCTCCGCAGCAATATTTTGACAGGTTTCCCCTGGAATCTATACAGTTAGCAGAAATTTTACCTAACGACACGGCGGATTGTGCTAATGCATTAGTGCATGACTACAACTACGGAAATGGTAGCAGGGATGGCATTGAAAACTATACGCAGATCACGAAAATAGATCATGGGCTGAAACGATGGACACAAGCCTATCTGGCCTGTGTGGCTTTTGTAGATGAGCAGATCGGAAAAGTGCTGGACGCGCTGCAAGACAGTCCCTATGCTGACAACACCATCATCGTGCTGGCCAGCGATCATGGCTATCATATGGGGCAGAAAAACTGGTTGTACAAAAACTCACTGTGGGAAGCCTCTACCCGCATCCCCTTTGTCTGGGCAGGTCCGGGTATTGCCCAAGGGGCTGAAAGCAGTCAGCCCGTTTCTCTGATTGATCTGTATCCAACCTTAGTGGATTTATGTGGACTCCCTGCCGATCCCAACAGCAAGACCAACCAGAAAAAGCTGGATGGTTTTAGCCTGCGTCCTTTGCTTGAAAATCCTGACAAGGACGCCTGGGAAGGGCCTGATTTTGCTCTGACCTACGTAGCCAGCAAGACCGGCACCGTAGAAAAAGCGGGCATGACCAGCCAGCCGCAAGACCACCATGCGACCATACGTACCGAGCGGTATCGCTATATTTTATGCACGAACGGAGAAGAAGAACTCTACGACCATCAGAACGACCCTTACGAGTGGTACAACCTTGCCGATAGTGCTGCCTTCCGGGATGTGAAGGAGGAGATGAAGATAAAGCTGATTGATTTTACAAGAAAAAAGGAAGGAAGTAAATAAGGCTTTTATTTCACGCAAAGGGCGCAAAGTGGGTACACGCAGATGCGGAAAAAAGATGGAACGCCGGTACGGCCTTAACCATGTCTTCAAAATTTACAAGTTTTATAATAATTCAAGGCGAACGATAACATATTGCTATCTCTCAGGCAGGAATTTAGAAAAATATTTAACAGCACACCGTATTGTTTGCAAAGACAATTGACGGGTTTTTTGCTTTCCTGAAAAATTCTCTGCCCCCAAAGAGTATCAAACACCCGCTGTCTGCCTCTCTTGTTGTATATACTCAAAATCCATAAGCAAGTCCATGAACTCACTGGAAGAACTGATCAACAATCCCTCCTTCATCCGCTACGTGCAGAGTACGGATGCGCAGGATGTAGCTTTCTGGGAGCATTGGCTGGCGACACATCCGCACAAAAAGCCGTTGGCAGACGATGCGGCGATGCTGGTCAGGGGGATTGCTTTCAAAAAACAAAGTTTGCCGGCGGGGCAGATAGAGACTTCGTGGAAAGAGGTAGAACGCCATATTTTACCTCACACCGCTAAAAGCTGGTTTCAGCGAAACACCTATGCCATCGCTGCTTCGCTGACCTTGCTGCTGCTCAGTACCCTAAGTATTTGGTTTTTCTACCGCCAGCCTGCGGTGACTTACCAGACTGCCTACGGAGAAATTCAAAAACTAAGGTTGCCTGATGGCTCCAGCGTTACGTTGAATGCCAACTCCACCCTGCGCTACCCGCCAGCCTCCATGCATAGTACCAGGCGGATAGTCCACTTGCAGGGAGAAGCATATTTTGAGATCGTCAGGAAGAAAGAGCCAGTCAGCTTTATAGTCGTGACAGACAACGGGGAGGTAGAAGTGCTGGGAACGCAATTTAATGTGAATAGCCGGCACGAAAAAACCAAGGTAGTGCTCAATGAAGGCAAGGTCAAGTTTAACGTGACCGAAGATCAGAACACCCTGCTGGAGCCGGGCGATATGGTAGAATACAGCAAAGAAAACAATGAACTTAAAAGGCAGAAGGTAAACCCTGAAATGCACAGCTCCTGGAGAAACCACAAGCTGACCTTTGATGATACCTCCCTGCCGGAACTGGCGCGTATCCTGGAAGACAGCTATGGCTTACAAGTAGTCATTAGCCGACAGGCATTGCTGGACAAAAAGATTACGGGAGAGATTTCTGCCAAGAATGTAGATGTTATTCTGAAAGCTATATCCAAATTACTGCATGTCAAAGTAACCCGGTCGGGCAAGACCGTCTATTTTAGTTAACCCTTTTATGTATATACTATGAGAAACTGTTTACACAATTGCTTAAAACATATCGGACTGGTCAGCCTGCTGCTCCTGAGCGGATGGTATGAGCCGGTGCAGGCACAGGAACTGGCCGTCAACGATGTCAAAAGCCTCGACAGGCAACAACCCGACACCCGGCAGGGCAGACCGCTGAGCCTGGTCATCGAGGAACTACAGGAAAAGTACCAGGCTTCTTTTCTCTACGAAAAGGAAACTGTGGCGGACAAACTCGTCACGGCTGACATTGACGAGAAGGACAAGTTAGAAGATAATCTGTTTGTGATCCTGTCTGCCTTGCAGCTTTCTTATGAGAAGATTGATGCCCACACTTACATCATTCTTCCGGCAGCGGCACAAGGCAAACCGGATGTAAAAAAGCTCAAAAAAAGACCTCTGCAGGGAGGCGCATCAGCCCGCCCGGCCGGTGGGGTTTCTTCTGTCATGCTGATCAACCGCGCCGGCCCGGATATTTCTTACCGCGAAAACCGGGAAAAGACCATTACAGGCAAGGTTACCGACATGGAAAATAACCAGGTGCTGCCGGGCGTCAACGTGCTGGTAAAAAACTCTAGCGTCGGCACAGTCACCGATGTGGATGGTAACTACCGGCTGGTTGCGCCGGACGATGCACAAACACTCGTATTTTCTTCGATAGGGTATACTACCGAGGAAGTGCCTATCAATGGCCAGAGCGTCATTGATGTGTTCCTGGCACCGGATATTCAGTCGCTCTCCGAGGTGGTTGTCACCGCGCTGGGGATCAAGAAGGATACAAAAACACTGGGTTATGCGACGGCTAAGGTAGAACCCGAACAGTTCACCGTCAACCGCACCCCGAATGTGATGAACGCCTTGCAAGGCAAAATCGCCGGGGTGAATATATCCACCTTGGGCACAGGTCCCGGCGGAACGTCTAAAATTCGTATCCGGGGACAATCTTCCATATCCGGTCAGAACAATCCGCTGATCGTGATCAACGGCGTTCCTATCGACAATACTAATTTTGGTACCAACCCAGGCGGCAACGACCCCAACTCCCCCGGCCCCGACGGCGGCGGACTGACCTCCGACGGTGGCGATGGACTTTCCAGTATTAACCCGGACGATATCGAGAGTATGACCGTGCTGAAAGGCGCCACTGCCGCTGCCCTTTACGGCTCGCGCGCCAAAGACGGCGTGATCATGATCACGACCAAAAAAGGGGGAAATACGAAAGGGATCGGTGTTACCTACAATCTGAATTATACCAACGAAGATCCGCTGGACTTTACCGACTATCAATATGTGTATGGACAGGGAGAAAACGGTATTCGTCCGACCAACTCCAACCCAACTTCCGGTCAATGGTCGTTTGGCGAGCGATTTGAGCCGGGCATGACCCAGGTTCTGTTTGACTCTGTGGTTGTACCTTATATGCCGGTGCGCAACCGGATCGATAAATTCTTCAGAAACGGGCAGAACGTGACCCACACCATCTCTTTTTCAGCAGGCGGCGAAAAAGGTGGCTTGAACCTCTCGCTATCCAACCTGAGCAGCCAGGGCATTGTGCCCAACAATACCTATCAGCGGAGAACGATCAACCTGGGATTTGACTATGCCTTGTCCGATAAATTCAGCGTGACAGGCGCCATCAACTATTCTAATGAATATAACAAAAACCCTCCCAACGTAGCGCAGCAGGACAATACCATTCCGGTGTCGCTTTATAATCTGGCCAACTCCATGCCACTGGATGTACTGGACGCCAATAAGTACGATGCAAACGGCAATGAATACGTCTACTCCAGGTTTAAAAACCGAACGAACCCTTACTTTACCCTGGCAGAGCAATTCCAGAACATCCGCCGGGATAGGGTTTTCGGAAATATTGCCCTGAAGTACGACATCCTGCCCTGGATGTATGTGCAGGGACGTATCGGTCAGGACTATTGGTCGCGCGACCAGGAGGCCAACAACTACCCGACCGGACAGGCTTCCCGGCCCTCAGCGCCGGACGGGTTTGTGAATGGAGTGTATACCCAGGAAGCCCGCCGGTTCAGAGAGATCAATGCCGATATATTGGTGTCTGCCTATCGGGAGTTCGGAGATTTCGGTGCCAACCTGAGCGTAGGGGGCAACCAGATGTATCGCCGCAACGACCGGAACTTTGTATCGGTCACCGATTTTGTAATCCGGGACCTGTATACGGTTCAGAATGGACGGGTAAAAGACCCAAGTTATAACTTAAATGAGAAAGCGGTAAACTCCTTGTATGGTTCTGCCGAACTCTCTTACAAAGACCTGTTATTTTTGAACGGAACCTTACGCAACGACTGGTTCTCTACCTTGTCTCCGGACAACCGCAGCATATTGTATCCTTCCCTTTCGGCCAGTTATGTGTTTACAGAATCTATTTCTTCCCTACCTAGTTGGCTGACCTTCGGTAAATTCAGAGCGGCGTATGCCGAGGTAGGCAGCGACCTGGACGTTCAGCCGTATTCCGATGTGCTGTTTTATGGGATCAACGCCAACTTATTTGCCAGTCCGTCAGGCAACTTACGGCCGGTGGCTAACATCAGCGGAAATACCGTACCCAACCCTAACCTGCGCCCTATGCGCACCTCAGAGTTGGAACTAGGTATGGAACTCAAGATGCTGGACAACCGCGTAGGTCTGGATGTAGCCGTGTACAAGAAAAATACCACCGACCAGATCGTTCGTGCGCAGGTCTCCACAGGGTCGGGTTTTGAGAACACCTTTATCAACAGTGGGGAAAGTGAAAACAGAGGTATTGAATTGCTGCTCAATATCATCCCTGTTCGTACCAACGATTTTCAGTGGAACTTTACCTTCAACGGGTCTTACAACACCACCGAAGTGATCAGCCTGCTGACAGATTCTATTGGGGAAGAGATCACGGTAGGCAACCACGTGTTCAATGGCTTTTTGAAGCAGATCGTGGGAGAAGAAATAGGGCAGTTAGCCGGGTTTGGCTACCGGAGAGACGATCAGGGCAACATTGTCTATGGAGCCAACGGCGTGGCGCTCAGAACCAACGATCTGATCACCTTTGGTAGCGCGCTGCCCAAATGGGTAGGTGGCTTTACCAATGCCTTCCATTACAAAGGGCTTAACTTTTCTTTTTTGATTGACTTCAAACTGGGCAACAAAATGATGTCCGGAACCAACTTCAACGCCATCCGTCACGGCCTGCATAAAATCACCCTGAATGGCAGAGAAGGAGGCGTGATCGGCGATGGAGTGATGATCGTGGAGGAAATTAAAAATGATGCCGGGGAAGTCATAGAAACCAAATACGCGCCCAATACCAATGTGGCAGAAGTACAGACCTTCTGGGAAGTGGTGCGGTCTCAGCAATTAGTGGAGCCCGTGATCTACAACGGCGGCTATTGGAAACTGCGGCAAATTACGCTGGGCTATGATTTTTCCCGCTTCCTATCCGACAACTTTCCGGCCCGAAGCGTAAGCCTGAGCTTTGTGGCCAACAACGTGCTGATGCTGAAAAAGTGGGTTCCCAATATTGACCCTGAATCTTTTGGCTTCACTTCCGACAATATCATCGGCTTAGAGTCTACCGGTTTGCCTTCCACCCGTGGGCTTGGTTTTAATCTGAATGTTAAATTTTAACAATATGAAAACGATCTATAAATTTTATCTGCTTCCGCTTTTCTTGCTGCTTCTCATCTCCTGCGACAAGGATTTTGATGAGATCAACACAAATAAAACGGCACCCACTGAGGTGGACCCGGCTTTTCAGTTGAATGCTGCTATCATTAATATGTCTTTTCCCGGCTCGGTGCTGGTGTATGACATGGGTATTGTGCAACAGATCATCACCCCCAACTCTGGCGTGTTGACCGGTGCCAACTTCAACCAGGACAACCGCAACTCTACCGAAGCCATGTGGCAGGATTATTATCCTAATGTGATACGCCATACCCGGGACATCATCAGCCGCATAGAAGATGATCCGGAAAGGAACAACTTGTTGCAGATGACCCGCATCATTCAGGCACATGCCTTTATGGTGCTGACAGACACCTATGGGAATATTCCTTATGAGGAAGGAGGCCAGGCTTATACGGAGCAAATCCTCTATCCCGAATACGATACACAGCAAGGCATCTACCCGGCCATCATTCAGGCATTGACCGATGCGACGGGTGCGCTGAATCCTTCGGGAAAGGTTGAAAGTGCCGAGGTATTGTACGGAGGAGACATAGAAAAATGGAAGAAATACGGGTATTCCCTGCTGCTGCGGGTGGGTATGAGGCTCAGCAAAGTAGACCCGGCGCAGGCCGAACAGATCGTGAAAACTGCGTATCAGAACGGGGTGATGCAGACCAATGACGACAATGCTGTCATCCGCCATGATGCCAACTATGTGAACGGCCCGGGCAGAACCCTGAACGCTACCGAGTCGAGTAATTACTACTTAGCGGCCCCTTTTGTAGATTATCTCAAAAACACCAATGATCCCCGCCTGGCGTCTATCGCGGTAACCTATGTAGGAGCGAAATCAGGCGCTGAGCAGGTAGTCGATCCCAACAAGACCAACGCCTCCACAGACCCCAGCATACAAATAGGAATGCCGGTAGGCAACAATGATGGCACCATCAAGCAGGTAGCCGCTCAAATGGGACTGTCCAGTTTTTACGAATATGCCCAGGCAGACCGTACCCGCGTGGTGACGCAGACTACGCCTATGTTTCTGGTAACGGCAGCCCAAACACAGTTGCTGTTAGCCGAAGCAGCGCAAAGAGGATGGATCGCCGGAGCAGCAGCAGAGTTCTTCAACAACGGGGTAAGGTTGCATATGCGACAAATGGCTTTGTATAGTCCGGATTCAGCCATCCCTGAAGCCGAGATAGAGGCGTATCTTGCCGCCAATCCATTTTCGCCAGCTACGGCTTTACAGCAGATCAATACGCAGTACTGGGTCGCCTCGTTCCTGAACGGGCCGGAAGCTTTTGCCAACTTCCGCCGCAGTGGTTTTCCTGATTTGGCGCCCAATCCATTTCCCAATCAGGACATCACCGGAGACTTTATCAGAAGGCTCACCTATCCGGCTTCTGAAATTGCCGTCAATACCGAACATGTAAACGCCGCGATCAGCCAGCAGGGGCCCGACGACCTCGATACCCGCGTGTGGTGGGATGTGGCGCAGTAAGAGGGGCTGGAAGACCGAAGTCAGAAGCCGGAAGAATATGCTTCCCGCTTTTGACTTCCGCCTTCCAGCATCTTCATAATTTTATAGTACGATTTAATCTTTATGATACACTACAAATTTTTTATTTGCACGCTACTTATCGCACCGCTTTGGTTTTTCTATCAGGCTTCAGCCCAAACCATTCCGAAGGAACAAATGGTTTTCTACACCAAACTATGGAAAGGCGAACGCTTCCCGGATGGCCGGCCCAAAGTGCCCGATGCGCTGCTGGAAAGAATGAAACTGGTGACGCATGAAGAAGCTTGGGCAGTGATGAAAAACGAAGGCTACCGCCATCAGTACGAAGAAGGATGGCTCTGTATCCATCCCGACAGTGTGCTGGTCGGCAGAGCTTTTACCGCCATGTTTATGCCCGGCAGACCCGATGTCTACGAAGCCATTCTGGAGAAAGGACACCAAGAAGGGCGCATCAAAGGACAAAACGCCTGGCCCATCGATCAACTCTCACCGGGCGACGTCTACGTAGCCGATCAGTTTGGTGCGCACGAAGATGGACCGACCATCGGCGATAACCTGGGCAACGCCATCTATGCCAACTCCGGCAACGGCATCGTCTATGATGGTGCCATCCGGGATATAGAAGGATTAAAAGAGTTGCCAAGCTTTACGTCTTTTGTCAGAAGTTACCACCCTTCTCACCATAACCCGAGCCACGACCAGAACACTACGCTGATGGGCATCAATGTACCCATCCGGATTGGAAAGATGATGGTCGTGCCTGGCGATGTGATCCTGGGAAAAGAAGGTGGCGTGACAGCCATCCCGGCGCATTTGGTCGAGAAAGTATTGAAGACATCCGAAGTGGTGCGGCTGCGCGATATGTTCGGACACCAGCGGCTGAGAGAAAAAAAGTATACATCCGGACAGATCGACTCCCGCTGGAGCGATGAGATAGAAAAAGATTTCTCCGCCTGGCTGGAAGCCAACATCAACGAATTGCCCGTGCCCAAAGAACAGATACAGGAAATTTTAAAGAACCGGACGTGGTAAATAGTTCTAAGTTCTGAGTTCTGAGTTTAAAGTTCTAAGGCTCGCGCGAACGTATTTAATTATTTTTTATTCATCCATCATTCACTACTACAATGAACCATCACTATTCAAGACGTTCTTTTTTAAATAAAGCAGTAGCCGGGACAGCAGGCGCTGCACTGCTTTCAAACTTTGGCAACGATTTGTTTGCTGCCATCCAAAAGCATCCCCTGTTTTCGGCACCTTCCGACCTGAAGATCACTGGCGTCAAAAGTGGGTATATCCGTGGCGGGCACAGCCTGTTTGTGAAAGTGTACAGTAATCAGGACATTGTGGGGCATGGTGAAGGCGTAGATGCTACACCCGGCACCCATTACCTGGTCAAAATGATGGGAGAACGCATCAAAGGGCAAAACCCCCTGAACATGCACCGCATCTTTGAGGATGTACGCCGCCGCGGCTTTTTTGAAGGCGCGCAGGGCGGTATGTATATATCCGTGCTGACCGCCATAGAAACTGCGCTGTGGGATTTGTCCGGCAAAGCCCTGGGTGTTCCTGTGTACCAATTGCTGGGCGGCAAGTTCCGGGATAAGATCAGGGTGTATATGGACACGGCGCTTTATCAGAATACACTGCCTACGCCCCAGGATTTTGCAGAAAGTGCTTCCAAGGCTGTCGAGATGGGTTTTACCGCCGTGAAGTTTGACCTTGACCAGGCAAAAGATCCTAACAAATATGACGCTTACAACTGGACAGCCAGCCCTGCCGAACTGCAAAGGATGGTTGATCAGATGGCTGCCGCACGGGAGGCGGTGGGTCCTAACATAGATATTTGTGCAGATATGCATGGCAGATACGATCTGCCTACCGGAAAACGGGTTGCCAAAGCGATGGAACCATTCAACCTCATGTGGCTGGAAGAACCTATCCCTGCCGAAAATGCTGAGGCGTATAAATATATTACGGAATCTACCACCACACCGATCTGCGCCGGTGAGAACCACTATCTGGCGTATGGCTTCCGCCCCCTGCTTGAGATCGGCGCCGTAGACATTATCATGCCCGACCTGCAAAAAGCCGGGGGGCTAGGCGAAGCGCAGCGCATTGCCAACCTGGCCAATGTATATTACGTGCCTTTTGCCCCGCACATGGTGGCTTCTTACCTGGGCGCCATGGCCTCCTCGCATGTATGTGCCTCTGTGCCCAACTTTTTGATCCTGGAATGGCAGATTTATTTCCATACCAATCCTATGTTCAAAGAGATCGTCAGTTTTGACGGAGAGATGGTCGTAGACGGCTATATTCCGCTCTCTGACAAACCCGGCATTGGCGTAGAGATCAACGAAGAAGGGATGAAGAAATATGCTGATAAAGATGTGCCATTTTTTGTGTAAAGAGTTTTGAAAAACGATAACAAGCTAATGCATCACCGGAGAGATTTTATCAAAAAAGCAGGACTGCTTTCTTTGGCAGCCTGTAGCGGTCCGGTATTGTCTCCGCTGTGGCAAGCCAAAGCAGCGCAGCAGGATGATCTGAAAATTACCAAGCTGGAGGCTGTCCGTTTCAAGAATGGGCATTGGACCTGGATTAAACTCTATACCAACCAGGGCATCGTGGGTGTAGGAGAAACCTATCCACTGACCAATGCTCAAATGGGAGCCGTCAGAGACCTGGCAGAGATGCTTATAGGCAAAGATCCAAGAAATATCGAAGGTATCTGGGAAGACCTATACCGAAGGGCTGCTTTTAACATAACGGGCGGCGCTGAAATGCGCATCATCTCTGCCGTGAATATCGCCCAGTGGGATATTCTTGGTCAGTATCTGAATGCGCCGGTTTACCAGTTGTTAGGCGGCAAGGTCAATGATAAAATCAGAGTGTATAATACCACCGCTGGTATCAATGAATGGACCAATGAAAAGGACATTGAAAAGGTTGTCAGGTTTCTGTTAGACCGGGGTGTGACTGCTATGAAAATATGGCCTTACGATCCTACTGCCCGTAAAAACAACGGTTCTTATATTTCCCCGAACGAACTGGAGCAGAACCTGGATTGGGTGAAAAGAATCAGGGATACGGCAGGGATGGACATGGAGATCGCGATGGAGTTTCATGCCTATTGGAACCTACCCTGTGCCCAAAGGATTGCCCGGTCGCTGGAACCGTACCAGGTCATGTGGCTGGAAGACATCATGCTGCCCGATAATGTGCAGGCGTATGCTACGCTGGCTGCCGAAACGCCTTTGTCTGTTTGTGTCAGTGAGCGTTTGGCTACCCGCTATCCGTACCTGGAACTCCTACAGGCCGGAGCTTGTGATATTGCGATGTATGATGTGACCTGGTGCGGCGGCATCACTTCTGCCAAGAAAATCTCCGACCTGGCCGATACGTTTATGGTGCCTTCGGCGCCGCATACCTATGGAGGGCCTGTGTTGTGGTATGCCTCTATGCACGTGGCAGCGTCTCTTACCAATTTATTTATCATGGAAAGCGGCTATAATTTTTATAACGATAAATATCCTGATTACTTGACAGAAGTCGTGGTGCCTGAAAATGGATGGGTGACGCCACCCAATGCGCCCGGTTTAGGATTGAAGATCAAAGAGAACATTTATAGCAATGGAGAAGCTATCGTAGAAAGTATCACCTGAGGTAGCACAAAGAAAGTCTATGGCTTTTTTTATAGAAAAGAAAATGCTTATTTTAAACGATTTTAACACACAACCTAATCTGAAAGATCAATGAAAATTACTTTTCAACTTACCCTTGTTTTAATTTTTCTGTATACTGGCTTCACCGCCCAGGCGCAGTCCGTCGCACTGACCAAAGACCAGATGATGCAGCTTACTGCTCAATGGAAAGGCGAGCGATACCCGGATGGCCGGCCCAAAGTGCCTGACGCACTGCTCAAACGCATCAAAAACATTTCCATTGAAGAAGCCTGGGGCGTGTTGCGCAACAAGGGCTTTGAGAACCAGTTTGAAGGCAACTGGATGATGCTCCGCGAAGATCAGCCCTTCGCAGGCAGGGCGCTGACCGCCCAGTACATGCCTACCCGTCCCGACCTGGAAGAGGTGCTGAAAGCCTCCGGCAAAAAGGAAGGGCGCATCGGTAGCTCTAACTCCTGGCCCATCGATGAGCTAAAGCAGGGCGACGTGTACGTAGCCGACGGCTTCGGAAAGATCGTAGACGGCACGCTGATCGGCGACAACCTAGGCAATGCCATCTATGCCAAGTCGGGCAACGGGGTGGTCTTCGACGGATCGGTCAGAGACATAGAAGGCTTGCAGAAGATTGAAGGCTTCAACGCTTTTGTCCGCGGCTGGGACCCTTCTTTTATCCGGCATATGATGCTGACAGGGCTGAACACGCCCATCCGTATCGGCAGAGCCACGGTGATGCCCGGCGATGTGGTGCTTGCCAAACGCGAAGGTGTCGTCTTTATCCCTGCCTACCTGGCAGAAGAGGTACTCATCAACGCCGAATTTATTGCGCTGAAAGACCAGTTTGGTCACCAGATGCTCCGCGAAGGTAAATACACGCCGGGAGAAATAGATACCCGCTGGACGGATACCATCAAAAAAGACTTTATGAGCTGGCTGGACAAAAACCCTGATAAGATGCCCATGTCGCGCCAGGAACTGGACGCTTACCTTAAAGACAGAACCTGGTAAGTCTGATATACCTATTCTTTAACATATAAAACCTAAACACATGAAAAGTATCTTAAAACAAATTATTGCAAATAATAAGCAAAGAGAGCAGGCAGAAGCAGTCTCTTTACAAGCAGAGATCAACCATCCTTCGACAGACAACAAACGGCGTAATTTCCTGAAAAAAACAGCGTTGGGGGGTATGACCCTGAGCGGATTGATGGGCTTGACGATTGAGGACACCATCGCCCAAACTACTTCTAACGTAAAACGTGCTTCCAGTCCTTCCGACCTCAAGATCACGGATATGCGTTATGCAGTCGTGCAAAATGTGGGGCGTACGCCCATTATTCGTATCGACACCAACCAGGGTATTTACGGGTTAGGAGAAGTCAGGGATGGCGCGGATGAGCGCTATGCGCTGATGCTGAAGAGCCGCCTGTTGGGTAAAAACCCCTGCAACGTGGAGATGTTATTCAAAAGCATCAAGCAGTTTGGCGGACCGAGCCGCCAGGCGGGTGGCGTGTGTGCGGTAGAGATGGCGCTCTGGGATCTGTGTGGCAAAGCCTATGACGTACCTGCCTGGCAGTTACTAGGGGGAAGGTACCGGGATACGGTGAGAATGTACGCTGATACGCCGGAGGCAAAATCTACCGAAGAACAAGTGAAACTGATAAAATACCGGATAGAAGATCAGGGGTATACCTGGCTGAAAATGGACGTGTCCATCTCCGAACTGAAAGGTATGCCTGACGCTTTGGTGAATGATAAATTTTGGAAAGATGACAGTGACAACCTCAGACAATGGCAGGGAGGCTATATGTCTTACGGCAATACCATGCACCCCTTCACCCAAGTGCAGATTACAGACAAGGGGTTAGAGGAACTGGCCAGTATTGTAGAAAATATCCGCGGCATTATAGGGTATCAAATTCCACTTTCTACGGATCATTATGGGCACTTTGATGTCAACAATGGTATACGTTTGGGCAAAGCCCTGGAGAAATACCGATTGGCCTGGCTGGAAGATGTCGTCCCTTGGCAATATACCGAGCAGTGGAAGCAGTTGTCCGATGCTTTAGAAGTTCCTATGCTTACTGGTGAAGATATTTATTTGCTGAGTGGATTTAAACCCTTGATTGATGCGCGGGCGGTGGATATTGTCCATCCTGACCTGGTATCCTCCGGAGGTCTTCTGGAAACCAAGCGGATCGGCGATTATGCAGAAGAGTGTGGTATTGCGATGGCATTGCACCAGGCAGGGACGCCTATTTCATTTATGGCCAATGTACACTGCGCCGCCGCTACGCAAAACTTCTTAGCCTTAGAGCACCACTCCGTAGATGTGCCCTGGTGGACCGACCTGGTCAAAACCACCGATGGCAGAAAAATGTTTGAAAAAGGCTTCGCCAAGGTACCGCTGGAAGCGCCCGGCTTAGGCATAGAACTGAACGATGAGGTCGTCAAACAACATTTGAGCTCTGATGACAAAAGCTACTTCGCGCCTACCAAAGAGTGGGACAAGATACGGTCGCACGACAGAACATTTAGCTGAGAAAGGAGGATTTTAACCGCAGAGGAAACAGAGACTGAACGCAGCGTTTCGCAGAGTACCTCTGTGTTTCTCTGCGGTAAAAAACTCTGTGGTAAAAAGTAAAATATGGATATCAAAGAAAAATACATCAATCCTTTTACTGACTTCGGGCGGTTCGCCGCTGTGATTTAAGAAACTGTTCGGTACCGAATTCAACAAAGAACTGCTCATTGACTTCCTGAACCAGGTGCTTGGAGATAGAGAAAAGATTCAGGATTTAACTTATCTGAATACAGAAAATTTAGGTAATGTAAAAACAGATAGAAAAACTGTAACCTGATGAATCAAAAAAAAACATACCAAACCATGCTCATCCTGGCTGCCGTCTGTGCGCTTGTCGCGCTCATCATGCTGCTGCTGGGCTACGGCGATAATACCGGGCTGCTGCTCACAGCATTCTTCGTATTTCTGGCGATTGGCTTTCGGGGCTATGAGCATCTCCGTGGGTTTTCCTTCACGGTGATCATTTTTGCTGCCGTCACAGTCGCCATGTTCTATCCCGCCTATTTTCAGGAGGTGGGCGGTTATGACCTGAAAAATCTGTTTGTGCCGCTGCTACAGATCATTATGTTCGGCATGGGTACGGCCATGAGCCTGAAAGATTTTGCAGGCGTGGTCAAGATGCCCAAAGGCGTACTGGTGGGGGTAATCTGTCAGTTTACCATCATGCCTTTTGTAGGCTATAGCATCGCCCATCTGTTGGGGGTAGACCCGGAGATTGCCGCCGGTATCATCCTGATTGGTTCGGCACCCAGCGGACTGGCTTCCAACGTGATGGCGTACCTGGCCAAAGCCAACCTGGCACTTTCCGTCACGCTCACCGCTTTTGCGACCTTGCTGGCGCCTTTCGTGACGCCCTTTATGATGGGCTGGCTGGGCGGAGAATTCGTGGAGGTAGATGTGCTAGGCATGATGTGGAGCATGGTCAAGATCGTCGTCATCCCGGTGTTTGCCGGTTTGCTGTTCAACTATTTTGCGCATGGCAAATTTAAGTGGTTGGACGATGCCATGCCTATCATCTCTATGTTTGGCATTGCCTACATCATCACCATCATCACCGCCGCCGGGCGCGATGAGTTGTTGAATGTAGGATTGGTGCTGATCGCAGCCGGTATTTTTCATAATATTTCCGGCTATTTCTTAGGCTATTGGGGCGCGCGTTTGTTCAGAATGCACGAACGCGACTGCCGCACAGTGGCCCTGGAAGTAGGGATGCAAAACGGCGGACTGGCCTCTACGCTGGCCAACGAAATGGGTAAAGTAGCCACCATCGGACTGGCTCCCGCCATCTTTGGTCCGGTGATGAACATCACCGGTTCTATCCTAGCTTCCTACTGGCGCGGTAAGCCCACTCCGGAACAAATCAAAGAAGATGAAAAAAAAGCAACCCACATGGAACATGACAAAGCACATACTTAAACATATCTTGATGGGAGGGTGGTTGCTTCTTGCAGCTACACAAACCACCTTCGGCCAGACTGACACATCTGCCCTCCGTGCCGAAAAATTTTTGCCAGACTTTGAAGAAGCGCTGACTACGGGACTTCTTGAACTGTGGTACCCCAAAGCCATCGACAAAGAAATGGGCGGCTTCTATAGTGCTTTTACCTATGATTGGCAGTTAGGAGAAAACCAGAACAAGATGATCGTCACCCAGGCGCGGCATGTCTGGACCAACGCCAAAGCGGCAGGTCTATTTCCTAACAACAAGATATACCGGCAGGCGGCTGCCCACGGTTTCCAATTCCTCAAAGACAAAATGTGGGATCAGCCGTACGGCGGGTTTTATAACCTGGTCAACCGGCAGGGACAACCTTTGGGCGGCGAGGGATACGACCAGTACAAAAGAACCTATGGCAACGCCTTTGGTATCTATGCGTTGGCAGCGTATTATGCCTTATCGGAAGACCCGGAAGCCTTAGACCTGGCCAAAAAAGCGTTTCGCTGGGTAGATACCCACGCGCACGATTCCCTGCATGGCGGCTATTTTCCTTCCCTTACGCGGCAGGGGCAGTCCGTGATCGAAGACCCCAAAAAGGATGTCTATGATAACATCAGCCTGCTTTACAAAGACCAAAACACCAGCATCCACCTGCTGGAAGCCTTTACCGAACTCTACCATGTATGGCCCGACCCGCAGGTAGAGAAACGCCTCAAAGAGATGCTTCAGCTCATCCGGGATACCATGGTCGCAGAGCCGGGCTACCTTCAGCTTTACTTTTACCGCGACTGGCAGCCGGTCTCCTTCCGGGATTCTTCACAAGCCGTAAGGGAAGCGCATTTCGGACTGGATCATGTCTCCTTTGGTCATGACATCGAAACAGCCTTCCTGATGCTGGAAGCTTCCGTTGCCCTGGATAGTTTCGAGTGGGACAAGACCATGCAGACTGCCAAAACGATGGTAGACCATACCGTCGCACACGGCTTTGACCCGGAGCGCAGCGGTCTTTATGACCAGGGTTATTATTTTAAAGGAAAACCCACCATTACGATTGTAGATGAAAAGAAAAATTGGTGGTCGCAAGCCGAGGGGTTGAATGCTTTGCTACTGTTCTCCCGGCTGTATCCGTCAGAAATTCTGTACCAACAACAATTTGTTAAGCTTTGGGACTATGTCCATACCTATATCATAGACGCCCGCTACGGCGGCTGGTATCCCAACGGCATAGACACCGACCCGGAAGCGCGCTACGCCATGAAAGGACAGATATGGAAAGGCGCCTACCACGATGGCAGAACGTTGATGAATATAGTGCGTATGCTGGAAGGAAAAGATATTTTGTCGAAGCAAACTGAACACTGACCTGCCTGTTATCTATTTGCGCAGCAGGTTTTGCAAACAAAAAAGCCTCTTTAGCTCAGTTGGTAGAGCGACGCTCTCGTAAAGCGTAGGTCGCGGGTTCGAGTCCCGTGAGAGGCTCTAAGACACAAACAATAACATACCATAAATGCCCTTATATAACCGTATGAGGGCTTTTTTATGTCTCCGCTTCCAATAAATAACAATAAAATACGATAAAGTACATAGAAAAAACGTGACATTGCAGGATTCAAGTAATAAATGCAACTATGGATTTAGCGGGAGGAAAGGCTGCTTTGACAGCCTATTAAAAGGCTACTTTTCATCTAAGTATCGGATAAGCTTCTTTGAAAACATTTTTTCAAAAAGCTTTGACATAGAGGAGCCTCTTGGTCCAGGTCAAACAGTAGAGTACATGATAAAAAGCGCTGTAGATGGTGATATTTATGAACTGCTTTAATAGATTTCGCAAAAAATATGACTGTGACTACTACACAAAGAACGGCAGCATCATTTTTTCTCCTGCTTTCTCAAACGTTAAGAACACTTATTGGGAGAAAATCACAGATAAGCGAATAAAAAGCAGTATGCCTTCTCCCAACTGATGCGTATAAAGGTGCGAAAAGATAGTGCTATTGTCCGGTAATGCCATTGATGAATGTCTCAACAAACACAAAAATCCTGTTGGTGATTCGCTCGGCTGCGGTGGCTCGTTCTTTCAAACCGGGCCTTTCCCGCATCATTCCAATAATATCGTCTCGTAAGGGTTTTTTCTCCGTAAAGAGATAATCTCCTATGACATGCTGAAGTTTTTCGGCATCCAGGTTTTCATCCTTGCTTAACTGGGCAAGGGCCACGGCTCTTTCTTGATTCCAAAAAGATTCAAATTCCTCTGGAATATCCTCTGAATCTTCAATGCGCGGCAGGTTTTCCCGGATAAACTTCTCTATTAATTCCCGCTTGCTGCGCAGTTGGGTATCACCGGATACGATTTCTACGATGGCTTTCTTTTGTTTTTCCTGTTCCTCGGGGGCAGCCTCTTTCAGGTTTGCCAGGAGCTTGAGGATGTAGGCGACGTTTATTTCATCCCGGTGGATTAATTCCAACTCAAAATCTACGTCCTCCAAAATGGATACTTTTTCCTTCTGGTGGTGGCTTTTCACTTTGTCATACAGGTCCAGGTACTTGCTCTTATAATCTTCAAAAGCCTGCTCCGGCATGGTCAGATCATCAAAGCTGAACTCGGTGAACGTATTTAGTACATTTTTTAACCGCATCAATGTTCGGAATGCTTTGATGAAGGACAGTTCTTCCTCTTCGCTGGGCAAATCGTTTACGCTGTCTACCGTAGGCACGATCTGCTGCAAGGCTGCAAAAGCCTCATTGAATTTGACCACATAGTTCTCGTAAGGCTCTATGATGATCTCATCTTTGGCCTCAAGAGTAGAAAATAGAGCAATCGCCTGGTCGGTCGCTTCTTTGAGGTTACGGAAACATACGATATTGCCCTGCGACTTTACTTCATTTAGAATCCGGTTGGTTCGGGAATACGCCTGAATCAATCCATGATATTTCAGGTTTTTATCTACGTACAAAGTGTTAAGCGTTTTGCTATCAAACCCCGTCAGAAACATGTTGACCACCAACAGAATATCGATTTGCTTATCCTTTACCCGCCCTGCGACATCGTTGTAATAGTTGTAGAAAGATTGACTATCCTTTGTAGTAAAGTTGGTATTAAACTGCTGGTTGTAATGACCGATAAATTCTTCTAAATGATCGCGGGAATGCTGCGAGCGGTAGGTTGCTGGTTCCTCTGCCGCTATCAGGAACTCTTCATCGTCTACCAAGCCCACCGCCTCCTGATCGTCCTCATTGGCCTGGTAAGAAAAGATGGTAGCTACTTTCAGCGTATGGGCGCCTTCTTCTTTTTTCTGATGCAACAGATGGTAGTATTCAATTAGCGCCGATACCCCTGAGACACAGAGCATCCCGGTAAATTCCTGGTTGTGCGTTTTGCGGTTATGATTGGCGATGATGTAATCCACCACATTGTTGAGCCGTTGCGGGGCGTTCATCACCTCTACTTCGTCGATGGCTTCTACGTCTATGTCCAGGATGTGGTCTTTCTTTTTAAACGTTCGGATATACTCGATAGAAAACCGGAGTACGTTCTCATCCCGGATGGCATCGGTGATAACGTATTTGTGCAGGCAATCGCCAAAGAGCATCGTAGTGGTACGCTTGCCGTACTCATTCTTACCGGCGTTTTCTTCAAAAATGGGGGTGCCGGTAAAGCCGAACA
>JBBSNI010000010.1:0-31887 GCA_038232695.1 Cytophagales bacterium
CGAGCGTCGTTCGTAGCCAGTCAGTTTCTGTAGGGCCAGATTAAAACTTTCAATAACATTAGGTGATAGTGTTTCCATCTCGCTAAATTACATGTTTTCCACTATCTTTGGGTAGGTTTATTTTTCTGCGCTCCCTTAAGATAAATATCGTTTGCAAGTTCAATAAATAAATGTCTGCCGATTTCAAATATTGTTTCTTTTGAATTCTGGAAGTTTACGTGAATCGATTGGCTCTTTTGATAATGCTCTAAAATGAGTTTCGTTGTCAAACACGAAGCATTACTGTTAAAATCGTTCAGGGTTTTGGTGTTTTCAAATTTCTCCCAAAGTGTTCTATAATACTTCTCGTTTAATATCATCTCTCAAATGTATTCCTGTCCTTTCACTAAAGGTATCTATTCTGTTTTTGTGCGTTGGCAAAAAATTAGGCTCTTTTGGTTTTTAGTGTTGGCTTTGGGTGTTAGCAAAAACCAAAGGAAGGAGTCACAGTAGCCGCTCATGCTTTTACCATAGCAATATAAGCTGTTTTTCTAATGATCAGAAGCTGTTACTCATAGATCAATATTTTGGTATAGCCCCAGTTGTTGGTGATTTTCGCAGGCAAGCGATTAGGCATTCTTTGACGGCTCATCAAACTGCCATTTACCAAAAGCTATGAACTCCGACTGCTTTTTTCTTTGGCGCCCGGCGGTTTCCCGCTTTTTAAGCGCTTCGGGTAGTTGGTCTTCGTCACCGCCGTAATAACCTACAGCTACCGCCGTGGCTACATGAAAGCCTTCGGGCACGCCGAACACCTCATGCGCTTTTTTCCAGTCGACGCCAGCCATTTGATGGACGGCTATCTGCATGGATTGGGCTTGCAGCGTGAAATTTCCCATCGCCAACCCTAGGTCATGCAGGGCATGGTAATTTTCTTTGCCGCTGTCAAATTTTTCCTGGATAGCCGTAAGCATTAGAAAAGGAGCGTTGCGCACCCATTTTTGGTTAGAGTCGCTCAGGCAATGAAATATTTTTTCATACGCCTCACTTCCCCGGTAGGCATAGATAAAGCGCCAGGGCTGGGCATTGCTGGAACTTGCCGCCCACCGCACCGCTTCAAAAAGCCGGTCAACGACAGAGGGTTCTATCATACCATCCCCGAACATACGGGGGCTCCATCGCTGTCGGATCAGCGGATGAATATCATGATCAGTTTTGGCAGGTTTTTCTTTCATTATAAAAGTGTCAGGGTACATTATTAAGCGTATAAAACAGCCTTCTGTTCTTCAATACCGCCCCTTGCGTACAGGCAAGGCTGTCTATTTGCAAATCGTAGACATAGCCGGGTTTCATCTCCGCCAGCCTCAGCGAGACTGTTTTGCCATCATCAGACACATCTACCTGTTCTACCGGCACGGGCTGTACATCAAATTGTTTGGAGCCGTAAGCCTGGTGATACTCGTAGTAATACCGCTGAAAGGTGTAGTTTTCAGCACGTGCCGCCAGTTGGGGGTCGACAGGGCGGGTAAAGGTCAGGTTAAAACCCGTGGGCGTCACATTCATCTGCTTCACCTCCATCGGTATGCCGCCGTTGTAGACGACCCTTTGGATACCTTTGTCGCCTACCCAGGCATAAGCCGTTTTGCCGATCCACAAACTGCCGTCCGGAGCAAACGCCATACGGTGGTTCCCGATGGACAAACCGGTAGAATCCAGGAAGTCCACGCAGGCGCCCTGGTACTGCCCTTTTACTTTCTCCAGCATGATGCGCATCACGCGGGGAAAATCCATCTCCCCTACCAGTAGCTGCCCGGCAAAGGGACCAAATTGTATGCTTTCGGGAATCACAACGGGCTGTGTGGGTGAGTTAGCCATGATATTGTGCGGAAACAATACCGCCGCCTTCCGACGCATACTGTCCAGGGTACCCACCGGCACATTCAGCGGATTCTGATCCCAGCCCTTCCGCCAGACCAGGCTGGAAGGATGTCCGTAAAACTGATTCGGAGATACATGGTAGAGTTTGCTGGTGCCCAGCCAGTCGCCCTGGTTGTCGGTCACAAAAAGGTCTCCTTGCAGATCGAATCCTATTCCATCGGGCGACCGAAAACCCGAAGCCCAGGGCGTGATCTTACCATCGGGCGTGATCTTCACCACCCAGCCACGGTAGGGTACGCAGGAATACATACGTCCCTGTCGCCCCAGTGAGTCGTAGGTACCCCGAAGCTCGTCCCAGATGCCCGCGCCATTGGAAGCGCAGTTGAGCGAGATAAAATAGTTGCCCTGCCCGTCGGCAGCCGGGCCGAAGGCAAACTCATGATAATTGCCCGACATGCCATAATCGTCCGTAACGGTAAGGTATTCTTCTGCCTGACCGTCCTGGTCGGCATCTACCAGGCGGGTCAGTTCCGGGCGTTGCATCACCAGCACCTCCTGTTCGTTGAGCACTTCTATACCTAGGGGGTCGTGCAGCCCGCGGGCAAATACCTTCCACTGCTTACCCTCCGGGTCGTAGGTCATCACCTCGCCCCGGTGGAAGCAGGCGATCAGCTTGCCGTCGGGCATAAAATCCATGCCACCTACTTCTGCCGTCAGCCCATCGGGCAGGGGAATGTTTTCTACGGAGTAAAAGTTGCTCAGCCGGTCATCAGGGATCACGCCCGGCGTTTCTTGCTCCATTGGAATACAGGCAGACAGCCCTATCAGGCAAAACAGCAGTTGGTATCGTTTCATCGGGACTTGTTTTTATTTTCAGTGACGATCATCGTAAATTGCCTGGCTTCTTCCGGCGAGAGTTTGAGATAGTTGCCTTCCCATCGCCCCTTATTAACCTCTATATCTACTGTCTGAGCAGAATCGCGGACAAACCACAGGGGTTGTTTCAAATTCTCAAAAGTAAGAACCCTGGTAAAACCTGTTTGCTCCAGGGCAGGGGTAATAGTTTCTGTCACAGCCACATCATCCAAAGTATATTTGAAGACAGGGTAACCCTCCTGCACCGAGTAACCCCTGAAGTCCTGCTTGGGAATATGATCCCTGCTGCCCAGCCGGAAGGGAAAATCTTTAGGCTCCCGGTAGAAGACGGTGCCCACCAGTTCGGCACGATCCTGTCCTTTGCCGCCCCAGGTTTTCTGCATATTGACACCGCCTTTCCAGGCATAGCGCAGGCGGCAGGGGCCGGCATCCCAGCAGTAGCTCAGGCTGTCGGTCAAGCCTACCGCGATGCCTGCCGGACCACAGTCCGGCATAAAAGTACGGTACATCACGGGGTACGTCACCGGGTAGGGATGGTTGCGGGTGGCTGCCTGGCTTATTCCGTCGTCCTTTCGCCGGCTGGGCGGCACGTGGACATCATTGGCTAAAGCAGGCATAGGATCGGTGGTCGCATACATAGCTCCATACATGACGACACCGTGACCGGGATAGGTACACACATAAGGATAGATACCCGGCGTCTTAGGCACCTGGAAGGTAACAGACTGCTGCTCATCGGGCGAGAGCACCGGAATGGCAGCCATGACCTTATCTGAGGTAGGGATGTACCCGCGGGCTACACCCTGGCTACCCATTTCGAGAGCCAGGTTGACGATCTCCTCGCGGTAGCCGGGCTTGGTAAAAACAACATTGTGCGCCATCTCGTCGGTATTGATCAACACGATCTTAACCCTTGCGCCAGGCTTGACGCGGAAGCGGACAATGTCGTATTGCAGTCCGGAGATGGCTTTCAGCACGATAGTCGTATCGCCCGGTGCCAGCATCTGGGAGGCGGGCGGGCGCCAGGAAGCTAACAGGCTGACAGAGATTAGGATAATAAAAATGGGCAATGATGCTGTGAGAAGTTTCTTTTTCACTATATTTTTCAAAATCTTATGTATTGCTGGATGAAAACATCCGGTGGCACATTTGTCGTGGACAATAATACAAATTTATCGCGCTTTATGCAGAAGATATGCATAAAGGTTCGTCTGTTTTTTTAGTTTTACGCATGAAGCAAGGTTTGAAAGTATTCAAGATCGGTGGAAAAGTAATAGACCAGCCCGCATCACTGGACGCCTTTTTAGGTGATCTGTCAGCCATTGCCGGTGCGAAGATACTGGTGCATGGCGGCGGCAAAACAGCTACCCAGATGGCCGGGCGTCTGGGCGTAGCGACGCAGATGATAGAAGGCAGGCGTGTGACCACGCCCGAAATGCTGGAGGTTGTACTGATGGTGTATGGCGGACTGGTCAGTAAAAAGATAGTCGCCGGTTTGCAGGCACTGGGCTGCGATGCTATAGGACTTACCGGCGCTGACATGAATTGTATCTCTGCAGAACGCCGGCCGGCCGGGGCAGTAGATTATGGGTTGGTCGGAGATATTCAAAAGGTCAATGCTTCCGTCTTTGCGCGCTTGTTAGCGCAACAGGTGCTGCCTGTACTGGCACCGCTGACACACGATCGGCAGGGGCAACTGCTCAATACCAATGCCGATACCATCGCCGCTGCGGTAGCCACCGCCCTGTCGGCAACGTATGCCGTAGATTTGTACTTTTGCTTCGAGCAGCCCGGCGTCATGGCAGACCTGGCACAACCCGGCTCTTTGATACCAAGCCTGGACGAGGATACTTACCTGGCAATGAAAAAAGAAGGAAGCATTGCCGCAGGCATGGTTCCTAAGCTCGACAACGCTTTTGGTGCGCTACAACAAGGCGTAGACCGGGTATACATTATACATTATACAGAGACAAAACATATTGACAACCAGCATTTTAAAGCAACTAACCTATGCATTTGATTGAAGAAGGATACGACCTTGACCAACGCACGGAAGCGGCAACCGCATTGCTGCAAAAGCTCATTGCCCTGCCCTCTGTCAGCCGGCAGGAAGATCAGACCGCCTGCCTGCTGTACCGTTTCCTGGAAGACCAGGGCTTTGAAGTCCACAGTCTGCACCATAATGTCTGGGTGTATGCCAAACACTTTCGCAAAGACTGGCCGACCATCCTGCTCAACTCCCACCACGATACGGTAAAGCCTGCTGCTTCCTGGCAGCGGGACCCTTTCTGCCCGGAGATGGCAGACGGCAAGCTTTACGGACTGGGCAGCAACGACGCAGGCGGGGCGCTGGTCTCGCTGCTGCATACTTTCCTTTGGCTCAGCAGCCAGCCTGACCGCGGGTACAACCTGATCTTTGCGGCTACCGCCGAAGAAGAAATATCAGGAGAGCACGGCATCGCTGCCATCCTGCCCCGCCTGGCCGAGATAGACCTGGGCATCGTAGGCGAGCCTACCCAGATGCAGATGGCAATCGCTGAAAGAGGACTGCTGGTCATTGATGCCGTGGCGCAAGGGGTAGCCGGTCATGCCGCACGGCAGGAAGGTGTTAATGCTATTTACATTGCCTTGCAGGACGTGCAGTGGCTCAAAGACTTTCATTTTTCTAAAAGATCAAAACTGTTGGGAGAAGTCCATATGTCGGTTACGCAGATACAGGGCGGCACCCAGCACAACGTCGTGCCGGACGAATGCACTTTTGTGGTAGATGTACGGACAAACGAGAAGTATACCAATGAAGAAGTCTTCGAGACCATAGAACGCAACACCAACGCGACGCTCACCCCCCGGTCGCTCCGCCTGAACTCTTCGCGCATTGCCCGGCAGCATCCTGTCGTACAAAAGGGTATCGCCATGGGGCTTACGTATTACGGCTCCCCTACCCTGTCTGACCAGGCGATGATGCGCGGATTTCCTACCCTGAAAATAGGTCCCGGGCATTCGGAACGTTCGCATACAGCCGATGAATACATCCGAACGGAGGAGATCAGGCAAGGCATTGATACATACATTCAATTACTTCACGGTTTAACATTATAAACTCTTGAAACTCTGGGACAAAGGTCTACCCATAGACCAGCAGATAGAAGCCTTTACCATTGGCAAAGACCGCACCCTTGACTTGCTGCTGGCGCGCTACGATGTGCTGGGCTCTATTGCCCATAGCCGGATGCTGCAAACGATAGGGCTGCTTACCGCGCAGGAACTACAAGACCTGGAGCAGGCGTTGCGGGACATTTATACGGCAGTGGAAGCCGGTAACTTTTTGATAGAAGAAGGTGTGGAAGACGTACATTCCCAGGTCGAACTGATGCTCACCCGCCGCCTGGGCGACACCGGCAAGAAAGTACACAGCGGGCGCTCCCGCAACGACCAGGTGCTGCTGGACCTGCGCCTGCTCATCCGGCAGGAAATACAGCATGTGACAGAAGAAACCGGGCGGCTTTTTGACACCCTGCTCTCCCTGAGCGAACAGTATAAAGATGTGCTGCTGCCGGGCTATACCCACACACAGGTCGCGATGCCCTCTTCCTTCGGGCTGTGGTTTGCCGCCTATGCCGAAAGCCTGTCCGATGATCTGCTGTTGCTACAGGCTGCTTACGGCATGGCCAACCAGAACCCGCTGGGCTCCGGGGCAGGCTATGGCAGCTCTTTCCCACTCGACCGCAGCCTGACCACCCGGCTGCTGGGCTTCGAGACGCTGCACTACAACGTAGTCTGTGCGCAGATGAGCCGGGGCAAGGTAGAGAAAGTCGTCAGCTTTGCATTGGCTTCGCTGGCGGCAACTTTAAGCAGGCTGGCAGCCGATGTGTGTCTGTATATGAGCCAGAACTTTAGCTTTATCAGCTTCCCTGATGCGCTGACGACCGGCTCTTCTATTATGCCGCACAAAAAAAACCCGGATGTCTTCGAGCTCATCCGCGCCAAAGGCAACCAGTTGCAGGCATTGCCCTACGAGATCAGCCTGATCATGACGAACCTGACGTCCGGCTACCACCGGGATTTGCAGGTGATCAAGGAGAATTTTCTGCCTGCTTTTGATACGGTACGTCAGTTGCTCAGCATCGCAGACTACAGCCTGCCGCAGATCGAGGTCAGGAAAGACATCCTGAAGGATGAAAAATACCGGTATTTGTTTACGGTAGAAACGGTCAACAGGCAGGTGATGCAGGGCGTACCTTTCCGCGATGCTTACCAGCAGGTGGGCGCACAGATTGCCGATGGCAGCTACCAGCCTGACCGGCAGTTGCATCATACACATGAGGGCAGCCTGGGGAACCTCAGCAATGAAGCCATCCGCCGGAAGATGCAGCAGAGGCTGGATGCTTTCCCCTTTGAGGCGGCACAGCAAGCCTTGCAGGGGCTGGTGGGTGGATGAGTTGTAAAATTTTTATTAAAATTAGCTTTGCGAAAAAGAATATGATGAGTTCTTGCTTTGGGTATTCAGGTGACGTCATGATTTTGGATTGCGTCACTTTAAAAAATAGATCCGATAGGTATTCCAAAAATGCTTATCTTTAGTATTCAGCATGTATCTAAAAATACGTATATGGATTGTTACAGTAAATCAATCTTGCTCATAGGTCATGGATAATCATCCCATCATTGATACCTTGTCAATGATTCACCCTTTGTCAACAGAGAGTAGAGAAGATTTTGCTTCCATCATCCACTTTCAGTCCCTTCCCAAAAATACCCTGCTGCTGGACTTCGGAAAAAAAGCAACTACCCTGTTTTTTATCCAAAAAGGATTAGTAAGGGCCTATTACAATCGGGATGGCATAGAAGTCACTTTTTACTTTGCTATTGATCGCCAATTTATTGGAGCGGTACCCAGCCTTTTTGATGGGAAACCCTCTCTAATAGCCATTCAGTTGATTGAGAATTCTGATATTCATTATTTTTCTTACCATGATTTTGAAGACTGCTGTGCCCGGCATCATGATCTGGAAAGGGCAGCCCGTAAGCTCTCTTCCTTGGTGATATTGAGAGGACAAGAAGACATAGAAAGCCTCCGATTCTACTCCGCTCGCGAAAGGTATCTGATGGTTGAAAAGAGACATCCCGGAATCTCCAACAGGTGCCCATTGAAATATATCGCCTCCTACATCGGCACCAGCCAGGTGAGCCTCAGCCGCATACGTGCCGGAATCCAATAAAAGTTCTTTTATTATTTAACATATGTAAAGTAGTAAGATCGCTTTAATGCTGACTTTTGCCCAGAATTAAACTCTTCAAAACATGAAAACAAAAATTACCGGGAAAGGCATAGAAGCCCTAGGCGATGCTTTTACTCTCAAAAAAGAAGCTTTAGAACAAGTTCCATCTATTAGCTTCTCAAAAACCAAAAGTTATTTACTACATGCTGCTACAGCATCTTTGAAATGGAGGTTGCTGATTACGCTTGCCATCATGGGGCTGATCTTTACCTACCAGGCTCATGCACAGCAAAACGATGATTTTCTGCTTAAGAAAAATCAATTCAGCGTAGGAATTGGTGTCAATTACATTAAAACGGTAGATTTTCAGTATTCACCCAACATGTTTCAATCTTTAAGGAAAAACGTGCAGTTGGGTTATACCAATAGGTTGAAAAGGGGATTCTTCTCTACCAATCTGAATGTGTTTCTAGGAAATTTATCCCCTGCTTCCGGCCCAAGCCTGGATTTCTTTGGTAAGAAAACTGATATTAATGGTGTTGAAACTGTTGAGTCACTTACGCTTGAGTTAAGCCAGATGGGATTTGATCTGGAAATCGGCTATCTGCATGAACTGACAAAACTGGCCACAACCAGGACAGCGCTGTATCTGGGGGGGAGTCTTGAGGAAAGCTTTAACTACACCCCTGGTTTTGTCAATATCGGCACAATTAACTATGGCGCTTTGAATGCCAAAGCAAGGTTTGACTACTTACTGGGGAATGGCAAACCCCTCATGTTCGGACTTTCAGTTCCCCTTGTATCGGTGGTCACCAGGATGCCCTATCACAATGCTCCTAATATACCTGGCAAGTCGGGTATTGCAGCTTTTTTTACCGACAATAACCATGTTGAAACCCTCAACCATTTTCAAAACCTCCGATTTTCTGTAAAGTACCATTGGTTGGTAAGAAAGAAGTTTGCATTTGATATCGCCTACGAAGCTTCATGGTTACACTATTACAGACCGGAACACCTTACCCAGGCAGGCAGTCAACTTTCTCTTGGATTCACTTTTTAATACACAACAAATGAAAAAATATATCTCAATACGCTTAGGAATTTTTATAACGGCACTTCTTTCTTTCACTTCATGCGAAGAAATGATGGTGGGTGAGATGCTGGATAACTCCCATGAAAATAACTTCCGGGTCCTGTGGGAAAAATTCGACAGCCACTACGGCCTCTTTCTGGTAAAGGACATAGACTGGGACGCTGTATATGCTTCACATCTGCCCATGGCCAGGGCCGCAAAAACTGATGAGGAATTGTTTTCAGTCCTTTCTTCTGCCCTGAGCATCTTGAATGATCAACATGTAAATATTTACACAACCAATTCCAAATTGGGAGATTATAACAGCGGCCACAATGGGCATATCCCAGCTCAGGAAGACTTTCTTTTTGAAACCGTTCGCGATCATTATCTTATAGAATACCATGAGGAAAATGAAAATTTTGGTTATGGAAAACTTACGGAAGACATAGGTTATATCCATGCTTCATCATACAACGATGAACTTCCTGTTTTCAAAAAAGCCATGGACAAAGCCATGAAAGCTTTAGCTTCCACCAAAAAAATCGTATTTGATATAAGGGGCCATCATGGAGGAAGCGACAATGTAAGCAAGTATATAGCAGGTAGGTTCGCCAAGTCCAAAAAGTTGTTTATGACCTCCAAAAAAAGAAATGGGCCGGCACATGATGATTTTGAAAACATAATAGAATGGTATGTGGAGCCAGAAGGTGAAAGTCAGTATACAAAACCCGTCATATTGCTAACCACCTCCCGTACCATTAGCGCAGGTGAAACATTTACCTTTGCCATGCGAGAAAATGACAATGTAATTCATATGGGCGATACAACTGCCGGTCCCTTTACTGATGCAATTGCTTTTCAATTGCTCAACGGCTGGCTTATCACAGTGGGCGTAGGCGACTACCGGGGGTCTGACGGTAAAAGCTATGAAGGTATCGGGATTGCTCCCCATATTTATAGTAAAAACCAGAAAGCTGATGTACTGGAAGGGGTAGATAAAACCCTGGAATTGGCCATGAGTTATTCAAATAAATAGAGCTTTCTTTGAGTAAATAAGGATTAAAAGATATGTACATCAAAGCAAAGTCGTATTTCAAGAACCCACAAAAAGACCGGGATTATTTTGAGCGTTGGGTACTACAACTGGAAAAAACAAATAGCAGAACCTATGAGCGATTGGAAGTATCTACCGCTTTGGGCAAGACACATGTCTGGGGCTTGAATACAAATGATACAAGCTTAGAGACCTTGGTAATATTCCCGGGTGCAAGGACGACAGCCTTGATCTGGGATTTGGATAGAGGACTGGATAATTTGAAACTAAAGCTCAGAATTTTTTTAGTGGAAACCAACGGCTGGGCCAACCTGAGTGATGGAGCAACACCAGACATCAAATCTTTGGACTATGGGTATTGGGCAAAAGAAGTTTTGGAAAAGCTAAACATAGCGCAAGCCTTTATTGCCGGAGCCTCTTTCGGAGGATTGATAGGTATGAAACTTGGCATCGTTGGTCATGAAAAAGTGAAAGCTGCATTTATCCTCAATCCCGGATGTTTGCAGCCTTTTTCTCTTTCCTTCAAAAACCTTTATTACAATATTTTACCCATTGTCAGGCCTACTGCAAATCATGTAGCGCTATTTTTAAACAAAGCTGTCTTTTCAAAACCAAATCATATGCTATCCGAGGCATCAGAAAATATGCTCATTGACTACGAAGTCTTTGCCATTCGACGCTATCAGGACAATACCCAAAAACCATATGCTATGGGTAAGGAATTGTCAAAAGTTCAAGTAGACACCTATCTCCTGGTCGGGGATAAAGATCTGTTGTTTCCTTTTCAAAAGTCCATTGACAATGCAAAAAAACACATTAAACCATTGAAAGAGATCAAGTGCTTTGAGGAAGTAGGACATGGTATTGAAACCCATCACCTTGCCATGCAATATTTAGGCGATATCATACATAGCTACAGCTGAGTAGGATGAAACCCTAGGGTTCTTAGATGCAGCTCCATGAACTATTTTATCCATACTTTGAAATTCTTTCGTCTTTTACCCAGTTTACCCGCTGGGGTGATTTCGTCTCATTATATCATTTCTTTTCAGTTTCGTTGCTCCAACACCTTTTTATAAGAGTTCTGCTCAAAAACGAAGATAATCGGGTAAGGCCGGAGAAAAGGGTTCGGCAACTGGAGTTTCTTCCATCATCTTAAGCGGTATATGGCCTGCCCAAACTTTGATCTGCCGGTCTGCTTCACTATCATTGGGTGGCCCCTGCCGCCTATTCTCTACCGCTAAATATGTAGGCTAAAATTTTGTAATTTTGACAAAAAAGTTTAGGGAGCTACTATGGAAAAACGTTTAAAAAAAGACTTCACTACATCCAGGGGCAACTGGTTTCCCATCAGACGGCGGTGCTTAACCGTTGGGGTATGGTCAGTAAAGATTACAAGGCTTGCTGCAATTTTTTCAATAACCTGAATGCTTCTTTGATGGAAATAGTCCGTGAAGTTGGCCACGTCTGTGCCAGCAACTGCCCTGAGGGAGGGCATGTGTTAGTCATACAAGACACCAGTGAGGTAAATTACCATCACCACAACGGCAGGTTTAAGATCAATGATCTCCATAGAAGAAAACGTTACAATAAGGTTAAATTAAAAGATAGAGTAGGTACTTTGGAAGTAGTGTTAGGTTCCTTTATTGTGCAGACCGAAAAAGCCATCAAAGAACTTAAAAAAGAAGAGATGACTGATTTTAAAGAAGAGTCGCATAAAGGCCCGCAGCAGAAAAGACCCCTCTATACGAAAAGAATTTGACGTGGTGGCAGTCACAGAAGACCTGTTTGTATTAGGAGAGATCAAGACTACCTTGCACCAGCAGTATATAGAAGATTTTATACAATTGATAGCAGGAGAAATCTATGATTACTTCAAAAGTTTATCAAGCTCTTCAAGCATCGCGGGGCGACGCGGGTTTTTATCTTTCAACTGTTGGGCAATAGAGGTTATTCTGATTTTTTACAGGACTGATAGTCAAGCTTTTACCATATAAAAAAATCAGAATAATGTTTAATAGCTTTGATTCTTTCTTCTCCTTCGGGAATGTCCTTCATCACCTTTTTCATCTTATCGGCAAGGTCTGCATATTCTTTACGACCGTTGACGTGTTCACCCTGTTTTTCAAAGGCGGGAAGGTAGATTTCTAACAAATCTGCCGGGTACTTTTTGACCAGGTAGGTATGATAGAGCAACGCAGTTGTCATGTTGTTTTCCTGCTTAACAAGGGCCAGCAACCGGTCCCAGTATTTCTCTTCGATGTAAACAGGCGCCAGGGCAAAAAGCAGCGGCGGATGAGGCGGCGACCACATCTTTCCTTTATTTTTCTTGTGCTCCTCTGTTACCTTTTCTGTTCTTTCTTCTATAAACGCTTCAATGACTTCTTTCCACTCGGTAGGTGCAAAGGTTTTTTTCCAATGATTATAATACGTTGTGTCAAACCCACGGTCGAGAGCAAAATGTTTGGTATAATGCCTTACCGTCGTGATGTCATTTTCCAGTTCGGCGATACGCAGCAGTTCTTTCTGCCATTGGGCTACCGTGCCCGGATGCCCTTTGCCTTCGGCTATTGTAATCCCTTCGCCGATGAGCTTTTTTGCCAAGGCAAAGTCTTTTTTGGCGATAGCCTTATCTACTTCTCCCTGTCACACTTCTACGATGTCCAGGTTTTGCAAGATCATGGAGTTTGCTTCTTCCGGCTTACCAATAGCGATGAGAAACTCTATTTTCTGTTTCAGAAGAAATTCCCGTCGGTAGCTCTCATAAGGGCTCGTGAGTTTGGGAGTTTGAGCATCTACAAAACCCAAAAAATCTTTCGTTTTACCATCAGGAAAGCGTCTCTGAAGTTCTTTTTGCCGGCCATCTCATAACCCGTATCCAGCAACCTGTCGGCCTCTTTTGCCAGCCCATAAGAAGCCCGGTAATCTACAAACCCCCCGTCGGAATACCTGCGGATAAGCTTTTGGATCAAACCTGCATACTTCCGGCTTACATCAATACTGTCGTCTTTACCAGAGAAATACACTTCAAACTCCGTTTTGAAATCAGTATTTTTTGAAGCATAATGAAGAATGAACGCCCGGTATTCGTCCAGCTTGATTTTTTGCAATAACCTTTCAAAGGGAGTATTTTTTGCCTGCTTGCTTTTTGTCATAAATGCGTTTTTTAGGAAGATCATTTTTTTAGTATCTTTGAAAAAAACAATATAACGATGATACGAAAGATTGTGTTTCCCCAGCAGCGTACCTACCTGCTCGAGCTACCTGAAGAATTTATTGGTAAAGAAGTGGAAGTTCTGGCTTTTGAAGTGACAGACTCCTCTTCAACGCAGGGTAAAGTATTTGCTAATCAATCGCAAGACGAGCGTTTACAATATTTGAAAAAAGCTCTTGCGCCTTATAGAGTTGATCTAAGTAACTACACGTTTGACCGAAACGAAGCGAATGATTATGAATGAAACAATAGCTTTAGATACCAATGTACTGATATACCTGCATGATTCTACGGATACCCTTAAACATGATAAAGCATTGGAGCTAATGGCTATGATGCCGATAGTATCAAGCCAGGTAGTTTCTGAGTACCTCAACGTATTGAGACGCATATTAAAAGTCCATAAAACCAAGTTATTGGGTGAAGCAATTACCTGGCTTGCAGTATGCCAGATTATCCCGGTCACCTTTTCTACCTTACAAACTGCCCACTCACTCATTGGGACATACGATTTCCAGATGTTTGATAGCATCGTAGTAGCGGCTGCCTTGCAAGCGAATTGTACCATACTCTATTCCGAGGATATGCATCACGGACTGGTCGTAGAAAATCAGTTATCCATTATCAATCCTTTCCTGTAAACTACTCCTGCCCGACCAGGAACAAGGCATTCGCAAAAAGCAGCTTGCCGTTGTACCAGAAAGCACGGAACAGGGGGTTGTCTACCATATACACCAACTCCCCGCGCCCCTTGTTTTCTACCCCGAAGACCAGCGACTCCGGCAAGGCCTCCAGTACTTCTGCCCCGGCAAAGCCGCTGACCAGCGCTTCACGGCTCTGAATCGTACCTACGTTCCAGCCTTCGTCTAAGTAAGCGTAGCGGTCGCTGCCAATTTTCAGTGTGTAGTAGTAGTCCGGGAAGCCCAGCGCCAGCGGATGGGTATTGTCCAGCCGGAGCTTGAAGATACTGCCGGAGATATAGCCGCTGATGTCTCTGCGCTCTCTGCCCGCATACGGCTCCAGGCGGTTGCGCTCCTGTAGCGTTTCTTCTTTCCGCTCAGCCGCTTCACGGGCGGCTTTGCTGCCGTATTTGTCCAGCGCATACGCTTCCTTTCCTTCAAAAACAGACAAAGCGTTTTCCAGCGCAATCACTTTGCCTCCCTGCCGAATCCAGCCGGGCAGGGGCAGCTCGTCCAGCAGCTTTTTGTATTGCCCATCAGGCAGTACCAGGGTGTTGTAATCGTACAGGTTGATGCTTTCCAGGTCGTCAGTGTTCACCAGCGTGACGGGATAGTTGATCTGTTGTTCGAAGAAATGCCAGATCTCTCCTACCCCATACGGCGAGGTGCCTTCACCCGCTACTACCAGCACCTTGGGCGGCTCAATATAGGCCACTTCTCCCGAACCAATGTCATAACCCTCGCTGGCGAAGCCTGTCCTGACGGGGGTCAGCGTTTGCTGCATGGCGTTGGCGGTATTGACCACGATCTGGTCAAAAGCCGCCAGGTCTTCGTTGTTGGCACGGGTGATGATAAGCGAACCGCCCTCAAAGCTTTTTCCTTCTATAGAAAATTTGTGCAGGGCATAACGTACCTTTACTTTCTGTTTAAGCAATTGCGCCAGGTATTTGGCATCGTCCAGACTTTTCCAGGGAGCCACGTAAGCATACGCATCTTCTGCGACCGCAGCGGGAGTAAAAGTAGTTTCCTGCACGGCTCCGCCAGCATCCATGCGGTCGGTCAAAGCATAGGTGGTCAGATCATAGGCATACGGCACCGACCAGGCAGTGATGTCATAGGTGATAGAATCAGACAAGGTAGCTTCCGGCTCAAACAATACCTGTAGCAGTACCGACTTAGGCTGGTAGGCAGACAACACCAGGTCGCCCGCCTCCAGGGAAAACTTACCCGTCTGACCGTTCCGGTAGTTAAACCCCGACAGGCTGCGGCTACCCTTGCTTTGCCCATACCGGATCTGATGCATATCCAGCAGTGTTTTGAGGGCCTTGATCTTGTCCGGGTTGTTGCCCTGCTTTATTACAAATCCCTTGTAGTTTCCGGCAGGGTTGCGCACCGCCTGCTGGAAGAAGCGGGCAAACTCGCTGACCACCTTGCCGGCATTCTGCGCCGTCACCTCAATGGTGGATAAGCTGGTCGTCACGTGGTGGGCGATACGGTCGGTCAGCGTCAGCGTATCTTCTGCGGTGGTCATCACGGCCAGCCCTGCCCTGCCGGAACCTCCCTGCTCGAAGGTCATGCCGATGGCTCCGTTGTAGACCGGGTAGGTATCGCCGTAGCTGGGGTAGAGCAGGTCGAAGCGTTCGCGGGTAAAATACATCCAGCCTTTTTCATCAAAGTAGCGGGCATTATTCTTACCAATGGTATTTTGAAACTGCCGTTGCCAGTCGGTGATGAGCTTATGATAAGGTTCGGCGGCCGGGGCAAAATAGTACGGACTGTTGACGCCCTGCTCGTGGAAATCGACGTGGATATGGGGCAGCCAGCGGTTATAAAGCACCAGCCGTTGTTGGGATTCCCGTTGCGTTGCCCAGGCCCAGTCGCGGTTCAGGTCGAAGAAGTAGTGATTCATGCGTCCGCCCGGCCAAGGCTCGTGGTGCTCCCAGGCATCCGGGTCGGGGTTAGAAGGTTGTGCCACCTTCTGCTGGTACCATTGTACATACCGCTCGCGCCCATCGGGATTGATGCAGGGGTCTATTACCACCACCGTATTTTTGAGCCAAGTCTGAGTTTGGGGGTTGTTTTTGTCTGCCAGCCGGTAGGCTACCTCCATCGCTGCTTCGGTAGAGACTGCCTCGTTGCCGTGTACATTGTAGCTCAGCCATACAATGGCCAGATCGTCGTATCCCGAAGTGCCTTCTGCCAGCCCGGTACGTGCCAGGTTGGCGGTGCGGATGGCTTCCAGTTTGTCGAAGTTTTCAGGCGCGGTGATAAAGGCAGTCAGCAGCGGACGGTGTTCGTTGGTCTCCCCGTAGGGCGTGAGCGAAAGATTGGAAGTTTGCGCAGCGACGTGTTCAAAGTAGTCTATCACCCGGTAGTGCGGCGTGAACCGTTCGCCCAGCTTATACCCCAGAAATGTTTCGGGACTTTGTAGTTGGGCAAAAAGACAGGAAGAAAGCAAGCTGAAGGTCAGCAGGCAGTAAAATTTTTTCATAGGTAGGTGTGAAATGTAAAGGCAAACGCCAAAAGTAATAAGGGAAAATGGAAACAGGAAACCGGAAGCTGGGTTTTTTGACGTAACCATACAAATGATGTGTATATTAGCTTTTTATTCGAACATAAGCACCCTAACACCAAAAAAATGCTACTACAACTCAACGACATTACCAAATCTTTTGGTCCGGTAAAAGCCTTGCAGGGCGTAGACTTAGCGGTGCAGGAAGGGGAGATACATGCGCTGATCGGGGAGAACGGTGCGGGCAAAAGCACCCTGATGAAAGTCCTGAGCGGTGCGCACCATCCTGACGGGGGCACCATGACCTTCATGGGCAAGCCTTTTACGCCCCGCTCACCGCTGGAAGCACGCCAGGCAGGCATTGCCATGATCTACCAGGAACTGACCCTGGCCTGGCACCTGACCGTAGAAGAAAATATGACCCTGGGCATGGAACACAAAGGCTGGCTGGGTCTAGTGAAGAAGAGAACCCACGAAGTAGAAGAAGCCCTGCACTGGCTCGGGCAGGAAGATATTCATCCCGATACCCTGGTCAGTGCGCTTAGTATCGGCAAACAGCAGTTGGTAGAAATTGCCCGCGCTATCATCCTGCAAGCCAAGGTGGTGATCATGGATGAGCCTACCAGTTCGCTCACCGCCGAAGACACCAAAGCGTTGTTCAAAGTCATCCGCCGTTTTAAGGAAAGAAACATCGCTGTCATCTATATCAGCCACTTTCTGGAAGAAACGATGGAACTGTGCGACCGCTACACCGTGCTGCGCGACGGGCAGACGGTAGCTTCCGGGCAGGTAGCCCAGACGACCATTCCGCAGATCATCGAGCATATGGTGGGGCGGTCTGTCAAAGATTTATACCCGGAAGTGCCGCATGAGATCGGCCAGACCGTGCTGGAAGTAGAGGGGCTCAGCGACAGCTACCTCCGGGACGTTTCTTTCCGGCTGCGCCGCGGCGAGATACTGGGTATCTCCGGGCTGGTAGGCGCCGGGCGCTCCGAGACCGTACGCAGCCTCTTCGGACTGGACAAAGCCGACAACGGAAAGGTCAGCATCAAAGGCCATCCCGAACTGAACGTTCATTACCTGAACCCGCAGACAGCTTTACAGGCAGACCTGGACCTGCTCAGCGAAAACCGCAAGGAAGAAGGGTTGGCACTCAACCTGCCTATTTATGCCAACATCACGCTCTCCAAGCTGAACTCATATAGCAAAGGCGGATGGCTGAACCTGAAGGAAGAAATCAGCCAGGCGGAGCATTGGGTAAAACAGCTTAACATCAAATGCCACAGCACAGAACAGCCGGCAGGCTCGCTGTCCGGCGGCAACCAGCAGAAAATCTGCCTTGCCCGGCTGCTGCACCACGACAGCAACATCCTCTTCCTGGACGAGCCTACCCGGGGCATCGACGTGGGCAGCAAAGCAGAAATCTACCGCCTGATCCTGGAGCTTGCCAAACAAGGCAAAGCCATTGTCGTCGTAAGCTCTTACCTGCCCGAATTGCTGGGCATCTGCGATTCGCTGGCGGTGATGTACCGGGGGCAACTCTCGCCAGTCCGTCCCGTGCGTACCTGGAATGAACAGGATATTATGCTATTTGCTACCGCCGGTACTTTGCAGCCCCAAACCGATGGAGCATGAGGCGCAGCGGGGCGATGGTTTTTTATTACAATAGAGATTTTGACTTTTTCACCCAACCCTATTAGCTATCAAGTTCCTCCCTGTTGTATAGCAGTACAAACTTGAGGGGACGAACGCGTATTCCAAGTCATCTATTATCACGTTCTTTTCAAGATCAAGGGTAGTTACGGCAATTTTATTCAATCGGTGCTTGGCACAAAAGGATTTGACATTTTTTAGTTCATGAAGATTTTTTACAAACCGGTTGGACCATTTTATTTCAAGACACCAAGAAGGCTTCTGTTGTCTATCCAAAGAGACCATATCAACTTCTCCGGATTGCCACCTTGCGTAGTAAAGGCTTGAGCTTTGATCGTGTTGCCATTGTGAAAAAATAGCCGTTTCTACCATGTTTCCTATGAAATGATCTGTGGCGGTAATGGGCGAAAACAGGGCACTACGCAAGGATGGATTCGTCAGATAAATCTTAAAAAAGTTAGCCCGCCTGAATTTTTTGCCATTTTGATCGATCCGGTGAATGACCTTGATCAGAAACGCCGCTTCCAGGTACGTGATGTACTTTTTGATCGTATTTTTTGCCGCGCCTGAATTCTGCGAAATCTCATCCAGCGACATTTCATTACCGGAGTTGTAGGCAATATATGTAAAGAGCGAATTGAGTTCTTGTATGTCGCTGATCCCGTACAAACTGGGCAGGTCACGCATCAGTACTTTATCAATGATATCGTTTCGGATATATCTTCCCGGGTCTGATTGAATGACATCTGATAATGATAATTCAGGATATCCGCCATAGTTTATATAGTTCAGGAAGTATTCATTGAGTTTTTTAATGTTAGTAGTCGTATAGCTTATCTTTTCAGGTCGATCATCAGCATGATCTGTCCGGGTTGTTTCAACGATTATCTTGTCGTTGTTTGTCAGCGATAAGAACTCATAAAAAGTTAAGGGCGGCAGTATAAATTCCGTAAACCGGCCTGCCCCGGACTCCTGACTTTTTAATTTTAAAGCTGCCGCTGCCGATCCTGAGACGATAAATTTTATATAGTGATAAGAGTCGACAAGTGATTTGAGATGAACCTCCCAATCTTTTAAATACTGTATCTCATCAAAAATGATATAAGACTCTTCCTTAGCGCTTTTTGATTGGATTCGGAGGTACAAGTTGAGAAGTTCCTCTAGAGAAATGCCATTATAAAGCGGTGTTTCTATAGAGAAATAACAAATACTACTGGCAGGGACACCATCTTTTATGAGTTGCTCAATGATATGATAAAGAAGAACTGTTTTCCCAACCCTGCGAGGACCCATTAATACGAGCGATCTCTTAACTTTTCTCTCAACGACCAAAGGATAAAGCAACTGAAAGTATTCCCTGGCTTTCATCGCTCCATAGTACTCGTCAATCGTATTGGACTCCCACCAGGGATTTTCAAAACGAATCCTATCTAAAACCTGTTCCGTAGAAAACTTAATAGCCATATAAGAGCAAGCTGCTGATCTTACACAAAGTTAATTATAATAAATAAGATCAACAACATGATTCTACCTTATTCATAACTCTCCCTGCCTTTCATCAATAACAGGTACAACTCATACCCCAACATGCCCAGCACCAGTGTATATTCTAATGCCGTCATCACCAGGTTTTCGGTATACCCGCCCGCTGTATAACCGGCATACGAGAAGAAGATCAGGCCCGACCATAACCAGGCAAACCGGTAGGGCGTAAACGTGCTGAAAGCCAGCAGCGGAATGACATACCAGGGATGTACTGTGGTAGAAAGCAGCAGGTAAATAAGCAGCACCCACATAAAAGCAGCAGGCAGTCGGCGGTTTTTTTCCAGCCACGTAAATACCAGGATCAGTACAAAAGTGCTGACAGCTAATTGCTTACCGGCAGTTGCTATGACATTGTAACCTTTGCGGTAGTAGCCGATCTCCCGCATGAGGTAGTATATGCTGGCGTTGAACTCAAACTTCTGAAAATACAGCCCAAGGCTTGTACTCATGCCTTCTATGAGTTCGCGGCTCAGCAGCGGGAAAAACAGCAGCACCGTCGTCATGCCCGTTACCGTGTAGTAGTACAGTGCCTTGCGCCAGCCCAGCCTGCGCAGGTACAGCGGCAGAAAGATAAGCGGCAATAGCTTAGTGCAAACAGCGAAAGCAAAAAAAATGGCGGAGATAACCCACCGCTCTTTTTGCAGCAAACACAAGCTGCCCAGCAGAAAGCACAGGGTGACGCCTTCAAAATGCAGGTTGCCTGTCAGTTCCAGGATCACCAGCGGGTTCAGCGCATAGAGCAGTACATTCCTGACAGGTAGTTTTGCCTGCTTTAGCAAAATATAAAGCAGCCACAGGTTGCACACGTCTGTGAGCAAAATAAAGCTGCGAATGACCAGGACGCTGCCCACCACCGAATCAGGAAAAATCCAGGTAGCCAGCGCAAAGATCAGTTGGTTTACCGGCGGATAGATGGTAAAGTAATCCGGCGAGTTGAGCGACTGGTACAAGGCTTCATTGATGCCTGGCAAGGAATCAGCCAGCGGCTTTTTGATAAGATCAGAGGGCAGAAAGGCAAAGGGGTTCACCCCCTGGTGCCACAGTCGTCCGTCCCAGATAAAGCGGTAAAAATCATCAGAAAGGTTGGGAATAGCAGGCAACAGCAACAACCGGCAGAGCACGGCAACGCCTAACAGCCACCATACCTGTTTTTGCGTGCGCGTGGTGTAAACCAACATACTGTAAGCCAGGAAACAGACGGCATAGACGCTCAACAAAGGCAGGCTTTCAAAGCGCTGGATGCCATACGTGATCCATACCACGCCTGCGCATAAAACCAAAGCTGATAAGACCGTTGCCCCCCAGGTAACCGTCTTATGCATGGCGCACCTGTCTGAAAGAATAGTAAGCGACCAGCCCAAAACCCAACGCCAGCATCAAATGGAAAAGCAGCAGCCCGAAGTCAGCCATACGGATGCCTGCATAGACGCCATACGCAAAGTATAAGGCAAGCAACACTTCCAGCATCACCAGCGGACTGATACGGACATCGGCGTAGCTGTTTTTTTTCCAGGAAGCCTTTTGGTTGGTTACATTGAACTTGGGCGTTCGCAGAAAAGGTGATTTAAAACCTAACAAACCTTCGGCTACCGCCACCGCATTGTGCAGCGAAAGCCCCATTGTGACAATCAGGAAAAGCGGGTAATGCACCAGGTAATACCTCAAAGTATGTTCTTTCACCACTTTTTTAGTAGCGATCCAGTAAAACAAACCAATAGAGAAAAACCCCAGGATAAAGATACCACCCAGGTTGAAAAACAAGGTAAACTCCGGCCGGGCTTCTTTGATGTACAACATCGGCACACTCAGCAAAGCCGCCAGCAGGAGAAACAGAAATACAGAAGAATTGAACAAATGAAGCAGAGCGTGTGCCTTGTTGATCCAGCCGAAACTTCGCACTGTTCCGCTGCCAAACAGGCTTCTAATATGCTTCCGGGCGCATTCGGCAGCGCCTTTGTTCCAGCGGAACTGCTGCGATTTGATGGCAGGCATCAGGATGGGCAGTTCGGCAGGTGCTTCTACCTCTTCCAGGTAGCGAAACTGCCAGCCGCGCATCTGTGCCCGGTAGCTCAGGTCCAGGTCTTCGGTGAGCGTGTCGTCTGTCCAGCCGCCCGCGTCTGCAATACAGGCTTTGCGCCATACGCCGCCCGTGCCGTTGAAGTTGATGAAGCTGCCCGCATGGCTTCTGCCGCCCTGCTCAATCGTAAAGTGCCCGTCCAATCCGAAAGCCTGCAGGCGGGTCAGCAGGGAGTAATCTTTATTGACGTGTGTCCAGCGGGTCTGTACGACTCCTGTTTTTTCATGGCTGAAATAGGGCAGAGTCTTTTTCAGGAAATCGGGAGCAGGCAGAAAGTCTGCATCAAAGATGGCAATAAACTCACCCTGTGCCAGGGTCAGTCCATAGGCAAGGGCACCTGCCTTGAAGCCTGTCCTTTCGGGACGGCGGATATGTTGTATATTGATGCCTGCCTGCCGGTAGCCCGCTACCTGCCGGGCGATGAGGTCAACGGTCTCGTCCGTAGAATCATCCAGCACCTGGATTTCCAGTTGTTCCTGCGGGTAGTCCAGCGCGGTAATGGCGTCTATGAGCCGCTCAACGACGTACTTTTCATTATAGACTGGCAACTGCACGGTGACCGAAGGCCAGGTGGCAGGGGCAGTGAATGCCTGCTTCTCTTCTTTCAGGCTTTTCAGGTAATGCCAGGTCAGGTGCAACTGTCCCAGGCTGAACAAAAAGATGCACAGCAGACAAAACAGGTAACCAACGACGACAAAAACTTCCATTACAAATACTTGAATATAGTCCAGATAATCTTATAACCCGCCAGCAAAGTTCCCTTCACCGTCCCCGATACCTTGGATACGCCAATGCGTTTGCGGTAGGTCACGGGCACTTCCACACACCGCAGCTTCTGTTTGGCGGCTTTGAGTTGCATCTCTACCGTCCAGCCGTAGGTCTTGTCTTTCATGCCGATCTGCATCAGTGCCTCGTAGCGGATCGCGCGGAAAGGGCCTAAGTCGGTGAAGTGGGCTCCGTAAAGCCACCGCAGCAGGTGCGTCGCCAGCCAGTTGCCGTAGACCTGCTGCGGCGTCATCGCGCCCCGTTCGCGTGTTCCCAGCGCCCGCGAACCGATCACCAGGTCGGCGCGTCCGTCTACGATAGGCTGCACCACCTTAGGCAGTTCCTCGGGACGGTCCGAATAATCAGCATCCAAAAATACGATAATATCCGGCTTAGTGGTTTGTTTGCTGACATATTCTATGCCACACAGGCAGGCGTTGCCATAGCCCTGCCGGGGTTCGGTAAGCACGGTAGCACCCGCAGCAGCAGCTACCGCACCGGTGCGGTCTTTGGAATTATTGTCTACCACCACCACCTCGCCGACGCAGGCAGGAATATCCCGGACTACCTTACCAATAGCATCCTCTTCATTATAAGCCGGAATGATCACAGTAATCCGAATATGCGTTGTTTTCAATGTGTTGTATGTTTAAGACGGAAGTTAGGAGACCGAAGACAGAAGACAAATGCTTACTTCTTCCGTCTCCGGTCTTCCGTCTCCCATCTTCAAACTTCCCTCGAAACCGGCAAAGTAAATAAAAACCGGCTTCCTTTCCCTATTTCACTGCGCACCTCTAAGGTACTTCCATGTAATTCTACTATCCTTTTGGCAATGGCTAAGCCTAACCCCAGACCGCCCCGCGACTTCCGCCGCACATGCGTACTCCGGTAAAAACGGTCAAAAATATGCGGCAGGTCTTCCTGTGAAATGCCCTGCCCGGTGTCGTTGACCGCTATGCTGACGGATGAGGCGTCTTGCGGCTTAATGTTGATTCTTACTTTTCCTTGTGCAGGCGTATATTGCAAGGCATTGTCGATCAGGTTTTGCAACACCCGCTCTGTCAGGCTGATGTCGGCATATACCAGCGGGATGTTTTCGGCAAAGGCACAATGCAGCCGGATGTCCTGCGCTTCTGCCCTGGGACGAAACTTGAGTACAATATCCTGCGCCAGTTCGGCAATGGAAAAGGTTTCTGGGGAAGGCTTGGTCTGCCGGGCTTCCAGTTGAGACAGTTCAAACAACTCTGATACCAGGCGGCTCAGGCTTTTGGTGTTTTTCAGGATCACCTCCAGGTAGCTTTTCTTTTCGGCTTCCGTCAGCAGATGTTCTTTCATCAGGATGGTTTCTACATAGCCTTCTACCGAGGCCAGCGGAGTGCGCAGGTCATGAGAGATGTTAGCGACCAGTTCGCGGCGCAGCGCGTCGTTTTGCCTGAGCTTGCTCATCGCCGTTTCTATCTTTTCTGCCATCGTATTAAAGGCGGCAGACAGTTCGCTGAGTTCATCAGAAGAGCGGAAATGGATACGGGTAGCGTAATCACCTTTTTCCATCTTTTTGACCGCCCAGACCATCTTTTTCAAATCACGGGTCAATAAAAAGATAAAGAGCAGACCCACAATAAGGGCTACTGCCAGTGCGACGCCCAGGGCACGGATCAGCACACGGAAGATATAGCTTTGCCTGACCGAAGCGGCCTCATCGGAGGCCGGGTTGCTGTTCAGGGTAACATACAGATAGCAATGCAGGGAGCCGTCGGTGCTTGTCAGCGTAGTAGCAGAGAATATAGTAGGACGCTGCGGTGCGCAGGGATCGTCGCCGAAGATCGGCAGGGGCACCGACCCATCGAGAAATTGCTCTATAGCACGTACATTGACCCGGTCAGTGAGTACTTTGTCTGGGGGCACTGAATAGGTCAGCAGTTCTCCCTCATGACCTACCAGGTAGAGGTTGATAGCGGGGTTGATAATCATGGCAACGTTGAACAGTTCTTTGATCTTTTCAGACGAAATAATATCCGTTGCCGAGTCTATTTTTAATTCCTGGGCAATAGAGGCTGCCAGATCCAGATTTCTCTTCTGCGTCACTTCAGCTAAGTACATATCCGTAGAGTTGGTTACCATGTACAGATACACGGCACTGACCGAGAGCAGCAGCACGACAAACAGCAATGAGAATTTGAGTTGCAGACTATTGCGTTTCTTAAAGAAGTTCATCGTTGAATTTATAACCGACGCCCCAGACGGTAAGAATATACTGCGGGCTGGCAGGATTTTTCTCTATTTTAAGCCTTAGTCGGTTGATGTGCGAGTTGACCGTATGCTCATAGCCGTTGTAGGAATACCCCCAGACGCTGTTGAGCAGCTTTTCGCGGGTAAACGTTTTGCCGGGATGTTGCATAAAGACTTTAAGCAACTCAAACTCCTTGGAAGTCAGTTCAATAGCCTGTTCTTTGAGGGTCACTTTATGTCTTTCCACATCCAGCGAAAGCGCCCCGAAGGTGTACTTCATGGGCTCTTCAAAAAAGCCGGGTTCTTTGTCCGGGCTAAAGCGCCGTATCCTTGCCTTGACACGCGCTACCAGTTCGCGTACGCTGAAGGGTTTGGTCATGTAATCGTCGGCGCCCAAGTTAAGGGCCAGCACTTTCTCAATCTCTTCGGCTTTGGAAGTAAGCATGATGATAGGCGTGGTGATCTTCTCCTGACGAATGCGTTTGCACACTTCTATGCCGTCCATGCCAGGCAGCATAATATCGAGGATGATAATATCATATGGGTGCTGGGTGGCAAAGTACAAGGCTTCTATTCCATTGGACACTACCTCCGTCATACAATCAATATCGCGTAAGTTGACAGAGACCAGGTTAGCAATATCCGGGTCGTCTTCTACTACCAAAGCTTTCTTTTGCATAGCCTATCTGTTAGTCTGTAAAGATACGCTTTTCCGGCGACCAAAAGTATCAACCACACGACATAACGGCGGAATGTTGCAGGGATTGCAGGGTTGCAACGATCTCTCCGGGCTCGGCTCTCTGGGTATAGCAAGCCTCTACAAAAGCATAGCGCACGGTGTATTGGGTATCAATGATATAGGTAGCAGGCAGGGGCAGGCGCGCGGTCACATCGGCATTGTAGCGCGAGAGGTTTAAGCCAAAGCTGCGGTAGAAGGCAGTCATATAGTCAGGCAGGGTGAAGGCAAGGCCAAAAGAGCGGGCTACACTACTGTTGACATCGCTGAGTACTTTGAAATCCAGCTTGTTTTTGCTTATGGTACGCCGCATGTTATCCGGTTTTTCAGGAGAGATTGCTATGAGTTGTGCCCCGGAGAGTTCTATCTCCGCCAGCGCGTAGCGCAACGCCGTGAGTTCCATATTGCAGTAAGGGCACCACCCGCCCCGGTAAAAGCTCAGCACCACCGGCCCTGCCGCCAGCAGGGCGTATAAGCTGACAAGCTGCCCACGGGTATCTTCAAGGACAAAATCCTCTGCCATATCGCCTACCTGCAGGCTGCGGGCCTGGTAGTCCTTGGTTTTTAGTTCGCCGGTAAAGCGTTGCAGTACCTGCAATACCTCCGGGGAAGCCCCGGCTGCCACTGTAGCAGTAAGCTGGTTGAGTTCGTGTTGTAGTCCCGTTTCCATGAAGCTGTGATTAAAGTGAAATAAACTTTCATCAATATACGTAATAACGTACCTGGAATGTATCACAGAAGTATCACAGCCTGATGATGTTTTTGTGAACTTTTTGGTTGGGGTGTTCAGGTGTTTGGATTGTTCATTGGTACTGGCTAATACTGGTGCCATTAATACTGGCGCGCGTTCAATGGCATTAAGTTAAGGAAAAAACTTCATTCCCGCGTCCCGGAATCAAGGTCTGTGAGACCTCACGGACGGGCAAGGATCACCTTTCGCGCGGCCTGAAAGTTTTTCCCGCTCACTCTTACTACGTACAACCCATCGACTTGCGCGGTTAGGTTAACTATCCACTGGTTTTTTTCCCGGGTAACAGGCAAAACCAAGGTTTGTCCCTGCATATCGTAAAGCTGGATGTTGTACACCGTAATGGTATCGGGGATCAGCACATGCAGCAAGCCGTCCGAAGGCACCGGGTACACCTCTAGGGCGGTAGCCGTTTGGCAGGATGCTATCTGTTGCTGCACACGCTGCCGGATGTCGCCCAGGCGGGCATACAGATTGTCGCCCGGACATTCCGTAGCGCACCCGTCGCGGTGTCCGGCGATCACGCCCAGAGAAGCATTGGCGGGGTGGGAGAGCATCGAGAGGGGATCGAGTGCCTCTTTGATGATCTTCCAGGCTGCCAGGCCGACAAGAGAAGTGAGTGCCGCTTCGGTAGGCACCGCCGTATTGTAGTTGCCCAGCAGGCAGATGCCCATCGTGCCGGAGTTTTTGCCACAAAAGTGAGCACCCTGGATGTTGTCTGATTCTATAGCTTGAGTACCGGCACTTCTGCCTTCAAAGATAGTTCCGTCCTGGGCTACCAGAAAGTTGTACCCAATGTCTGACCAGCCCCGGTCCAGGGTATGAAAAAGATAAATGTTTCGTACAATGTCCGTATAGTTGGTGCTGGTATTAGAGCCAGCCGAATGGTGTACGATGACATGCGCTACCGGCGTAGCGATCCGTGTATAATCAGGCGGCGGCAAGCCTGCCCGCCACTGGGAAGCCTCGATCAGCGCGGGTTTGTCACAAGCCTCTCCGGGCGGACTGGCCTGCTGCCGCCGGTTTTGCGTTGGAACAGTTTCCTTTTTGCCCGTAGCTGCGTTGCCACGCCGGGCGTCTCCACGCCGGGCATTAATCAGCGAAAACACTACCTTGCCCCGTATGCTGCCCGGATAAAACAAAATGCGGCTGACAGGCTTTTCCAGTATAACCAGGTTGGCTTGCCGCCCAAGCGAGTCGCCTTCCGGCTGGTGTTCGTCGGCTTGCAGCCAAAAAGTATCTGCCTGGCTGACGACATACGCGCCCGTGAAGTCCTCGGAAGGCGCAATGCGCAGGCTCAGGCTGGTAAAGGTAAAGCCAGGCTCCACCCAATAAGACTTTTGTGGCTCAACCGTTGCGGTTTGCCGGCTGTAATACTTACCTTTGCGGCTGGTTTCCCGGGTTTGTAGCCGGGCGTGTTGCTGTGCATACACTAACACCGGAAGCAGCAGGAGAACCAAAAGGATTATTGTCGAGTAAATTTTACGAACATCTATCACACTACTCATTTAAAAAAACCTGTCTAATGATCATTTATTATCAACGCATATTTAAAAACTTAACGATGATGAAGAAAAAAGTATTTGTTTTTTTTATCCTGTCTATCATAGGCTGCCAGGCGTTGCCCTCTGCCAGCGTCCCTGAAGCAGACAGCACACCTATCCAACTCCTGAAGACATCCCTGGAGATCACCGTCCGCGACAACCTGGGTAATATCGTAGAAGGTGCTACGGTGCAGATATTTAACACCAAAGAAGATTACGAAAACGAGACCAACCCGGTAGAAGGCAAAAAAGCAACGGACAAAAAAGGGCGCGTAAAATTTACAGGACTGGAAGCGAAAGACTATTATGTCAACGTTGAAAAGGGAGACATGGACAACTACGGCGCCGGTACCAAAACCGATGTGCTGGTAGAGAACAGAAGCAATAAAGTAACCATCATCATCGAGTAATGATCACACTGACAGATTTAGACAAATACCGGTTTCGCTTTCAGATACAAACCCGCTATTCGGATATGGATATGCTCGGTCATGCCAACAACGCCATCTACCTGACCTACCTGGAACTGGCGCGGCTTGAGTATTTCAAAGAAATAGTCAAACAAGAGCGGGAAAAGGTCGCCCTGGTGCTGGCGCATGCCAGTATGGATTTCAAAAGACCCCTCCTGCCGCACGATACGCCGGTCGTTTACCTGCGCACCACCCGCCTGGGCAACAGCAGCCTGACGATGGACAATATCATCACGGACCCGTCTGGCGACAAACTGTTTTTTACCGCCACCACCGTCATGGTAGCCATTGATACCAGCACCGGGCGATCCATGCCTATTCCCGACGCTGAGAAGCAGCAAGTAGCGGATTACGAGCCTGGGTTGTGAAAATAAACACCTCTTCTTTGGTTATACTTTCTGGCTTTTGACTATGATGCCCAGGGCTTCTAAGAGTTGGGGGCTGTCTTGCAGGGCGATGCGGGCGATGCTGCGGAATTCTTTCATCCATAGGTGCAGAGCTTTCATGCTCTCGTTGCGCAGGCGGGTGGCTTCTTCTGCCTCTCCCTTCTTTTGCATACGGCGGTTGCGCATGGCGATCAGGGCTTCTACACTGGCCTGGTTTTGAGACAGCTCGCTTTGGGGCAACTCACAAGTGGCACATTTGGCTTTGCCCTTACACATTAAGCCGACCCTTCGCACAGCCAAAAGAGCCACTTTTTGCCTACGCACAAATGACAATAACGACACTTTAAAACGTAAATTAGCGACTTCATAAAGAGAGAAAATGAGTAAAGAAAATTCAATAGACCAGTTAAAGTTTTTCCTTAAGGAAATGTTCCAGTTCAATGCCAATGACTTGGACTTTGGGATTTACAGAATATATAACCTGAAACGCAAAGAGATTGAAAACTTTATTGACGGAACGGACGAACAATGCCTTGAACCGATAATCAATAAAACCCTTGAACTGGTTAGCAATATTGAAAAGCAAGTAGAGCTAACAAGCCTTACAGCTTACCTGAAAAAATTCAATCAAGAGAGTTTAGTAAATGACCCAGCAGGTAATTTTGAGAAAATTGAACAATTGATTTTACAATTTGGAAGTGATGATGCTGAAAAAGAAAATTTAAAAGCTACGCTTAATTCATCAACAAAAGAATTCAACATAACAGACGAGATAAAAGACAAAATCTATAACCACATTCTTGGTTATTTTGAAATGTATTACTCCAACGGAGATTTTGGGTACAACAACCGCAGCCGTAATCTTTACAAAGTGCCGTATGAAGCCGACTATGACGGCAACGACACTATGTTCCATTGGAAACACAAAGGCAGTTTATACATTAAGACAGGTAATTCATTCAATGCGATAAAGTTTAAGCTAAAGCATCTTGACAAAGAATTTGAACTGCGACTGGAAACCAATGAAGAAAGCACAGGCGAAGAAACGGCACGAAACAACAACAAAGACACCAAGCTAAAGCATTACAAATTCAACCGCTTTGAAGAAAAGGATGGTATTACCAGAATTGTATTTAACCTTTCTGATTCTTCCACTACCAAAGCCGATTTGTTTAAGTCTTTATTCAAAGATGTTTTCAAAAGCAAGGAGAATTTAGACAACTATCTTTTTGTAGAAGGCAAACCAGTATTCAATGACCTGACCGATGATTATGACAAAGTGCAGGACGGCAGCGTAAAAGGCATCGGTGCTTTGCGGGTAAATCGCAAAACCTTACTGAACAAAGTGAACAAGAACCTTGAACGGGGCAGCAAAATTGAAATCATTTCTAAAAACGGACAAGAACGTTTCTCGGACGAAACGCTGGAAACCATTTACAACATTGACCAAAAGCTGAACAGCTTTTACATTGGCAACGACAGTGATTATTTCATACACGAAAACTTGCAGGAGTTTCTTGCGCAGGAAAAAGAACGCTACGTTAAAAATCATATCCTTAGCGACCTGAAAAGCATATTGGATGGCAAGTTGGACAACACCACCCTGATTATTGCCAAAGCATTTGAATTGGTAAGCAGCCGCATTATTGAGTTTTTGAGCGCCATTGAAGAGTTCCAAAAGAAACTCTTTACCATGAAAAAGAAAGTGATAGAAAGCGAATACTGCCTTACCATTGACAACATTGACGAGAAATACTACAAAGAAATTTTAGACAACAAAGCCCAACTTGCTGAATGGGAAAATCTCTTTAGCGTAAAAGTAAAAACCCTTGCCGACCTGAAAGCCCAACCCACATTGGTATTAGATACCAAATTCTTTAAGCAGAAAGATGGCAGCAATCAGTTTAAGGATAAAATACTGTCAGAGATTGAAAATTTAGATGAAAGAACAAACGGGTTTTTGATTAATTCGGAGAATTATCAAGGATTAAATACAATTTCCGACAGATATAATGGGCAAGTGAATTGTATTCATATTGACCCACCTTACAATTCAAATACAAGTGGTTTTCTATATAAAAATCACTTCCGTCATTCAAGTTGGATTAGTATGATGGAAAACAGATTGTCACTTGGCTTTAGCTTACTTTCAAAAGTTGGTGACTTCTTGTGCCACATAGATGAGAATGAATATGAGAATTTGCATCAATTGATGAATTTATATAAAATAGGAAATGCAGGAACACTAATATGGGATAAGCGTAATCCGATGAACGGTGGAAGTGGTCTTGCATTACAACACGAATATGTTTTATGGAACACCAACCGAACAACAGCAATAAATTTCAGGAATGAAAATGCCATTGTTATGTTGAAAATGGCAAAAAAACTAATTTCTGATGCAGGCGCTGTAAATGATAATGTTAGAAAAGAATTTTCTAAATGGATTTCAAGCAATAAAGATTTGACGGGCGGTGACAAGGCATATCGCTTTATAGATGAAAAAGGTCATGTTTATCAAAGTGTAAGTTTACGTGCACCTGAACCTAGAACTGACGAGAAATTTTTTCAACCGCTAATTCATCCAATAACAAAAAAGCCTTGTTCAGTGCCACCAAATGGATTTTCAAGAACACCTGAAACTCTTAAAAAAATGATGGACAATGATGAAATTTTATTTGGCTCTGATGAAACAACTCAACCAAGGCAAAAGGTTACGCTAAACAGTGAAGTTAAAAAGCAAATGCCGTCTGTAATACAAGATGCAAAAAAAGGGAAATCAGAAATAGGTGCAATGGGCTTGACTTTCCCATACAACCATTCCACAACATTATATGAAAAACTAATAGGGACGTCAATTGGTGAAATTGACGGTATTGTTTTAGATTTTTTTGCTGGTTCTGGCACTTCTGGTCAGGCAGTAATCAATATCAATAAAATCGGTAGCAGAAAAATTAAATTCATTCTAATAGAAATGGGAACTTACTTTTCTTCGATAACGAAACCAAGAATTTTAAAAAGTATTTTCTCATCAAAATGGAAAGCTAAAAAACCCGAACTCGGAAAAGGTTCTAATTATCAAATTATTAAATATATTGTCCTTGAACAATACGAAGATATACTTGATGCCATAGAACAATTTGAAGGAGGTAACTACTCAGGTGGACTAATAATTTTTGTTAAGTTACGGAAAAAGTATTATAGTTGGGTATGGATCAGGAAAGCCAAATAGCAGCACTACAAGCAG
>JBBSNI010000011.1:0-31134 GCA_038232695.1 Cytophagales bacterium
CAGCCTATGCGGCCCAGCCTATGCGGCCCAGCCTATGCGGCCCAGCCTATGCGGCCCAGCCTATGCGGCCCAGCCTATGCGGCCCAGCCTTGTAGGCTTGATGCCTGCTCATAATAGGAACGAGCGCGGACGTCCGGCCGGGATGGCTCGCGCCAACAAACAGGGTTTTTTGTATTATTCTTCTTTTTTCAAAAGGACGCCGATATTGTAACTCATACTTACAAAGAGCGCATACAGATGAGTGAGGTTAATTATCCGGCAGCCTGTGCTACATTCAGCATAGAATCATCCTTGGTCTCCAGCGTGGAGTGCCCCATCAGGTACTGGTCTACGGCGCGGGCGGCTTCGCGTCCTTCGGAGATGGCCCATACCACCAGAGATTGGCCGCGTCGGGCGTCTCCTGCGGCAAAGACATGCGGCAGGCTGGTCTGGTAGCGGCCTTCCGGCGCTTCAATGTTGCCACGGGCATCCAGCTTCAGCCCCAGTGTCTCTACGATGCCTTTGGGGTCGGTGTGCACAAAGCCGATGGCCAGCAGCGCCAACTCGCAGGGGATTTCGTGCTCGCTGCCGGGGACTTCTTCAAAACCGGGGCGACCGTTTTCCTGTATATTCCATTCAATTCTTGCCAGGCGGATGGCTTTCAGACGGCCTTGTTCGTCTCCGATGAAGGCTTTGGTCAGGATCGCCCAGTCGCGGTCGCAGCCTTCTTCGTGGGAGGAAGAGGTGCGCAGGATCATGGGCCAGAGCGGCCAGGGATTTGCCTCATTTCTGCCTTCCGGCGGGCGCGACATTAACTCTATCTGCCGTACCGAACGGGCACGGTGACGGTTGGAAGTGCCTACGCAGTCTGAGCCGGTATCACCACCGCCGATCACTACCACGTTTTTATCCGTCGCAAAAATCTCGTTGTTGTCGCCATAGGCATCGCCGGAGATACGCTTGTTTTGCTGGGTAAGGAAGTCCATCGCAAAATGAATCCCTTGCAACTCTCTTCCCGGAATAGGCAGATCGCGCGGCACACCGGCGCCGGTACAGAGCAGGATAGCGTCAAATTCCTCTTGCAGCGTTTCTGCTGTAATGTCTTCGCCTACGTGTACATTAGTTCTGAACTGTATGCCTTCGGCTTCCATGATCTCCAGGCGGCGGTCGATGACCCATTTTTCCATCTTAAAATCAGGAATGCCATAGCGCAACAGCCCGCCGATGCGGCTGTCTTTTTCAAACAAGGTAACCCAATGCCCTCCTTTGTTGAGTTGCGCGGCAGCAGCCAGTCCGGCCGGTCCCGAACCGATGACGGCTACTTTTTTGCCGGTTCTGCTTTTGGGCGGTTGCGGCTTGATATAGCCTAACTCAAAAGCTTTCTCGGCAATAGACTTCTCGATATGCTCAATGGCGACCGGCGGCTTGTTGATGCCCAGCACACAGGAAGCTTCACAGGGCGCCGGGCAAATCCTGCCGGTAAACTCCGGGAAGTTGTTGGTAGCACTCAGTATCTCTATGGCCAGTTCCCAGTTGCCCTGGTAAGCGGCATCGTTGAATTCAGGAATGTTGTTGCCCAACGGACATCCGTTGTGGCAGAAAGGAATGCCGCAGTCCATACAGCGGGCTGCCTGCTGCTGTGTTTTTTCCTCCTCAAAGGACAAATACAGTTCGTTATAGTCCTGGATTCTCTCCTGAGGATCGCGGGTTTTGGGCAGTTCACGGTTGTATTCTTTAAATCCGGTAGGTTTTCCCATGGTTCAGACGCTTTGGTTTACAGTTACTTCTATAGGTTCATTATCGGACAAAGCTTGCCGGGCTTTTCTTTTTTGCAATACCGCTTTGTATTCTATAGGCATTACTTTGATAAAATAATGTTGCGTATGCTGCCAGTCGTCCAGAATATGTTTGGCAACCGTGCTGCGGGTGTTTTCATATTGCCGGATGATCATCTCATGCAGCATGTGGCGGTCTTCTGCGTCAGGCGCTTCCAGGTTGACCAGTTCCTGGTTGCAGTACAGGGTAAAGGTTTTGTCCAGGTCGTAGATAAAGGCCACGCCTCCGCTCATACCGGCAGCAAAGTTGCGCCCGGTCTTGCCCAGCACGACCACCACGCCCCCGGTCATATATTCGCAGCCATGATCGCCTACCCCTTCTACTACGGCTTTTACGCCTGAGTTGCGCACGCCAAACCGTTCGCCTGCCAGCCCACGGATGTAGGCTTCACCCGCTGTAGCACCATAGAAGGCTACGTTGCCGATGATCATATTTTCTTCTGCGGCGTACCTGGCTTCGCGGTGCGGATAGATGACCAACTCGCCCCCGGATAAGCCTTTGCCAAAATAATCGTTGGCTTCACCCTCTAACTCAAAGTGAATACCTTGGGCGCCAAAAGCGGCGAAACTCTGCCCGGCGGAGCCTTTAAACTTGAATTGTATGGTACCGGCAGGAAGTCCCGGATGACCATAACGCCTGGAGATTTCATTAGAAAGCATCGTACCCACCGAGCGGTTGGTGTTGATCAGCTTAAAACTGGCTTTGACAGGCTCGGCTTTTTCCAGCGCAGGTTTGGCAACTTCCAGCAAGGTCCAGTCCAGCACTTCGTCGATGCCATGATCTTGTTCCTGCTGCTTATAGATGCCTACGTGCGGAGCCGTTTCCGCTTTGTACAGTACGGGGCTGAGGTCCAGTTTTTTGATCTTCCAGTGGTCTATGCCCTCACGTATTTTCAATGCATCTACCTGCCCTACCATGTCGTTGATGGTGCGGAAACCCAGTTCTGCCATGATCTCCCGCAGGTCGTCTGCCAGGAAATAGAACAGGTTGACAATATGTTCAGGCTTGCCGGTAAACAAAGCCCGCAGTTCCGGGTCTTGTGTGGCTACGCCTACCGGGCAGGTGTTGAGGTGGCATTTACGCATCATGATGCATCCTTCGGCCACCAGGGCGGCCGTGGCTACGCCAAACTCTTCGGCACCCAACAGAATTGCCACCGCAATGTCTCTGCCTGTCTTGATCTGCCCGTCGGTCTGCACGGTGATGCGGCTTCTCAAATTGTTTTTCACCAGGGTCTGGTGCGTTTCGGCAAGTCCCAACTCCCAGGGCAAACCGGCATGGCGTATGGAACTGATAGGCGAGGCACCCGTGCCCCCATCGTGACCGGAGACCAGCACCACGTCGGCATGTCCTTTGGCGACGCCGGCAGCAATGGTGCCTACCCCGGCAGAGGCGACCAGCTTCACATTGATGCGCGCTTCGCGGTTGGCATTTTTCAGATCAAAGATCAGTTGCGCCAAATCCTCGATAGAATAGATGTCGTGGTGCGGCGGCGGCGAGATCAGTCCTACGCCGGGGGTAGCATGGCGCACCCGTCCGATCCACTCATCTACTTTATGGCCGGGTAGCTGACCACCCTCACCGGGCTTGGCGCCCTGCGCCATTTTGATTTGCAGTTCGCGGGCGTTGGTCAGGTAATGGCTTGTCACACCAAACCGGCCGGAGGCGACCTGCTTGATGGCAGAGCATTCCCAGTCGCCGTTGGGCTTGCGCTCGAAGCGTATTTCATCTTCCCCACCTTCACCGCTGTTGCTTTTGCCGCCAATACGGTTCATGGCAATGGCCAGGGTGCTGTGCGCCTCATGGGAGATAGAGCCAAAAGACATCGCGCCCGTGACGAAGCGTTTGAGAATGATGTCCCGCGATTCTACTTCCGTTAGAGGAATAGAGGTTTGCTGTTTGAATTCGAGCAATCCGCGGATGGTACAGGCTTTCCGGGTGCGGTCATTGACCACGGCAGCGTACTTTTTATAAAGTGTATAGTCGTTCTTGCGGGTAGACTGTTGCAGCAGGTGTATGGTCTCGGGATTGAACATGTGGTATTCTCCCTGGCGTTTCCACTGATAGATACCGCCAACTTCCAGTCTTTGTGCCGTGATGGGTTTGTCTGCAAAAGCCAGTTGATGCCGAACAAGTACTTCCCTGGCAATATCATCAAAATCTACACCCTCGATGCGCGAAAGCGTCCCTGAAAAACACAGGTCTACGACTTTCCGGCTTACGCCCAAAGCCTCAAAAATCTGCGCCCCATGATAGGATTGCAGCGTAGAGATACCCATTTTGGAGAATATCTTGAGCAGCCCGTTGTTGATGGCTTTGATGTACCGCTTATACCGTTCCTCTTTTTCGTAAGCAGTATGCAGCAGCCCACGTGTCTGTAGATCGTCTATGCTGGCGAAAGCCAGGTAAGGATTGACCGCATGAGCCCCATAACCGATCAAGGTAGCAAAATGGTGCGTTTCGCACACATCACCCGCTTCTACAATCAGGCTGGTCTGCGAACGCAGTCCTTTTCTGATCAGGTGATGATGGATAGCACCTGTGGCCAGCAGGGAGGGAATAGGCGCCCGGTCTTTGCTAAAATTCCGGTCAGAGATCACCAGGATATTTGCCCCGGCACAGACGGCTTCTTCGGCGGCTTCGCTGATCTGCCGGATAGCCTGTTCTAATGTGCCCGCTTGTCCGGTGGCCGGAAAAACGCTTTCTACCGTATGTACCTTAAAGCCGGACAACTGAATGTATTTTAATTTTCTAAGCTGTTCGTTGGTCAGCACGGGCTGTGGCAGGTTTACCTGGCGGCAATGCTCCGGGGTGGCTGCCATCACATTGCGGCTGCCGCCTACGCTGGTAAACAACGACATCACCAGCCGCTCGCGGATCGGGTCAATGGGCGGGTTGCTCACCTGGGCAAACAGTTGCTTGAAGTAGTTGGCCAGGTGCTGGCTCTGGTCGGAAAGCACCGCCAGGGGAATATCCGCGCCCATAGAGCCCAGAGGTTCTTTGGCAGACGCTACCATAGGGGCCAGGATGACTTTCAGGTCTTCCGTGGTATAACCCAGCGTCATTTGCCAGCTGATGAGCGGCAGATCATCGGAGCTTTTGGTTTCCTGTCCGTTCAGGTTTTGAGGTGCGGGCAGGTCTTCCAGCGCATACTGATGCTGAGTGAGCCATTGGCGGTAGGGTTGCTCAGAGCAGATGTCTTGTTTGAGCTCTTCATCGCTGATGATCCTGCCCTTTTCCAGGTCGGCGACAAACATTCTGCCCGGTTGCAGCCTGCCTTTCAGGATGACTTTGGATTCGTCTACCGGCAGGGCGCCCGCTTCGGAGGACATGACCAGCTTATCGTCTTTGGTCAGCAGATAGCGGGAAGGGCGCAAGCCGTTTCTGTCCAGCGTAGCGCCTACCAGGTGCCCATCGGTAAAGCAGATAGAGGCCGGACCGTCCCAGGGCTCCATCAGCGAGGCGTGGTACGCATAGAAGGCTTTTTTGGGGTCGTTCATCAGGTCGTTGTCCTGCCAGGCTTCCGGCACGAGCATCATCATCACATGCGGCAGGGAGCGGCCGCCTAAGTGCAGCAACTCTATCATATTGTCCAGGTTGGCTGAATCAGAATGCGCCGCATCGCAGATAGGGAGGAGCAGGTCCAGTTCTTCCCGGGTAAAAAAGGTAGAAGCCAGCAAAGCTTCTTTGGCGCGCATCCAGTTGACATTGCCCCGGATGGTGTTGATCTCTCCGTTGTGGGCAATATAGCGGAAAGGCTGGGCCAGCTTCCACTTGGGAAAGGTATTGGTAGAGAAGCGGGAATGCACCAGCGCCAGCGCCGTCTCAAACGCAGGTTTTTGCAGGTCGAGGTAATAAGGTTTAAGCTGAAAGGTCGTCAGTTGCCCTTTATAGACGATGGTTTTATAGGAGCAGGAAGCGATATAAAAAAGGTCTTCCGTACCGGGTACCTGCTGGTGAATGGTGCGGGTAGCATAGTTTTTCAGCACATAGAGCCTTCTTTCCAGCGCCATAGGGTCGGCCGGGGTGTGTTCTTTGAAGGCGATGAAAGCCTGGATCACCTGGTGTTCTACCAGCCGGGAGGCTCTTCCCAGGCTCTGAGGGTTGGTAGGCACCGTGCGATAGCCTAACAACTGCAAGCCCAGGGAGGCTATCGTTTGCTCAAAGATAGCCCGGCAGGCCTGGTGTTGTTCATCATTGAGGGGAAAGAGCATCATAGCGACGCCGTAGTGGTCGGAGGCAGGTAGTTTGATGCCGTTTTCTTTGAGCGCCTTCTGGAAAAAGCGGTGGGGTTTCTGTACCAGGATACCGGCGCCATCGCCCGTGTCGGGGTCGCAGCCGCAGCCGCCCCGGTGTTCCATGTTCTGGAGCATGATGATGGCGTCTTCTACAATACTATGCGACTTTTTGCCCTTCAGGTGGGCGACAAAGCCGATACCGCAGGCATCATGTTCCATTTCGGGCGTATAGAGAGAGCGTGTGGGCAGATTTTCCATGCAACGTTTTTTAATCATAAAAAATTGACAAGCTGAAAATTTTATTTTTAAAAAGCAGACGAAAACAAAATATAATTCTTACATTATCATATAAATCGGTATGATCCATATATTATTTTGAAAATATTAAAATAATAATCTTATTATCAGCATTTTGTGCGCTGATTTGACATTTTTCAGAATTATATTTTGCGAACAAGCAAGATACTTAATTATACTTGATTTTTAAAGAGTAGCTCAAAACCTTTCTCAATAAATTTGAATTTACTGAATCCAATATCCGGAAGGATTTTAAAGGTTATGAACTGAAAAAGTTGTTTTTTGCAAAAAATCAAATTTGAGCATTAATAATGAAGCTGTATTGCTAATTTGTCATTTTGAAGGGTTCACGTAATTTGAGCATTTTTTTTAATTTTTATGCATACCATTATAAGTCTGTCTATTGATAGAGGCATTTTACTACTAATTATTCAATAAAACCTTGGATTATTTGGCAATTCGTACAAAATATCACGCTTTTACATATCTCACCCTTCAATACACATCTATATGCCAGGCAGAAGACACGCTTGGTTGGCCGGAAGCGTTAGCAACTTTTACATAATTACCGGAATATTCAGCATCCGGACAAAATGCTGGCAGGAAATATATCCCTACTTATCGGTATTTTCATGCTTTTGGGTAAAGATTTCAAGCGGCTTGTTTTCTGTTTGTTATAAAATAGCCTACCTTCAACCAACCTATTATTTATTCTTCACTATAAACCTAATGATCATGGAAACGAACACTAAAAAATCGACCACTTCTTCTACGGAAGAGACTCAACCTAAGCCGACTCCTGAACAAAGAAATAAGCTTGATGATACATCAAGGGTAAATTCTACTTCTGGAGGAGGTTCCGAACCCAAAGACCCTGAAAAGGACAAATAACAGCTTTTATCTATGCAGCCTCGATGGATATGGACTGTAGTATTGTCTACAGCAATACTGAGCAGCAAAGCTTTTGGAGCGCCTGTTGATACCATTGATTCTCTTAATCTTATACGGCTTCAACAGGTGGCCATGAGCTACTTAGCTACAAACTTAGATTCTACTCGCTATTTTGCTCATCAGATAGATTCTCTGGCGCGCATCGAGCATCTACCCTGGGCTCAGGCAAGGGCCACTTTCCTTTTAGGAAAAGCAGAACACAAAGAGGGAGCATATGCTTCTGCTTTAGCTTATTACAGCCAGAGCCGCCTTCTATTGCAAAAGCAATCGGAGAGAGAAGCAGATTTTCTCTGTGATGTCTTGATTGCCTCAGGTATTGCATGTCAGAAACTAGGGGATTATCAGAAAGCATTTACCTATTATATGGATGCCTTATCGGCGGCTAATCAAAGTGCCAATGACAGTAAATTAGCTGAGATATATAACAGCATAGGAAGTGTATACGGCTATCTGAACAATTATTCGCAAAAAATAGCTTTTAGTAAAAAAGCTTTGTTAATCAATCAAGAAATTGATGACCAACCAGGAATTGCCCAAAGTTTTACCTACTTAGGGAATGCTTACCTCAAGTTAGAAGCTTATGATTCGGCGAAGTATTTCTTGAACAAAGCATTGGATATTTACCAATCCTTAGCCTATCTACGCCACGTGGCTACGCTTTACATGAATCTCGGTATCATCCAGGAGAAATTAGCTAACTACGATAGCGCACTTTACTTGTATGATACAGCCAAAGATTTACAAACCCAATTGGGCGATGAGGAGTCGCTGGTCTGGACACTCAATAACATAGGTTTTCTATACAACCGAAGAGACGAATTCACCGCCGCATTAGCACAACATTTCAAAAGTCTGGCTTTAGCAGAAAAGCTTAATCTGGCGCGCATGAAGCAAATAAATTATGAAAATATTGCGCAAAATTACTATGATCTGGGTCAGTACCGGCAGGCTTATAATTATCAGGAGAAATTTATTAACCTTAAAGATACATTGCTCAATGAAGAGACTACCCGGCAGATTGCAGAACTGCGGGAACAGTACGAAGCTGAAAAGCGTGAACAGGAAATTACGTTATTGGAAAAAGACAAAGCCGTGCAGGAAGCTATTCTTACTCTGACTACCCAACAACGCAATGCGATGGTGATTGCCCTGCTGCTCACCCTGCTGGTAGCCAGTTTGCTTTTCTACAGCTTTCGCCAGGCCAGCAGGGTCAAATTGGCCAAAGCCCGCGCCGAGCAAGACCAGCAGGTGCACCAGCTACTCAAAAACCAGGAGGTCACTTTTCTGGATGCACTCATGCAGGGGCAGGCGATGGAGCGAAAACGCATTGCCACAGATTTGCACAACCGGCTGGGAAGTCTTTTGGCTACCATCAAGCTCTATTATTCGGACCTTGCTTCTCATTTGCAACTCCCGGAACCCCAACAGCAGCAACTCACCAAAGCAGGCCAGCTACTGGATCAGGCGTGCCGGGAAGTGCGCAGCGTAGCACATAACCTGGCCGCTGTCAACGAGTCGCACTTCAGGCTGGCAGAAGCCCTCCGGCACCTGCGGGATACGGTGAACGAATCGCACCAGTTGCGCTTTCAACTTTTTCTGCACAACTTTACACAGTCGCTTCCGCAGGAGATAGAAATTACGGTGTATCGCATCGTGCAGGAAGCTGTCAGCAACGTGCTGCGTCATGCCCACGCCAGGGAAGTCACCTTGCAACTCTCCCTGGATGCACAGCATCTGAACCTGATCATGGAAGACGACGGTGTAGGATTTGATCCCGAACATACCGCACAGGGGTTGGGGCTGAAGAATATCGCCTCGCGGGTGGCTCACCTTCAGGGGAAACTACATGTGGATGCCCGCAAAGAAAGAGGTACTACGCTGATTGTAGACCTGCCATTGGCAAGCGTACAGGAGTCAGCAGCAGAAAACTACCTGGCTCCACAAACGCACTCAGATTTTACATAGGCAAAGAAAAAATCGTATCTTACGCCAGGCTTCTAACGTTACGATCATGATCAACCTTGCCATTGCCGAAGATCATCAGATGTTTACCGACGGGGTAGCGATGCTGCTTTCCTCGGCAGAAGATATCCACCTGTCAGGGACAGCCCAAAACGGACAACAGTTTCTTGACCTGCTCGAAAAGCAAGTTCCTGACGTAGCCCTCATCGACCTGAGTATGCCCGTCATGGATGGAGAACAAACCATACGGGAGATGCAAAAGCATTATCCCCAGGTGAAAGTCATCGTGCTGACCATGCATGACAGTCCGCAGCGACTGAAGAAACTCATGCAGCAGGGTATTGCAGGGTATGTACTCAAAGAAGTAGGTAAGCAGGAACTGCTCAATGCGATACGGGCGGTCTATGCGGGCGGCACCTACTTCAGCCAGGAAGTCATGCAGCGGGCGCTGGCAGAAGAAGTACATCAGGGACAGGGAGGAGTGCTGACCAAACGTGAAATAGAAGTCCTTCGCCTGATCGGGGAAGAATATACGACACAGCAGATTGCCGAGAAACTCTTCATCAGTACGTATACTGTGGATACGCACCGCAAAAATCTACTCAGCAAGTTGCAGGTCAAAAACACCGTCGGTCTCTATAAGTATGCGTTGGAACAGAATATTCTCTGATAGCTAATCTTCAAAATCACTACTCATAGTGATGTATACTACCATTCCGCTTGGTAAATTTATAGCATATTATACCTCAGTTTCCCTATACTCATTTACCAAGCCTATACGCACATGAAACTAACCCATCAGCCATTAACAGATGCCCAGGTCATAGAAGCCCTACAAGATGGCACAGCATTGGAAGCCGCCGTACGCTACCTTTACCGAACACATTTCGACAGTCTGACTTACTTTATCAGGCAAAATAGCGGTAGCCAGCAAGATGCAGAAGATTACTTCCACGAAACGCTGGTCGCTTTTATCGAACTGGTCAGACAAGGGAAGTTCAGAGGCGAGAGCAGCATCAAAACGCTGCTGTATGCTATCTTGCGTAACCTCTGGCGCAATGAACTCAAGCGAAGAAGCCGGGCACAGCACAGAGAAAATATCTACTATGACAGCAGTGAACAGACATCCAAAGACGCAGAACATCTCATTTTCCGGCATGAAGCTGAAAAGCAAATGTTGTCTTTCATTAACCAACTGGAAGAAAATTACCGAAAGATACTGTTGCTTTACTACTACGAACAGATGCCGATGAAGCAAATCTTTCAGGTGATGGGTTATAAAAGTGAACAGGTAGTGCGCAACATGAAATGCAAAGGCATGAAAAAGCTCAACCAACTGGTCAACAGCCATCAAACAACCAAACAGGCCTGCCAGGATTTGCTCATGATACATTCAAGTTAGCTTCTTAAGCTCAACTGATCCTGCTCCAGTTCACCGTATCCTTTTTCAGGTTCTGAATATGCTGGCGGATAGGCTGATGTTCGGGTAGCAGCAGTTCGCCGTCTTTTTCCAGGATTTCCGAGGCGGCATGGCGAGCTTCCTGTAGTACTTTGCCGTCTTTGCTCAGGTCGGCGATTAACAAATCCAACACGCCGCTTTGCTGAGTGCCTTCAATGTCGCCGGGGCCGCGCAGCTTCAGGTCGGTTTCTGCAATCTCAAAACCATCTGTCGTGCGTTCCATCGTCTGGAGTCGTACTTTGCTGTCTCTGCTGAGCTTGTAGTCGGTCATCAGGATGCAATACGATTGATCCGCACCCCGCCCAACCCTGCCGCGTAACTGGTGCAACTGTGCCAGCCCAAAGCGGTCGGCATTTTCTACCACCATCACCGACGCATTGGGCACGTTCACACCTACTTCTATCACCGTCGTAGCCACCATGATCTTGGTCTGGCCTTCCACAAAACGCTGCATCTCAAAGTCTTTGTCATACGGACGCATCCGTCCATGTACGCAACTGACAGGCACGTCTGGAAAGGCTCTGTGGATAGATTCATACCCGTCTTCCAGGTGCTTCAAATCCAGCTTTTCAGATTCTTCAATCAAAGGATACACCATATAAATTTGCCTGCCTTCATTGATTTGCTCTTTGATAAAGCCAAACAGGCGAAGCCTGTGCTTCTCAAAGCGATGCACCGTCTTGATCGGCTTGCGCCCGGCAGGCAGTTCATCAATGACCGAAACATCCAAATCGCCGTACAACGTCATGGCCAGCGTCCGGGGGATGGGCGTGGCCGTCATGACCAGCACGTGCGGATCAAATGCATTGTTCTTCTGCCAGAGTTTGGCGCGCTGCGCTACCCCGAAGCGGTGCTGCTCGTCTACAATAGAGAGCGCCAGGTTGTTGAACTGTACATGCTCTTCTAGCAGCGCATGAGTGCCTACCAGGATGGACAATTCGCCGCTGCGCAACATCTCGTCGATCAGGCGGCGGGCTTTGGTACGGGTAGAGCCGGTCAGCAGGGCAATGCGAATACCCAATTGGTCGGCAAACTCTTTGAGTCCGCGGTAATGCTGCTCTGCCAGGATTTCGGTAGGCGCCATCATAGACACCTGCGCGCCGCTGCTGATAGCGATCAGCATACAGATAAAAGCCACAATGGTTTTGCCGCTGCCCACGTCGCCCTGCAGCAGCCGGTTCATCTGCCGCCCGGAGCGTAAGTCTTCAAAAATCTCCCGGATGACCCGCTTCTGTGCATTAGTCAACTCGAAAGGCAGATGATGTTCGTAGAATTGGTGCACCAGGCGGGTATCCGTCAGGACTTGCCCCTGGGACTTGGCTATTTTGGTTAATTTGAGCTTCAACAGGCGAAGTTGGATGTAGAAAAGCTCTTCAAACTTGAGGCGGAAGCGGGCTTTTTCCAGCATGGGGTAGTTCTCCGGAAAATGAATATGCAGCAGAGCGTCCTTTTTAGGGATCAGCCGGTAATGCTCGATGAGATGGTCGGGCAAGGTCTCCGGTATTTTGGAGTAAGCCAATTCCATAAGGCGTTTCTGCAAGCGGGCAATAGCGCGGCTGTCGATGCGGCTGCGCTTTAGCTTTTCAGTAGTGTTGTACACCGGTTGCAGCGGCTTGGCTTCACTGGTTTGCGGCACATACACTTCCATCTCGGGGTGAGCCATACTATAGCGGCTGCCAAAGCGGGCAGGCTTGCCGAAGGCTATATAGGCGACGTCCGGTTTTAAGTTTTTCACAATCCATTGCGCACCCTGAAACCATACCAGGTCCATCTCACCCGTATCGTCCTGAAAGGTAGCAACCAATCGCTTTTTGCCTCCCTCGCCTACCGTTTCTGCCCGGCGCAGGTTGCCGATGATCTGGACGTAGGGCATTTCCTCGTCTATGTCGGCGATCTTATGAAACTGGCTGCGGTCTTCGTGCCGGAACGGGTAATGCTGAAGCAAATCGCCATAGGTAAAGATGTGCAGTTCGGTTTGCAGCAGCCTGGCAATGCGTTCGCCTACGCCTTTCAGGTAATCTACTTTGGTGTCAAAAAAGCTTGTCATGAGGGCTGCGGTGCGGGCTTGTCTTTCCATTCCAGCGTATTGAGCATATGGATGATGTCGGCTTTGATGTATTCTATCACCGGAGCCAGCGAGTCGTTTTTCGTGGCCGTGCGGAAATAAAGCGCGCCCCGCAGGAAATGCTGGGTAGAATCGGTAATGTAAAACTGAAACTGGCTGGGCACTTCCCCACTCAACTCTGCCACCAGCGCCCGCTTGCCCGAAGGTGTGACAAGTATATGCTCTTCAATAGAAGAGGCTTTGATCTGGTGGTTGGCCGTCAGGCGGTAGGCATCTTCCAGCAGGGTTTCCAGTCTTTGCTCGTTGCGCCGCAGGGGTTTGTAAGTAAGCTGTATGTTGGCTACATACGCCGGGTAGTAGACATTCAGCCAGTATCTCTCGCTGCGAACGGAAGTATCTCTGTAGATGCGGGCATGTTTGGAATATTCAAACCAGTAAGGAAAAGTATCCGGCAAAGCCACATAAGCGTGTTCGGGCAGGTCTATCCGGTTGTAGCCTTTGGGCTTGGGCACATAGTCGCTACTACAGGCGGCTGCCGCTAATAACGTGATGGGGGTAATGACAAAAAAATATTTTCTCATAGGTCTGCTACCAAAAGCAATCAGTGTATGTAAATAACGCAATTTTATTTTAAATCATTAAATTTGTGGCTAAACTTAACAGGATGGAAAATACAAAAAAAGTAGTCATTACCGGCGGCGCCGGCTTTATTGGTTCTCACGTGGTTCGCTTGTTTGTCAACAAATACCCGCATTACCAGATTTATAACCTGGATAAACTCACTTACGCGGGCAATTTGGAGAATCTCAAAGACATAGAAGACAAAGAAAACTACCACTTCGTCCGCGGCGACATCAGCGATGCTGCGTATATTCAAACCCTGTTCGAAGACATCCGCCCCGATGCGGTCATACACTTGGCAGCAGAGTCGCATGTAGACCGTTCTATCAAAGAACCGATGGCTTTTATCAATACTAACGTCGTGGGTACGTTCAACCTGCTGCACGCTGCCAAAGCTGTCTGGCAGGAAACGATGGACAAGCATCTGTTTTACCACATCTCTACTGATGAAGTATATGGCTCCTTAGACGAAGGCGGCTTTTTTGTAGAAACCACGCCTTACGATCCGCAGTCACCTTACTCAGCATCCAAAGCCAGTTCTGACCATTTTGTGCGCGCCTGGCATAATACGTATAAGATGCCTGTCATTGTGAGCAACTGCTCTAATAACTATGGCCCGTATCATTTTCCCGAAAAGCTCATTCCGCTGTGTATCAACAATATCAAAAACAACAAGCCTCTGCCGATCTACGGCAAGGGAGAAAACGTGCGCGACTGGCTCTATGTAGAAGACCACGCCCGCGCTATTGACGTCATCTTCCATCAGGGCAAATCAGGGGAGACTTACAATATTGGCGGCTTCAACGAGTGGAAAAACATAGACATCGTGCGCCTGCTCTGCCAGATCATGGACAAAAAGTTAGGCCGGGCAGCGGGCGAGTCCGAAAAGCTCATCACCTTCGTACAGGACCGCGCCGGTCACGACCTGCGTTATGCCATTGATGCCAGCAAACTGATGAACGAACTGGGCTGGCAGCCCTCGCTGCAATTTGAAGAAGGGCTGGAAAAAACCGTAGATTGGTACCTGGCGAATGAAGCTTGGCTGCAAAACGTTACTTCCGGGAATTATCAAAAGTATTATGAAGGGCAGTATGGATGATCTTCGGAAACCAGTTACTTAAAAAGTTCTTCTATCGTCTGCATCGAGAGGAACATTTTTCCGCTATCCGGAAGTTTAATGAACCCATATTTTTGATAAAAACTTTCGGCGTCAACATCTAATGGGTCAACCACTACTGCAAAAGAGCCTATGGCTTTAGAGATTTCATAACTTCTTTTCAAAGCGTCAATCAACAAGAGTTTTCCAATGCCTTTGCCCTGAAATCTATGGTCAATGGCTAATCTGCCAAGTAAGGTGGTTGGTATAGCACGATAAGATTTTGGAAGTTTTTTCTGTAATCTTTCAGGAATCAGGCTTAGGGGTACGCTATTATTTGCCAGGGTATAGTAACCCTGAATGAGTCCTGTTTCGGAATCTTCCATGATAAAACAAACCGATAATTTTCTCTTTATGTCCTGATTAGCTTGCCGGTGTAAATAATCGTCAAGCATTTCTTTTCCACAAAAAAAATCTTTTTTCCTGTGTTTCGAACCAAGCATCTCTGTTAATTGACTCATTCAGCATACCATGATTTATATTCCTTGGCCGCTGACAGTAAGTCTTTGTTAGGCTTATCCGGATTTAAAATGGCTTCAAAGAATATTTCGCTATCTCTTTTTGAGGCTATTATCTGCTCTCTTTCTTCTATAATTTCTTTTGCCCGGTTTTGAACAGTTAACAACACAAAGTCCGTTAAACTTCGATAGCCACCCAGTAAAGCGGCTCTTTCAAAAAGATCTTTTTGCTCTTGGGGAAGTCTTGTATCAAACCTTGCTTTTTCTTGTTTATTCGCTGCCATCGTTTATTATTTTTTGTAAATGTACGGTTATTTTCCGTACCATACAAGCCATTGTAAGATCAATTTCAGTACAAATTAAATCCTTCCTGATTCTTTTGTAAATCCTGCCCTTCCTCTTGTATCTTTGCCACCTATGGCAAACGATAAAAAAAATAAAAGCGCAACCTCTCCTGCCAGCGAGCCGGAAAGCTCTCTGAAAACCATCATCGCCCATGCCAAAGAGTATGGCTTTGTGTACCCTTCCAGCGAAATCTACGACGGACTGCAAGCCGTCTACGACTACGGACCCTACGGCGTTGCCCTGAAAAACAACCTGAAACAACTCTGGTGGCAGAGCATGACACGCCTGCAGGAAAACGTCGTCGGACTGGATGCTGCTATCTTTATGCAACCCCAAACCTGGAAAGCGTCCGGGCACGTAGACAGCTTCAACGACCCCATGATTGACAACAAGGACTCTAAGAAACGCTACCGCGCCGATACCCTCATTGAAGACAAAGCCGCCCAACTGGAAGCCGAAGGCGAGATCAAGACGGCGCACCTGCTGCTCAAAGAGATGAACGCGCTGCTGGAAGCCGAAGACCTTTCAGCCCTGCGCGAACTGATCGTTAAATACAATATCACCTGCCCGGTCTCCGGTACGGACAACTGGACGGAAGTACGGCAGTTTAACCTGATGTTCTCTACACAGGTAGGCTCCGTGGCCGAGGATACGAGCAAAATCTACCTGAGACCGGAGACGGCGCAAGGCATTTTCGTCAACTTCCTGAACGTACAGAAGACTGCCCGGCAGAAGATTCCTTTCGGCATTGCCCAGATCGGAAAGGCTTTTCGTAATGAGATTGTGGCCCGGCAGTTTATCTTCCGGATGCGGGAGTTTGAGCAGATGGAGATGCAGTTCTTTGTGCGTCCCGGCGAAGAGATGCAGTGGTTTGAATATTGGAAGGCAGCCCGCCTGCAATGGCATGAAGCCCTGGGCATAGACACGGAGAAGCTCAGAATCCACGAACATGAGAAGCTGGCTCACTACGCCAATGCCGCTATTGATATTGAATACCTGTTTCCTTTCGGCTTCAAAGAGGTAGAAGGCATCCACTCCCGTACAGACTTTGACCTGAAAAGCCACCAGGCGCTTTCCGGCAAAAAGATGCAATACTTTGATCCGGAAATTAATCAAAATTATGTGCCTTATGTGGTAGAAACTTCTATCGGCGCCGACCGCCTCTTTCTGATGGTTTTCTCCCATGCCTACACGGAAGATACCGGTGTAGATGCCAAAGGGCAGGAAAAACTACGCATTTACCTGAAGCTACATCCGGCGCTGGCACCTGTCAAGGCGGCCATCTTGCCCTTGGTGAAAAAAGACGGCTTGCCCGAAAAAGCCCGGGCGATCTACGAAGACCTGCGCCAGGACTTAGACGTGGTATACGACGACAGCGCTGCCATCGGCAAACGGTATACCCGGCAGGACCTGATCGGTACGCCCTTCTGCATTGCCGTTGACCATCAGACGCTGGAAGATGATACTATCACCATCCGCCACCGGGACACGACCGAACAGGAAAGAATTGAGGTGCCGGCTTTGAAAGAAAGGCTGATCCGGGAGACTTCGCTGAAGACCATTTTCGAAAAGCTGTGACCAGTCTGTGAGACACAGACCGGGGATGAGAGGTGCTAAATAATTTGCCTCTCGTGGCAGGAAGGGTGTTGTTCAATTATCCGGTCTGTGAGACACAGACCGGGGATTTTTAGCATGTGATAAAACAATTGTTTTTGCTAATTTTATGCCATATTAAGCCATTCATTTAAAAGCATACATGATCAATGAATATACGTAAGTGCTTTTTTTAATACTTTTTGTAAAAATAATTACTTATTAGCACAAAAGCTCTCGCTGTTTTTTATAAACCATACGATTTTATCACAAAACTTGCATATACTATAGATTATTGATTTATTTGTGTTTGGCTTGCGCTGAAAGCAAAAACATTTCAGTGCCCTAACAGATTGAAGGAGAGGTGACCGAGTGGCTGAAGGTGCTCGCCTGGAAAGCGGGTGTGCCCCACAAGGGTACCGCGGGTTCGAATCCCGCCTTCTCCGCCATTAAAAAGTAACCTATAATTTTTAATTCATAAATCAATTCTTAATTCATCACAGACTACTAAACACGTACTATGAAAAAGTTACTTGCTTTATTTTTATTGACTGGCATCCTGACTTTCAGCCATGCCGGTATGCTGATGGCACAAGACCAGGCTGAAAGCGACACGACCGAGATGGCCGCAGAAGAACCCGCTGCTGCCACCCAGGTAGAGAACGCCGCCGACCAGGAACTGGTAGAAGGTGCCGGAGAAGACGAAGGTTTTCACCAGGTAGTGAAACGCCAATTCATCGATGGCGACTGGCGTTTTATGTCTCCTGTACTGCTCTGCCTGATCTTAGGACTGGCCATTGCCATTGAGCGGATCATTACCCTGAACCTGGCTACTACCAACACCAAAAGATTGCTGGCCAAAGTAGAAGATGCGCTCAACACAGGCGGCGTAGAAGCAGCCAAAGATGTGACCCGCAACACCCGCGGCCCGGTCGCTTCTATTTTTACACAAGGGCTGATGCGCTGGCCGGAAGGCATAGACATGGTAGAAAAGTCTATCATCTCCTACGGCTCCGTAGAAATGGGACGCCTGGAAAGAGGATTGGTCTGGATTTCCCTGTTTATCGCCATCGCGCCTATGCTTGGCTTTATGGGTACGGTAATCGGTATGATCGGTGCTTTTGATGCGATTGAAGCAGCCGGTGACATTTCTCCCTCCCTGGTAGCCGGTGGTATCAAAGTCGCCCTGTTGACTACCGTAGCCGGTCTGATCGTAGCCATCATTCTTCAGCTTTTTTATAACTATTGTGTCTCTAAAATTGATAGCCTGGTCAACCAGATGGAAGATGCTTCTATCTCTTTGGTCGACTTGCTGGTAAGACACAAAGTTACAGCAGGTAATACAACCAGCCGGATTGAGTAAATGATTGCACACTAAACCTATAACAATAAAAAAATGGCTGATTTCGTTTCAACATATGGATTGTACCTTGCTTATATCCTGATAGGATTAGGGGCACTTTTAGCGATCGTACTGCCTTTGATCAGTGCTTTCTCGAATCCCAAGGCCTTGATCGGCTCGGCAGTGGGGCTGGTGATCATCGTCGCTGTTTTCTTTATCGGATGGGCTATTGCCGGCAATGAAGTATTGCCTGCTTATGCCGAAGAAAACATCACACCATCCTCTTCCAAGATCATAGGCGGCGGGCTTATTGCCATGTACATCATGATCGGTATAGCGATCGTTACTATCCTTTTCTCAGAATTAAGTAGTATCTTTAAATAATATCATTATGGCTAGGAAAAAAAGAGGTGCAGCAGAAGTGAACGCCGGCTCTATGGCCGACATTGCCTTCTTACTGCTGATATTCTTTCTGGTGACTACGACCATTGCCTCCGATAAAGGGCTGGCCATCGCGCTTCCGCCCAAGCCGGATCCTAATGAGCCGCCACCAGACATCAAGTTCAATGATCGCAATATCTTTAAGGTATTGCTCAACTCCCAGGATCTGATGCTTGTAGAAGGCGAGCCTATGGGTGATGTCGGTCAGTTAAAAGAAAGGGTGAAGGGATTTGTCCAGAACAATGGACGCAACCCGGAACTTTCAGACAATCCTAAGGATGCGGTCGTCTCGTTTAAGACCGACCGGGGCACCAGCTATGAAAAATACATAGCCGTACTGGACGAATTGCAGGGTGCTTATTATGAAATGTATTCGGAAAACTTAGGTGTCAATGTCAAGCAGATCCGGGAGATCAACAATGCCGAGCCCAGCTTAAAGGGGCGGTACGATGATCTTAAAAAGACCATGCCCATGAACATTTCTATTGCTGAACCATCTAAAATAGGAGGAGAACAATAATATGGCAAAGTTTTCGAAAAAAACAAAGGCAAATCAGGACATCCCTACGGCTGCCTTACCGGATATTATCTTCATGTTGCTGTTTTTCTTTATGGTAACTACCGTACTGCGTGAGACAGACCTGCTCGTATTACAGCGATTGCCGCAAGCCGAGCAGTTGAAGAAGATGGAGAAAAAATCATTGGTGAGCTATATCTATATTGGCAAACCCAAAGAAACCGGCCGCTACGGTTCGGAACCTAAGATACAGGTCAACGATGTACTGATCGCACCGGAAGGTATCATACAGTTTGTCAACCAGGAAAAAGACAAATTGAGTGAAGCTGAGCGCGAGCAGATCACCATGGCCATGAAGGTGGATAAAGAAGCCAAAATGGGCATCGTGTCGGATGTGCAGCAGCAACTGAGAGAAGTTAACGCGCTGAAGGTGCTGTACTCCTCCTTAGTGGATAACGGCGCACAACCGTAATGCATTTTTACAATGAAAAGAAACCTTTCTGAAAAAACAGAAAGGTTTTTTTTTACCATCAAGGATAGAAGATTTTTAACACGGAAATACACGTTATACAGACATAGTTTTGAAGATGAGTAATAAACCTGTCACTAATATGGAGATCGTAGACAACCTTGTAAGAACTCAAAATCAAGCTTTAGCATATTTTGACTTAGCCGATACTTATCATTATTTAACCTATCAGGAAGGAAAATGGAACATTCGTCAATTACTTTGTCATATTGCGGATGCAGAAACTGTACTTTATGACAGGGTTCGTAGAATAATTTCTGAACCCAAGCAAGTAATATGGGCATTTGATCAGGATTTGTGGGCTAAGAATCTTGGATATGAAAATTTTCCTTTAAACGTAAGCAAACAAATCTTCAACTCAGTAAGAAACGGGATGATTTTCTTGGCTCAACAGCATTATGAGCCACTTGGCAATAAGCAATTCATCCACAGCGAGACAGGAGCAAGAACGCTAAAAGAAGAGTTCAACAAAGTTGCATGGCATTGCGAACACCATCTACATCAAATAGAGAAAGCTATTAAAACGAAATGAAGCAGGCTTGTCTCCACAAATACACAGCCCTGGCTACCTACCTAATCATCTCCTGGCACAGGTCTGTGGGACACAGACCTGGGAATTTTAGGATTTTCTATTTCTCCCCAGGTCTGTGTCCCACAGACCTGAGTGATAAGAACACTTGACAGCCCAACCCGGAAGCCGTGGGCTGTGTCTCCACAGCTCACATCCCACTTCAAAAATCTGATCTAATGAAAAATCTATCTATCTACAAACAACTCCCGGCGATCTGCCTGATCCTATCACTGCTGACAACAGCCCATGAAGCACCGGCGCAACAGCAAGCCCAACCCAATATTATCATTTTCCTGGTAGACGATCTGGGCTGGCGCGACCTGGGCTGCTATGGCAGTACCTTTTACCAGACGCCCCGCATAGACCAACTCGCAGGCATGGGGATGCGATTTACCGACGCTTACGCTGCCTGTACGGTATGTTCGCCTACCCGCGCCAGCATCATGACCGGTCAGTATCCCGCCCGCCTGCACATTACCGACTGGATACCCGGCCACCAGGCAGGCAGTGGGCCGCAACCTGATCAGCGGTTTCTGGTGCCTGACTTTCGCCAGCAGTTGCCCTTAGAGGAAGTTACCATTGCAGAGGTATTGAGAAAACAGGGATACGCTACCGCCAGCATTGGCAAATGGCACCTGGGTGGTGAAGGCTTTTTGCCGCAAGACCAGGGATTTGACGTCAACATCGCCGGAAACCATTTCGGGCAACCGCCCGGTTATTTTGCCCCTTACCAGAGAAAAAGCGACAACTATACGCTGGCAGGCCTGAACAAAACCGCCCAAAAAGGAGAGTACCTGACCGACCAGTTGACAGTCGAGTCCGAAAAATTTATAGAACAGCACCAGGATCAACCTTTTTTTCTGTATCTGAGCCACTATGCAGTACACACCCCGCTGCAAGCTAAAAAAGATTTGGAAGCTAAATACGAAAAAACAGCCAGCTACTATGATCCGCAGCATCACCCTACCTACGCGGCGATGGTAGAAAGTGTAGACCATAGTATGGGCAGGCTGCTGGACAAGCTACAGGCTTTGAACGTGCTGGATAATACCATCATCTTCTTTACCAGCGACAACGGGGGGCTGGTACACCAATATCCGCCGCCTACTTCCAACGATCCTTTCCGGTCGGGTAAGGGAGACGTATACGAAGGAGGCACGCGGGTGCCGCTGATCGTTTATTGGCCTGAAAAAACAAAGCCGCAAACCCTCTCTCATGAAGCGGTGATCAGTTGCGATCTGTTTCCTACTATCGAAGCGATGCTAAGTAATAAAGACAGCAAGAAAGTGGATGGGGTAAGCCTGGCAAAGCTGCTGGCTTCCGGTGAACCGCTGCAACGGGGCAAGCCTTTGTTCTGGCATTATCCGCACTATCATCCGGGAGGCGCTACGCCTTACAGCGCCATCCGCGAGGGCGACTGGAAACTCATAGAGTTTTTTGAAGACAACCACCTGGAACTCTACGACCTGAAGCAGGACATAGGAGAAAAAGTAAACCTGGTCGACAGGTTTCCGGAGAAAGCAAAAGCGCTGCATCAGCAGTTGTCTGCCTGGCGGCAAGAGACCCAAGCGCAGATGCCAACACCCCGGAAATAGGTTACTGTTCATTGTTAAAATAACACAACGTACTTGCATCATAAGCACCCGTGCTTTTTTTATCAAACCTAAACAGCATCAGAATGCCGTCCGGCGTGGAGCGCATTATTTATGCATGACCACTTACAAATGCCGCCCTTTATTACATGGAGGCAGCCTCGCACCCGCAAAGCCGGACTTTAGTATTGTTTTGATAGGCTTGCACAAGCCATCATTAATCCTTACTTTCAAACCTGATGACTGTACTGTTGAAAAAAATCACCTTGTTTATCGTCTTCTTTGCCTTATTCTTTCCATCATTGGCAAAGGAAGCGCTGACAGAAATCCCTTTTGAGTTGCATGGCAACCATATCTTTATCAAACTGAAGATCAATGCGTCGGAGCCGCTGAACTTTATCTTTGATACGGGAGCGGCAGCTACCATCATCAGCCAGTCTAAAGCCAAAAAGCTTAGGTTTGGCAGCGATGGCTTTGTCACGGTCAGAAGCAGCCGCGGACCTTCTATCGCTTACTACTCTCTGAACAAAATCATTTCGTTTGAAAATAACGTCAACCTGGAGCCTGTCAAAATATCACAGCTAAAGCTGGACCACCTGGACCGTATCCTGGAAAGACCGGTGGATGGCGTCATCGGGCACGATCTGCTCAAGCAGTTTGTCGTGCTGGTCAACTACGACCGGTTTCGTCTGGAACTCTACGACCAGGAGAGTTTTATGCCTTCGGCAGACTATCAACCCCGCTCTTTTGACCTAATTGCCAGCAGACCTTACATACAGGCGGCGCTGGTCTTAAAAGACGGTGAGATTCTGGAAGGCAAGTTCCAGCTTGACAATGGTTCTGGATCTTCTATTACTTTATACTCTCCCTTTGTTGACAAGCATAAGATCTCTAACAAAATCGGTCGTACAGAAACGGTCTATACCATGGGCTTTACGGGTATTGTAGACCGCAACTATGCCGGACGGTTACCGGCTTTCGACGTAGGCGCCTTTCAGATCAACAATGTGCCTATCCGCCTCAACCAGTCTTTTTATATGAAAAAGGCCTTCAAAGATGGGGTAGGCCACATAGGCAATGGCTTACTGAAACGGTTCAACATTGCCTTTGATTACAAAAACAAAATATCGTACTGGAAGCCCAACCAGTCTTTTGTCAATGAATTTAAGGAAAGCTATTCCGGCCTGGTCGTAAAAGCAGACAATACAACCGACAAGATATACATCAAGCACATCTTTGACAACTCGCCTGCGGCGCTGGCAGGGCTTGCCGTAGACGATGAGATCGTGATGATCAACAACATCAGCACGATAGGAAGAAGCTCTTATGAGATAAACGACCTGCTGAACGTCAGGCAAGCTTCTGTAGAGATCGTCATCCGCCGCGCCGAAGAAACCAGAAAGCTAAGCCTGCAACTAAGAACGCTTTGAATTATCCTTTCAATACTTTTTGCATAGACTTCAGGTTCTGCTCGCTCAATTGTATGTTTTTCTTCAGAATTTGTTTCTCCATATCAGCCGAGTTGTCTTTCACATTATTGAGTAAAGTTTCTGCTTTTCTAAGATAGTCCAGCGCCTGTTGCTGCGCTACCACGGCTTCTTCAATTTCCTGGCGGGAGTGCATTTCGCTTTTGATGCCCCGCATGATATAGTTGGCATAGTCCATATACCCACGTGCCATAGCCGCATGGTTATCAGGGTTAAAAGCATAGGCAGCCGACGCCGATTGCAGCGACTTTTCATGATCAGGAAGGCTCTCCCAGATTTTGATCAGCTTGTTATGATCTTTACAATCGCTGCGCTTCTGCGCCATTGCCTTGTCAATGGCTTCTTCTCCTGCCACAAAAGTTTTCATAGGCACAGGGCAATCTAACAGTTGCCAGGAGGGCTCGAGCGGCAGGTGGTCTCTGACAAACACTTTCGGGTCGGTCAGGAAATATTTTTCGTTGAATTGCTGTACGTATTTCATCTGGTGGTTGAGACCCCCGCTGCCCCAGGTAGTATCCAGCAGGTGCCAGCGACCCTCCAGCCAGACGGCGTTCCAGGCATGGTCGGCAGCAGCAAACGACTTTTTGCCCGGCTCATAGCCAAAGCCTTTGCTGTAGCCAGGTACCAGATAACTCTTGATACCCACCAACTGGCACATCTCATTGAAAAGCTGAGAATAACCCTGACACACGGCTTTCCGCTTTTGCAATACATCGGCAGACGTGGTTTTGCTGATGGCATAGGGGTCAAAGGTGCGGTAAGCCTGTACGTCGTAGGCGATGTGGAATGCCATCCAGGTATAAAAGCTTCTGACTTTTTCCTGGTCGTTGCGGGCAGGCTTGACCAGGTAAGTCGTCAGGGTTTCCACCGTTTTGGCTGCCTTATCGGGTGCTTGCTTAGCGTGTTCATCTATTTTCTGGTAGTCATACGCAAAGGTATGGGCAACAGAGAGGATCAGTAAAAAGAATGCAAAAATCAGCTTCATATTCATAGATTGGTTTTTCGCCAAATTTGATATTTCTTCAACAAAAGTCCTACCTGAGAAAGTTTGATTTTCTTACACCGGTCTGGACTGTGATTGAATGATGATATGATGGCGACGCCCAGAGGTCTGTGAGACAAAGACCTCGGGAGGTTTAGGGGAGGGTTATTGCTAAACTCTACTTTGTCACTTTGCTAACTTCAATTGAGCATTGATTGTTGAGTGCGCCCGACGCCCGGTTAAATATTTAAACACTCAAGAATATTTAGGACTTATCCCCTATAAACGTACGAAAACTCCCCAGTGCCTTGCCCGATTCCAATGATTCGCGGGCAAGTGCCAGGCTTGCTTCCAGTCCTGGTACCTGGTTTGCGCAATACAGTGCCATACCGGCGTTGGCAATGACTACCTCGCGCTGCGCCTGGCTGCCTTTGCCTTCCAGGATGCGCAGGAAGATCTGCGCCGACTCCTCCACCGTATCGCCGCCTGCCAGATCTCCGGGGCGGCAGGTCGTTAGCCCTAAGTCTTCAGGATACAGCACCTGCTCCTGCTGACGGGTGATCATCTTGAAGGGACCGGTCAGAGAGATCTCATCATAGCCGTCTAAGGAATGCAGGATCACAAAATCTTTGTCGGTTTGCTGATAAAGGTAGGCATACAGGCGGGCCAGTTCCAGGCTGAACACGCCTACCAACTGCTTGCGGGGAAACGAAGGGTTGACCATAGGCCCCAGCATATTAAAAAAAGTCTTGACGCCCAGCTCTTTGCGGATAGGCGCTACGTTTTTCATGGCAGGGTGAAACAGGGGGGCGTGCAGAAAACAGATACCGCTTTCGTCCAGGGTTTTCCGTAGCTGACCGGCATCGTTGGTAAAGGCATAGCCGAAATGCGCCAGCAGGTTGGAAGAGCCGCAAACCGAAGAGACCCCGTTGTTGCCATGTTTGGCAACCTTTTGCCCGGCACCGGCTACCACAAAGGAAGCCAGGGTAGAGATATTAAACGTATCTTTCCCGTCGCCGCCCGTGCCGCACAGGTCTATGGCATCGTATTCCCGGATGGGCAGCGGCACACAAAGTTCCAGCATTGCATCGCGGAAGCCTTCCAACTCTGCTACAGTGATGCTGCGCATGAGGAACACGGTCAGAAAGGCAGCCATCTGGCTTGTATTAAACTCCCCTTGCGCCAGGCGTATCAGTATATCTTTCGCAGTAGGCTTATCCAGCGACTGGTAGGCGATCAGGTCGTTGAGGGTGGTTTTCATCATGGTTGGTTGGCTGGGTTAATGTCTTTGCCAAAGTTACATGATTTTTAGAAAAATGATGAAGTAGCATACAGGTAACGTTGATAGATAGGCTTTAATGGGGGTCAAACCTGAATGCCAGGGCATCCCGGTCCCAGTGCCCTGTATCAGCCGCTGCCTCGTAGGTGGATTGTAAAAATGCCGTCAGCATCGCTTCAGGGTCGGCTGATTGCCTGACTGCCTCGTAGGGAAGGAAAAACTCACCCATCTCTTGGCTATAAAATGCTTCTTTAGGTTTCACCGTCTGGTCTTTAAAAGTATTCGGTGTTGGATAGCAGTAGGAGTAAAAAGCCGCGTGTGGGGAGTCTTCGCTGCCTGGCCAAAATCCACAACTGCTCACCTCGTGAGAATAAGCTTCCTGCATAACCCTGAGCGGTATGTTGGGCGCACCGCCGGGGTGTTTGGGGGCAGGCCTGCCGGAAAAACGGGTAACCGCCAGGTCAAAAGCGCCCCAGAAAAAGTGTACAGGGCTGCTTTTGCCCCGAAAGCCTGCCCTAAAGTCAGTAAAGACGTTGTGTACCTTGATCAATACTTCCCAAAATGTTTTGATCTTTTCCTTCTCATAAGCCTTGTGCTGCTCATCCTGTTCAAAAGGTATCGCCGGTTCTATCTCGTTGGGGACGGCATGAATGGTAGCCGTGATATTCATCGCTTTTAGTTTGCTGAACAATTCTTGATAAAAATCAGCGACCGTACGAGCATACAAATCCATCTTCTCATCGCCACCAGTGCTGGAGATGATGGTAAGCTCATGCTGATTAAAATCAAAGTCAATCTGAAACAAGCCATCTTCATAAGGGATACTGCCCGTCGTAAGACCCCTGGGAGATACATACAGCGTGACATGCCAGGAATGATTGACCCAGGGCATTTTCACCAGGCGGATTTTCCCAACGATTTGCGTCCATAACTGAACGGTGTAAAGCGTTTCTTTCCAATCTTCAAAATTGAGTTCTGGCCATGCTTTTTTTCTAAGCTCATTCTTTTCCATAGGTATCATTGTTTTTAGGCTAATACAAAACCCCCATTCTCCCTTGCTGATAATCTCTCATCGCTTCCAGAATCTCTGTTTGCGAGTTCATGACAAAAGGTCCGTGGGTAACCAGGGGTTCATCAATAGGGTTGCCCGCCAGCAGCAGCAGTTTGGCATCTGAGGAAGCGCGAATCAGGATTTCACCGTCCGCTTTTTCAAACAAGATAAGTTGATGACGTTGCGCCTGCTGTGTTTCGTTGAGACTGACTTCTCCTTCCAATATATAAAAAACAACGTGATTCGTTGTGGGAAAAGAAAAATGGTGATCAGCACCTGCTTTCATGTGCATCATGGCGGTGAATACTTCGGCGCGTGCGGGTCCTGTCTTATCACCATATTTACCTGAAATCAATCGGATTTGTACCCCTTCTTTTTCTATCAATACCATTTCATCCTTAGTGATGGGCTGGTAGGATGGCGCACTCATTTTTTCTGCGGCAGGCAAGTTGATCCACAGCTGTATGCCCTGGAACCTGCCCCCTTTGGCGACGAACGCTTTGCCGGCTTTTTCTGAATGGATGATACCGCTGCCTGCGTTGATCCATTGCACTTCATTGTCACTGATCACCTGGGCATTGCCCAAGGAATCTTCGTGGGCTACGGCGCCTTCATACATAAAAGTAATAGGCATAAAACCCCGGTGCGGATGCGGCGGCACATCAAAGTTGTTGTGCCCGGCTTGCATTACAAAATCAAAATGGTGCAACAAAATAAAAGGGCTGATCTGTTGTAGGTCTGCAACAGGGATGGGCTGGCGCAACTGAATATTTCCCATAGAGACCAGCGGGGCATGGATTGTTCGCGCGATGTTTCTATCCATAGTGGTGTCTGTTTAACCGTTTATCAAATGCAGCGTGTATACTATATCGACCATAGCGTGTATACTCTATCGACCGTAGCGTCTACGCTCTACATACCATATTTTATACGGGATATAGCTAATCATCTTCTCTCTGCGGTTCGTTATGATCATCTCACTTACCACCTGTCCACCCCCAGCAATTTCCTGCCCAACGGGGATAGTTTTGCGGTTTCATAGCGGGTTTGCTCCCAGCCCCTGGGGTCTCCCGGAAAAGCGTATCCTTCGGGCGCCCGTCTTTCTTTCCAGGAAGAGATTCTCCACTGGCACAAGGCTTCATTGTCTTCCTCGGCAGGCATCATAGCAATGTATTGTGCCACGCGCACTTTGTCTTTGCTGTTGTTAGGTCGTATGCCATGCGGCTCTGTGCTGTTGAAAATAAGCAGGTCGCCAGCCTTCAAAGGCACTTTGATGATCTTAAAACCAGTGACATCGGGTTTGAAATGGTCGCGGTCTTCGGGTTGGGTCAGCTTCCAGGTGTCATACGTTCGGTAAAGTTCGGGTACACATTGAAAGCCGCCCATGTTTTCATCGGTCTGGTCTGCCAGCGCCAGCACCCCCTGTACGTTTTGCGGCTTGGTCTCCGGGTCATAGTCCCAGTGGATGAAGCCTTTGTATTCGTGTCCCGGACGGATAGGAAAGTTCAGGTTAGCCCGGTCTATGGTGACCCATAATTTTTCGGTGCCCCAAATGTCGGTAAAAGCCTCGTGTACTTTAGGATACTGGCGGTTGTCCCACAGGTACTGATGGTTGTATAGCTCTACCATGCCTGTGTTGGTCAGTTCTTTCATTTTCATTTCGGCGCGGGGCGGGGTATACCAGGTATCCGGATTGTTGGGGTCTTTTTCTTCGAACTCCCAGAGGAAGTCGGCCAGCCGCGCTGCCTGCTCTTGGGGTACGGCGTTTTTAATGACAACATACCCGTTGTTGAGCCAGCATTGCCAGTCTTCTTCGCTCAATACTTTCAGGGGCTTGCCGTTGCTGCGGTCGTTGAGCTTGGTTTTACTGCTCTTGGCGGTAGAAGGGTTGCCGGGAATGTCTTGGTGGGCATTGGCGGCAGCCATGGTCGGCGTAGTGGTCGGCTCTTTCATGTCAAGTTATTTTATTTTCCTGGCACAAACTTCATAGAGATAGAATTAACGCAGTGTCGTAGATTCTTATCTGTCAGGTATTCGCCTTCAAAAATATGCCCCAGGTGCGCTTTGCAGTTGGCGCAAACGATCTCCGTGCGTCTGCCATCCGCATCAGGCACACGTTCTACAGCGCCTTCAATCTCATTATCAAAGCTGGGCCAGCCGCAGTGCGACTCAAACTTATGTTCGGAAGTATACAGGGGTGCATCACATCTCTTGCAAATATAAGTTCCTGTCTCACGATGAAGGTTATACTGTCCGGTGTTAGGAAACTCCGTTCCTTTATGGATGATCACTCTTTCTTCTTCTTGGGTAAGCGGATTATATTCTTTCGGGCTTTTCATCTTTTCCATAATACAGTTCTATTGATAGGTAACACAAGTTTTAAGGGTACATAAAGCTAACAACCTCCATAAGGATAACCCTACTTATCGAAGGCTTGTTCAGGCAAACGCCTGGAAATACTTATGTAACCAACAAGAAGGCGTGGTGTAGCCAGGTGGATAACGCTTATGTATCTCTTTGATACTGCCCAAATACTTTTTAATACTACTTTTATTTCTTTATTTTCGACCTGGAAGTGTACATTAACTATAACTATGAGCAAGCAAGATATTCGCTGGCAGCAACGATTTGCTAACTACAACAAAGCGTTGCATCAACTGACCAAAGCGGTTGCTTTGACTAAAGAACGTGAACTTTCTGAACTGGAGACACAGGGACTCATACAGGCTTTTGAGTTTACCCACGAACTTGCCTGGAATGTGATGAAAGACTATATGGGGTACCAGGGCAATACTTCGATCATCGGCTCAAGGGATGCTACCCGCGAAGCGTTTCATAATGGGCTAATCACCGATGGAGAGGGCTGGATGGAAATGATCAGAAGCAGAAACAAAACTTCACACACCTACAACGAAGAGACAGCCGAAGAAATAGCGCAGAAGATCAGTACGCTATACATCCATTTGTTTACTGCATTTGAAAAGACCATGGAAAAGCGCCACACTGGTGAGCAAGGAGATATTTTTTCAGCATAACGATGCCATACGGACTACGACCATACACCATCCAAGCGATTCACCAGGTTTTTGCCCAACATCCAGGCATCAAGAGAGCGGTTATCTACGGCTCCAGAGCAAAAGGCAATTACCAACCCGGCTCCGATATTGATCTGACCTTGACGGCTCCTTCGCTGAACCTGACAGAACTGTTGAAAATAGAAAACGAACTGGATGACCTGCTGCTCCCTTACAAAATAGACCTGTCGCTCCACCACCAGGTCAAAAACCAGGACCTGCTCGAGCATATAGATCGGGTGGGTCAGGTTTTCTATGAGAAAGTATAAACACGTTCAGTTGCAATTTATTCTTTTTCTCTTCTTTCTAACACACTGATGATTACAACAAGAATAACAAGAATTGACCACCATAGGGGCTTTGTATGCAAATTCAGCATCCTTAAAACACTAATGCCAACTAACATAATAATTAGTAGCGTTATTTGAGTACCGTTCCTTATGTCACTTTTCATTCGTTTCTGAAAGGTGTTACCTTCCTGGTTTTTGTCTTGAAGAAGTAACTATGCTCTAACGAGAATGTCGTAAAGTGGACCTTTCCGGAACCATAAAAAGGTCGTATCAACCCCTGGTTGAAGGAACGAACCAAGCCTATCGAAGCGCCAATCCTGCCGCTGGGGTATAGCTGATAGTGCCCACTCAAGTGAAAAGTCTCTATGGTGCCTCCGCCCAGACCCACATCCCATTGGCGCGAGGACTGTCCGTAACTGGTGTTGCTAAACGCAGCTAAGGCAAGGGTAAAAAGCATTAGCCGAATAAGTTTTCCAAAGTTCATACGATACTCTTTTTGGTCTGAATAGAAGCCTGATTTACTGCACCCCATCCTGGTACAAATCCCGCCAGGCAGGGTTCTGACGGTTAATCAAATCCAATTTCTTCTGCCTGGAACCCGCCTTGATCTGCTTCTCCCTGGCAATGGCTACACTAATATCGTTGTATTCCTCAAAATACACCAGCTTGTCTACGTTATAGCGGGCTGTAAAGCATTTGTTGACCTTTTGTTTGTGTTCTGTTACCCTCCAATATCAACGGGAATTACGGGCAAATATCTTACATGCGCTGGAAGCACATCCATACTTACGACCTCCTCCCTAATCTTTCACCTTCCCATCATTTCTTACATCATACAACACAGCGAGCAGGCAAGCAAATACCGGAAGTAGTAAGTAACTCAAGGGGTGATCTACGGCTGCTGTTGAACTTTAACGCGATTAGAGGTACGCTTCCGTTGCACTCAAACGCGCGATCAATGTCATTAAGTTAAGGAATTAAAGCTTAATTTTTAAGCTTATTGCTTGATGAGAAAAAAG
>JBBSNI010000012.1:0-30963 GCA_038232695.1 Cytophagales bacterium
ATATTGATTTGTCAGGTAATCTAACAACATGTTCATTAGTCTCTCTTACCGCACCGTAGGTAACTCCTGACCCAGCAAAGTATAAAGCTATTAATGGGTTAGTTGTAAAATCTAACAAAGGGGTCGGAACTCCGTAATGTTGAAGATATTGTAAGAGTTCCAGGTTATCCTAATTTATAGATACAATAAAACTTGGCAGAATTACGAACACCAGAGGTCTATCTATAAAACCACACGAGCCCGGAGGCTCGCGCGAGCCTCCGGGCTCGTGTGGTTTATTCAAGGGCTTCCAGCCAAAATTACTATCCCTTCTCACAAAAAATACTGTATTTCCTTGAAATCATAATAGCGCATCCCTCCTGCGCGCTGTACTTCCAGCCTGCCGTCTTGGTCTATCCCGGTGATGATGCCTTCAAAATTTCCCTGCCTGTCGGCATAGCGGTGCGGTTCGTGCAGGCGGAACAGGCGTTCTAAGTACAGCTTTTCCAAAGTATCAAACTGCCCGCCAATCAATTGCAGGTATCTTATTTCCAGAAAACTTACCAACGCTGACAATATTAGCCCCCGGTCGATCGTCTTACCACCTATGAGCGCGAGCGAGGTAGCTGTAGGATAAGAGAACTGCGTCTGGTTGACGTTAATTCCTATCCCCATCACCACCGACTGAATCTTATTGTTTTTTAGATTGTTCTGTATCAAAATACCACAAAGCTTGTTAACCCTGTAAAAAATATCGTTGGGCCACTTGATCTTGATGGCTTTATTGACCTGCTGATGCAGCACGTCGGTGACGGCAAGCGAGGCAATAATATTCAGGTAAAATTGCCTGACCACTGGCAATTCAGGATAAAAGACGACTGAAAAAGTAAGATTCTGACCGGGTGCAGATTCCCAGCGGTTGTTTCGCTGTCCTCGTCCTGCGGTTTGTTCATCGGCAATGATTAGCCCGCCTTCCTGTATCTTATTTTCAGCAATAAGCTGCATCGCAAGGTGGTTGGTAGAAGGGCAGGCAGGCTCATAAAACAGTTGTCGGCCGACGAATTGTGTGTGGGTAAAAGATTTAAACAATGTTTTCAGTATTATTGTGGTTTAGTAACAACAAAGGTAAGTGTAAAATTTATACATGAATTCAGAAAAACTTAGCCAGGTAATCGTTTACGGAATGCAGGAAAAGAAAGCGGAAGATGTGATCGTCCTGGATTTGAGAAAAATAAAAAATGCCATCGCAGATTTCTTCGTGATCTGCTCAGGCAATTCCGACACCCAGATTGACGCCATATCCGACTCTGTAGAAAAAGAAGTACATGAAAAAACGAAAGAACGTATCTGGCACCGCGAAGGAAAAGAAAACAGAGAATGGATACTGCTGGACTACGTGAATGTAGTAGTGCACATCTTTAAAAAAGACCGGAGAGCTTTTTACGGATTAGAAGAACTCTGGGGAGATGCTGTCGTGACGAGCGTAGCGCCGGAATACCAATCTTGAATAACGGGATAATTATTACGTTGTTAGCATAATTTATTATAAAATATTTTAGTTTGAACCGAATTTTGATTTAGGAGTTAAATTTCAATGGCAGATCACATAAAAAAGAAAAAAAAAGTAAACGCTAAGCCGCCACAGCGGCCTAATTACCAGATTTGGATCATCATCACCCTGGTGGCATTGATCTTTGGCGTTACTTACTTTAACAAAAATTCCTCAGCGGTGCGCATCTCTCAAATGAGATTCGAGCAGATGCTGAGCGAAGGCGATGTAGAAGAAGTAACCCTGATCGCTAACCAAAACATGGTAGAGATCACCCTCAAAAATGAGGCTTTGAAAAAGCCTGAATACCGCAACGAACTGGAAGAAAAAAATCCTTTCTCCCTTTCTGCCGGCCCCCATTACATGCTCAAAATTGCCAACCCTGAGATCTTCGACAGACGTTTTGAAGAGTCTCAGCAAGATTTGGCAGAAAGTGAGCACATTGGCTACCAGGTAGAAGAACGCAATGACTTTACGAGCTTCATCGTCAACTGGGGCTTGTTGTTCCTGCTGCTTTTTGGCTTCTGGTTCCTGATGCGCCGGATGGCGGGCGGCGCCGGACCAGGCGGTCAGATCTTCAATATCGGTAAGTCCAGGGCGGCCTTGTTTGATGCAGAAAACAAAGTAAATATCACTTTTGATAACGTAGCCGGGCTGGACGAAGCCAAAGAGGAGATCAAAGAAATCGTAGAGTTTCTAAAAAATCCAGGCAAATACACCGAACTGGGCGGCAAAATCCCTAAAGGTGCTTTGCTGATCGGAACGCCCGGTACGGGTAAGACACTGCTGGCCAAAGCCGTTGCCGGTGAAGCAGGCGTACCTTTCTTTACCTTATCAGGCTCCGACTTTGTAGAGATGTTTGTCGGCGTAGGCGCTGCCCGCGTGCGTGATCTGTTCAAACAAGCCAAAGAGAAAGCGCCCTGTATCATCTTTATCGATGAGATTGACGCCGTAGGGCGCGCCCGCGGCCGGGGTTCTATGCCCGGCTCCAACGATGAGCGCGAAAATACCCTAAACTCCCTGCTGGCAGAAATGGACGGCTTCTCCACCGACTCCGGTGTGATCATCCTGGCAGCCACCAACCGTCCCGATGTGCTGGATTCTGCCCTGCTGCGCCCGGGTCGTTTCGATAGGCAAATCTCTATCGACAAGCCTGATATCGTAGGAAGGGAAGCTATTTTCAAGGTGCACCTCAAGCCGATCAAGACTTCCAAGGATATAGACCCTAAAAAGCTGGCAGCGCAGACCCCAGGCTTTGCCGGGGCCGAAATTGCTAATGTGTGCAACGAAGCGGCGCTGATTGCCGCCCGTAAAAACAAAAAAGCGGTAGAACCGGAGGACTTTCAGGATGCCATCGACCGGGTGATTGGTGGGTTGGAGAAAAAGAACAAGATCATTTCTCCGGAAGAAAAAATGATCGTAGCCCACCACGAGGCCGGCCATGCTATTGCCGGATGGTTCTTGGAACATGCCGATCCTTTGGTGAAGGTAAGTATTGTTCCCCGGGGGGTAGCCGCCCTGGGCTATGCGCAGTATCTGCCCAAAGAGCAGTTTTTGTACAGAACCGAGCAGTTGTTCGACGAAATGTGTATGGCGTTGGGTGGCAGAGCCGCAGAAGATGTGGTATTTGGTAAAATATCTACCGGCGCTCAGAACGACCTGGAGCGAGTCACGAAGATGGCTTACAGCATGATCACCATCTATGGTATGAATGAAAAGTTAGGCAACATTTCTTTTCATGATTCGCAGCAGTCGGAATATACGTTTAACAAACCTTACTCTGAGGCTACGGCACAGACCATCGACGAGGAAGTGCGCAAGCTTATCTTGCAGGCGTATGAACACACCAAGCAATTGCTCACAGACAGGCAGCCCGAACTGGAAAAAGTAGCCCAGGAACTGCTGGACAAGGAAATCCTTTTTCAGGCTGATTTGGAGCGCCTTATTGGCAAGCGCCCTTCCGGCAAGCTTACCAACTACGAGGCGTATACCAATAAGGAAGAGATGAAAGAAGAAATGAAGGAAAACCTGAAAGACGAAACTAAGAAAAAGCACCCCCATGAGAATGGCAAGCCGCAGAAAAGCAAGCAGGAACCTTCTTCGGTAGAGGATAAGGGTAAATAACTAATGCAAAAATCGCAATAAATATTCTTTTCATACTGATTAAATTAACATTTTATGAAATAGTACGTTATTCTATTACGTATGTGTTAATATAAACGATATCCCCTGGTATCTCAGTTACATGAAAAAGAATATTTTTGCTTTGATAGCCCTGTGCTTTTTTATCACAGCAGCACAAGCCGGTAAACCTGCCACCTGTACGCCCTGGCAACCGGGCATGATCATCTTGAATGACCAGTCCATCCTGAAAGGTGATATTAGTTATGATTATGGTCACGACTTGGTCATGCACAGGGCTGATGGTAAGACAAAAACTTTTACCACCCGGCAGGTGCATAGCTTCAGCCACTTTGATCAGGACACGCAGCTTTTACACCAATATGTTTCCTTACCTTATGCACCCAGGAGACACAAGCAGGCTAAAGCTTTTTTTGAAACAGTGCTTCAGGGAGATATTTCTTATCTGAGAAAGCATAATCGCTATCGCTCTTTTGATGCAAACCGTCCGCAGCGACTTGCCATTACTGCCCATGCCAGAATGAGTCCGCACATCGTTTGTTACGATTATTTTGTCTATTACAAACAACAGCTTTTCAAAGCTAAGGCCTTTAACAAAAAAGTGCTACCCCTGCTGCTGGCACAAGATCAGCACATTAAAACGTATATCAAAAAGCAGAAACTACGCACCTATGATATAGGCGACCAGATTGTGCTGATCGAACACCTTAACAAACAAGCCAAAAGTACCCCGGCTACCGCTTATCAGTCGGAATAGGCGCTAAATCCAGTGGTTTTTAGTTTGAACGATTATCCTTCCCGCTATGCAGATTTGTATCATACTGGATTAGTGTTCCATGCGCTAACGTGATTTTCTCTGCAATACAAGCCTATTCCTGCGCTTGTAATGATACAAGCAAAAGCTTCCCAAAACTAAGGAGTGACTATAGTATATTTATACAAGCAGCCTATGTCAGCCTATAGGAGCGACAGGTATTGGCTTGCTTAGTTTTGTGGAAGTTTTAATCTTAAAGAGAATGTACAAAAGACAGAAAAAATGTGTTCTGCTTATATTGCATTGCATCCTGATGCTATGTTTTACCTCCTGCAGGAGTACGACCATGCCCTGCCCTTCGCTGGGTCATTCCAAAGCAGATGCCTACCAGTTGGGTAATGCACCCAAGCTAAAATTTGACCGCAACGGGCGGGTGATCAAATAACTCAGCACGTGCTTTTACCGTGAACTTATTGCTAAAACATATCGGAATAAAACTTTCCCTTGCTTTCTCTATCATCCTGTGTGGCTGGCTGGTAGCAGGGACAGCTCCGTTATATGCGCAGCAACAAGGGAGTCTTCCTATGGTGAAAGTCAAACGAAATGAAGCTAAACCCAAGAAAGTAAAACAAAAGAGACAAAACCGCGAAAAAGTGAAAGACGATTTTGAGCCTTCTCCTTCACTCAAGAAATCCGGTAAGGTAAAAGATAATTACCAGAAACCTCTTTCCAAGTCTAACGGAGAAAAGGTAAGAACTTCAGAGGCACACAAAGCATCGCCACCCCCGGTAGAGGAAGGAGGAGATCCTGCCAGCCCTCCGGCCTGGAAGCAATTGTTTCAGAAAAAAACGCCCTCCACCTATCCGGGAGGCGCCAGGATCAGTAAAAAAGAAGCCAGGCAGCCACACCAGGCGCAGGCCAAGCGTACGGCAGGCTACCAGGGAACTATCAAAGTACCCTCCCGCGACGTTCAACAGATGCGAACCAACATTGCTTCCGGGGTAACGGGTAACACCTACGGTGCGGTTACCTTCAAACGGCGTACACAGCAGGCAGAACTGCGGCACCGCAACCGGCAGTCCAGGGAAGAAGGGCTGTATGTCGGCAACATCCGGGTAAGAACGCAGCGCGGGCAAACCCGCCATTACAGGAAAATTTCAGAAGACGTTCATCAATTCAATGGATTGATGCGGGTCAGGAAACAGGGCAAAGACATGCATCCCAGTGCGGCTTACCTGAAAAGCAAAACCATGCAATCACACGAACAGAAGGAAAAATACCGGAACCGGAAGATTAAGTGGAACAGGCTTTTCAAATCCAGAGAGCAGCCCAAACATTTGAAAGAAAAAGAACGTAAGCCCCGGTATGATAACAAAGAGAAAGAAATTTGGTATTATTAATATATGAACTGGAAATCCCTTAACACGACACAAGACATACAGGAAGCCAAAGTTGCTTCTCATCATCAACCTGTAGTGATATTTAAGCATAGCACCCGGTGCAGCATCAGCGGGATGGCACTCAACCGCATGGAGCGAAGCTGGAACGAAGCAGAAATGGAAGGGGTAGACGCCTACTTTTTAGACCTGATCCAACACAGCCCGCTCTCGCAGGCCGTGGCACAGGAGTTTGAGGTGCATCACGAATCGCCGCAGTTGCTGCTGATCAAAGACGGAAAATGTGTGTACCATACCTCCCATATGGGGATTTCGTACCAGTCGCTCAAAGATCAGCTTAGGGCTAAAGTCTGACCATAATGGTTTTTTTGCTTAAATTGCGTTGACTTCAAGCCGCATGTTGGAAATCAGAACGCAAATTGAACATCCTGGTCAATATCCGGGTTAAGGCTTAATGCTACCGGGCAGCTTAACGCCGCCTTTTTCAGCATCGCTTTCTGGTCTTCAGTTGCGTTGGTATGCTTTAAACGAAAGGCTATTATTATTTTATTTATTTTCCTTGGGTTTGAGGTCATATGTTTGGTTACATCAGCTTCCAGCCCTTCGAGCGTAATGTCGTTTTTCTGTGCCCGTATACCCATGATCGTCATCATACAGCTACAGAGCGCCGCACAGACCAGGTCAGTAGGCGAGAACGCTTCTCCTTTGCCGTTGTTGTCGGTTGGGGCGTCGGTAATGATCTTGTCAGAGGATTTGATGTGCAGGGCTTCCGTACGAAGTTCTCCCAGGTAAACAGACTTTATAGTGATCATATTTCGTTTTATTTTTGTAAATCAGTTGGCTTTGATTAATTTTATTCCGATGTGCGCGAAAATTAGCAAAAAAACCCTTCCCTTTATACTTATGCTTTTGAGCCTGGGCATTTTCAGTCAGCAGGCCGCTGCCCAGGAGCAGGAGTTGTATGAATACAACCGCGAGTTTGTCTGGGGGATCAGCAAAAATACCAACTCCGGGCTGATTGCCGGGCTGGCCGGTAAGTTTGGCAGAAGACTCAGTAGCAATGAATTTCAGACCCTTGGGCTGGAAATTGTCAACGTTAAGCATCCCAAAGAGTTGCGCCGGGTTTCCCGCCTGAGCGGCAATACTTTTATCCTGGGCAAAGTCAACTACCTCTTCTCTGTTCGCCCCCAGTATGGGCGGGAGTGGATTCTCTTCAACAAAGCACCGCAACAGGGCGTACAGGTGACTGCTATCTTTGCAGGCGGCCCTACGCTGGGCGTGGTCATGCCCTACTATGTGCAGGTAGCTGAAGGCAGCCGGACACGGGTAGTACGCGCCGAGGATAGCTACAACAACAACGTAAGAGGCGACATTATCGGCTCCGGGCCTTTCCTGAAAGGTATTGGAGACTCCAACCTGCAAATAGGCGCCAACATTAAAGCTTCCCTGGCTTTTGAGTTTGGCACCTTTAAAAACGATGTGACCGGCTTCGAGGCAGGCTTTCAGTTAGAGGCTTTTCCCAAAGAAATTCCCCTGGTACCTTCCGTAGAAAACCGCAGTATCTATCCTTCTGCTTTTATCATGCTGTTTTATGGGTACCGCCGTTAGGCTTTTGCCCCATAATGAAAGACTTGTCAGCAAGGCAAACTGGAATTTTGACAACCCGCCCGTTGTTGATCAACTGTTGACGCTGCAAACTGCTACCTTTCTTCTTGAAAGTAGTGATTAACTGATAAGAGCGTTTTCTACACATACGTAATGCTTCCGTACCATGATTGAACTACCTGTTGTTCCCGAAAAAAGAGTAAAAAAGCCCGACTGGCTTCGTGTCAAGCTTCCTATTGGTCAAGAATATGCCCGCGTCAGAAAGCTGGTAGACCAGCACAAGCTGCACACGATCTGCGAGAGCGGCAATTGCCCTAACATGGGTGAGTGCTGGGGGCGCGGTACGGCTACTTTTATGATCCTGGGCAACGTATGCACCCGAAGCTGTACCTTTTGTGCCGTAGCCACCGGACGCCCGCCGGAATACGATACCGAAGAGCCGCAACGGGTAGCAGAAGCCATACAGCGCATGGGCGTCAAACATGCCGTCATCACCTCCGTCAACCGCGACGAGCTGAAAGACCGGGGCGCTGAGATTTGGTACCAAACGGTAGTTGCCACCAAGCGGCTTTCCCCGCAGACGACCATAGAGACGCTGATCCCGGATGTTAAAGGCAATTGGGACGCTTTGTGCCGCATGATCAGTGCCGGGCAGGAAGTGGTTTCTCACAATATGGAAACGGTAGATCGCTTGTACCGCCGTGTCCGGCCGCAGGCAAAGTACCAGCGGAGTCTGGAGCAGATCCAGAAGACCAAAGCTTTTGGCAAACGCACCAAATCCGGCATCATGCTGGGCTTAGGGGAAACACCCGAAGAAGTCTACCAGGCAATGGACGATCTGGTTGCCCATGATCTCGACATTCTTACGCTGGGGCAGTATCTGCAACCTACGAAGATGCACATTGAAGTAGCGGAATTTATTCATCCCGACCAGTTTGAACACTATAAAGAAGAAGGACTGAAAAGAGGTTTGAAGTATGTAGAGTCCGGCCCCCTGGTTCGGTCGTCTTACCATGCAGAAAGGCACGTGAATGTGTAGGAGGGATTGAGGGATTGAGGGATTGAGGGACTGAAGAGTTGAAGGTCATGCCCGATTGGGATTGAATAATGGAATGGATGCTTTGCTATTGGGTAAGGATCTGTTCTTCATTGATCATCTTTCTTCCATCTTTCTACTCCTGGCTTGGTCCCGGTGGGGCACCACTTCCGTCTTCCCGCTCAAAAGACGTAGCCGATGGTGGCGCCTACCTGTAGCGGCAAAAACAGACCCTTCCGGGAAGCTTTTCCAAGCAAGTGATCATATCTGTCTGCTGTATAGCTTTTGCTCAAAAAACGATAGCCTATTCCTACCCCTCCAAACACATCAAAGGTAAGTCCGGGGGAAGGCGTAGCTTTTGACACCCGCGTATTAATCAAATCAGCGTCTTTCATCAGGCGGGTGCCGCCCAACAGCACATAAGAAACTTGTTGCTCCTCAGCTACGACGGTATTTACCGGCACTGACAAGGCACCGCTCAAAGCATCTACCTCTGCCAGGTTGGCGTGATGCTCCAGATGCTCCAGTCCAAGCCCATGCCCGAAATAAAATATGCCTGAGCGGGTATCGGCATGATAAAATTTCTGTTTTATGGCTATAAAATACCCCCGGCTATAGGATGTGTTAGCATCTACCTCTTTGTCGGACAGGAAAAAGGGTGTCCTTTCGATACCAAACACCAGTTCGTATCCCAGCCGCTCCTGCAGGTAATACTCTATGCTGAAAGGAATCCGGTGAAAGAGCAGCCCGGCCGGGTCTAGACCCAGTATGATACCCCTAAACTCGTTGACGCGGGGCTTGAAGTAGCGCAACCCTTTCTTTTTATAAAGATAATCCGGGTTCAGTGTAGCAGTCTCCGTCTGTTGAATAGCATCGGGCGGCTCCCGGCTTAGTGATTCAAATACCGGTTCATCGTTTTCGTAGACGCTGGTATAGTACCCCGCCAACTGCCCGTTGGGCTTGTAAAGTTCCCAGACGCCGGTTCGTTTGCCCTGCGTTAGGGTTCCCTTCATCTTAAGAGACCCATTGCGGTAACAGCCCCGGTAGGTGCCTGTGCCATTATTGAAGATGGCTTCGCCTTCCAAAGTACCGTCTTCGTCAAAATACTGCCACCTGCCCTGGGGAACGCCGCCGGGCATAGCTCCTTTCACTTTCAGCGTACTATCCTCGTAAAATTCCTGGTACAAGCCGTCCGGTCCGTACAGGGCTTGCCCTTTGAAGTCACCATTGCTTTGGTATAGTTTCCAGTATCCTTCTTTAGTACCGTTTTTTTCTTCGCCTTCGGCGCTTTTGCTGCCGTTTTCGTGATAATAACTCCATACACCACTGCTAACCCCATTCAGGAAGCTGCCTGTAGAAGCCAGCCGGCCATTGCCGTGATAAAACTTCCAGACTCCCTGGCGTACGCCCTGATGATAGCTACCTGCTGCCTGCACTTGTCCGTTTTCATGATACTGCGTCCAGGCGCCTTCATTCTGTCCCCGGTAGCGGTTTCCTTTAAGTCTTAATGGGCCGGAAGCATAAAACTCCCAGTAGGTGCTTGAGTCGCCATGAAAGGTTTCTTCTGCCTTCAGGAAGCCATCTTCGGCGTAGTACTGCCATAAGCCATCTTTTTGCCCATCCAGAAAGCTGCCTTCGCTTTTCAGCGACCCTTTCTCGAAGAAAAATTGCCACAAGCCCTGCCGCAGCGTATCGTACACCGCTCCTTTCATCTGCAACCTGCCATTTTCATAAAAGTATTCCCACAAGCCGTGATGAACATTCTGTGCCAGCGTTCCCCGCATTTTCGGATGTCCGTTTTCGTAGAAATACGCCCACCAGCCGGAGGCAGTATTCTGATGATAATGCCCCAGTATCTTTACATTGCCATTGGCATAATAAGCTTTGTAGGCGCCTTCCAGCACCTGTGGATTGTCTTTAGCTAACTGAAAAACTTCTTTGACGATCTGTTGGCTGCTGTCGTAATACAAAATAAGGTCTTGCTGAGCCGCTGCCTGGTATGACCACAGCAGGGTAATTTTTGTAAGCAGCAGGCAGACAAGTTTCAAAGCAGGACAATTTGATGGACACGTCAAAGTTTGGCAAAAAACAGGAAAATAGAAAGGCAAAACCCCGGGACAACATACATCAGTGCATACGGTCGGCGCACACTTCCAGGTGGGCGACGATGTCAGCTTCCAGGTGCAGGAGTTCCTCCCAGCGTTCTTTCACCACTTCTTTGGGCATATAAAGCTTGGCCAGCTTGACAAACGTAACATAATGACCTGCTTCGGAAGCCATCAGTTCATAGTAGAACTTTTTGAGTTCTTCGTTGTGCAGGTTTTTCCAGAGTATCTTAAAACGCTCGCAACTGCGCGCCTCGATCAGGGCATTGATGAGCAGCTTGTCCATCAGTTGCCGCTCGATGCGTCCGCCCTTGCGCTCCAACCGGCTCAGTTGGACGGCATATTCATCAGAGCGATTTTTGCCCAGGCGAAAGCCGTATTGACGGATCAGGTGCAGCACTCGCCGGAAGTGTTCCCACTCTTCGGCTACGATGGGCGTGAGCATGTCGACAAGCTGCGGGCGGTCGGCAAACTGTACGATCAGCGAGATACAGGAAGAAGCCGCTTTCTGCTCGCAGTAGGCATGGTCTGTGAGGATCTCTTCCAGGTTTTCGTCTACCATGCGCACCCAGCGCGGGTCGGTAGGCAGTTGCAGCTTTAAGATGGTAGGTTTGTCCATACGAGATGGCTTATGGCTTTCCTGCCTGATAGCATTCTGATAGAGAATACACTATTACAGCAGAATCCCTTTTTCCTGCAATGTTTTTTCCAAGGCTTTCGGGTCTGGCAGGTACACAGCCTGGAGGCCGCAGGTGCGGGCTGCCGCTATGTTTTCTTCGCGGTCATCGATAAACAGACATTCTTCACCTTTGCGCTGGGTGATCCAGAGGGCTTTCTGGAAAATTTCGCATTCGGGCTTTTTTACACCCATAAAGCAGGAACTGAAAAAAGCAGTAAAATAACGGTCGAGGTGGAACGTCCGGATCCGGTACAGGTTCAGCGCCAGCGATTCGTTATTGACCGTAGCTAAGGAATATTTTTTTTGCTGCGAAAGGGTTTCCAGTACCTGAAGGCTGCTCTCATGAGGTTTAGACTGGCTTTTCATGAAGCCCATAAAATCTTCGGCTGTAAAAGACCGCTGCTTAAAGAAAACCACTTTCTTTACGTAGTCTTCTATAGACAAACGTCCGCACTCAAAATCCTCTGCTATGCTTTGATGGTGTTCTTCGCTTTCGTCGTAATCATAAGAGAAATGCCGGGCAGCTTGCTCGCGTGAGATATGATCCCAGCCGTTGGTCAGGCAAACGCCGCCCACATCGAAGAATAAGGTAGTGATCTGTGTCATGTTCAGGAAATTGAAGTTAAAAGGTTGTGTTTTTCATCCACAACAAAGCTACTATAATTCGTTGTAAAACCCAGGATGTTGCTCCTCTCAAAGCTGAAGAGCAAAGTCGCTTGCAGGAACAACAGAAGGTTTTACAACAAATCACAGCTTTTACAAAAAAAGATTTTTATTTTAGCCTCATCGCACAACCCACGACGAAATCCATAATGGCTTATTTTAATAACAGACTTTTTCTTATTGTTTTACTCTTATTACTGTTTTTTCAAGAAACTTCTGCGCAATCCAAGACGGAAGTTATCGACCAGATATTCCGCAAGTACCATGAATACGAGAATTTTCAGGGCGCCGTGCTGGTAGCCGAAGCCGGACAGGTGATTTACCGCCAAGCTTTCGGGCTGGCCAACCGGGAGTGGAACGTGGCTAACCAACCTGACGCTAAATTCAACATCGCTTCTTTGAGCAAACAGTTTACCGCCATGCTCATCATGCAGTTGGTAGAAGAAGGTAAAATTCATATCGACAGTACCCTGTCGGCATATTACCCTGAATACCGGCAGGATATAGGCAGGCAAGTTACGGTGCGTCAACTGCTCACCCACCGCTCAGGCATTCCTAACTATACCAGCCTGCCGTATGTATGGTCCGATTCTTTGCAAAACCATTATACCAAAGCGCAGATGGTACAAAAGTTTTGCAGTAATGATCTGGAGTTCAGACCCGGAAGCCGTTATCAGTACAACAACACCGGCTATTTCCTGCTGAGCATGATCATAGAAAAAGTGACGGGCAAAGATTACGATACGGTGCTGGCAGAAAAAATCCTTCGTCCCCTGGGGCTGCAAAACACAGCGGCAGACCATCGCGATACGGTGCTCTACAAAAGAGCGTATGGCTATGAAGAGCAGGGAGAGGGCTTTACCAATGCGGCTGTCATGTATATGCAAAACCTCCAGGGCGCGGGCAACTTGTATGCTACCGTAGATGATCTTTTTGCCTGGGATCGGGTACTTTACTCGGACAAACTGGTTTCTAAAAAAACCATACAGGCCATGCAAACAGCCTATTCAGAGCCCAGCGCTACCTGGATCCCCCCGTATGCCAACAGCTACGGCTTTGGGATGGGCGTAGCTGATGTGGGGCTGAAAAACAAGAAGACTACACCTATTGTATTTCACAGCGGGCACATCAAAGGGTTTAGCTGCTTCTTTGCCCGCTTTGTAGAAGAGCAGCATACGGTGATCATGCTCAGCAATACGGGCAATGTGAGTACAGCACGTATGAACGACATTGCCCAGCAGGTAAAAAATGTATTGTACGGACTGCCGTACCAAATCCCGGAGCGGTCGCTGGCGCCCGAGTTGCTGCGCGTGATAGAGTCCAGGGGTATTGATGCCGCCATGCAGCACTTTGATTATCTGAAAAAGTCTTTTCCTTATGAATTCAAGCACGTGCAGGAAGACCTGGAGCAGGTAGGCGCCACGTTGGTGGATAAAAACGAAACGGCAGAAGCCATAGCTATCCTAACCTTGAATGCCAGGCTGAACCCCAATTGGATGGCTTATCAGAAGCTGGCCGCTGCCTACCGCCGGCACAACGACCCGGAGCAAGCCGTCCTGTTCTACAAAAAAGCAATGGATTTGAACCCAAGGCGGTCCCAGACAGAAAAACAAGCCCACGGAGAAGCCAAACGGGCAATGAAAGAAATACGCTGAACTTAGGGTGTTAAAGTGCGAAGGTGTTAAGGTATTTAGCTCTACTTTGTCACTTTGCTATTTTTAACTGTAGACTTTACCTTTTACACATGAATTGACAAGTAGAGTTAGGTATAAATGCTTTAATACCCTAACACACGCGCACTCTAACACTTTAACACCTTCGCACACTATCACCTTCCCATGACCTCCCGGTACGTCATTCTTTTTCTTTACTTTGTTAGTCTCTTCCTCATTGGCTACCTGGCGGCCGGCAAGATCAAAGACATCAAAGACTATTATGTAGGCGGCAAAAGACTGGGCTACTGGGTAGCCGCCTTTTCTTCCAGGGCGACCGGCGCTTCTGCCTGGGTACTGCTGGGTTTGACAGGTATGGGCGCTGTATTGGGTGTCAGTGCCTTTTGGATGGTGCTGGGCACGTTTGCAGGGGAATTTATCGCCTGGTTTTTTATGGCCGAACCTTTCAAACGCCAATCCGATGCGCTGGACTCCATCACCATACCCGACTACCTGGTGAGCAGGCTCCGCGCCAGGTCGCACCTGCTACGCGCCGTTTCGGCAGCCGTCTTGTGCGTTTTTGTAATTATTTATGTCAGCGCCCAGATTGATGCTACCGGGACAGCTTTTGAGGCTTTCTTAGGATGGAACTACTTCACAGGCGCCATTGTAGGCTTTCTGATTGTAGTGCTATATATGTCCTTTGGCGGCTTTATTGCCGTCGCCTGGTCCGATGTTTTCCAGGGCGTACTGATGCTGGCAGGGCTGGTGGCTTTGCCGCTGGTAGCCTGGCTTACCGTTACCGAGGCTGCCGGGGTCATGCCTCAGTTAGAGCGCATCGATCCGGGGCTGATCAACCTTTGGGGCAGTGGCGGCTTTACGCTTTTCAACCTGACCCGTGCCATAGGCTTTCTGATGATCGGGCTGGGTTATCTGGGCTCTCCCCAGCTTTTTGTACGCTATATGTCGGTGCGCAGTACGGAAGAGCTTCGCAAAGGCAAGTGGGTAGCCATCACGCTGACGCTGCTGATGAATGGCTCGGCGGTAGCTATTGGGATACTGGGGCGGGTGCTGCTTACTACTTCTGCGGACGCAGTTACCAGTGTGTTGGGCAATGGAGGGCAGGATGTACTGATCTTGCTGGCGGACCAACTCCTTCCTGCTACATTGAGCGGGCTATACATTGCGGCGGTGCTGGCAGCCATTATGTCTACCATAGATTCGCTGCTGGTGGTAGCTTCCAGCGCGGTTACCCGGGATTTTTATCAGAAGATTTTTCATCCACAAACCAGCAACCGCCAGTTAGCGGGTATGTCTAAGGTAGTTACGGTGGTATTGTCTGTTTTGGCGCTGGTGTTAGCCCTTTCGGTAGCGCTTTTGTCGCCGCAGCGGACTATTTTCTGGTTTGTTATTTTTGGCTGGTCCGGCATAGCGGCTACTTTCTGCCCGGTTATGCTCTTGTCTTTGTATTGGAAAAAATATACGGACAAGGGTGCTGTGGCTTCTATGCTTGCAGGGCTGGCAGGTGTGCCTTTCTTCAAATTTGCAGCCCCACACCTGCCGGGGGTAGGCGTTTACTTTCAAAACATCGCTGAGTTGTTGCCTGCATTTGTTTTAGCCCTGCTGACAGGTTACATTGTCAGCTTAATTACTTACCCATCTACAGAACAAAATGAGTAATATTTGATTTTAATTTTTAGTTAGCATGACAAATCCAATTGCGATCAATTATATTCAAATCATAAAAAATACTTTTTTCGTTAGATAATTGGCAACAGAGTGACGCTAAAATTAAGAATAATTAAAATTTTGAAGTTTTATAAATAAAAAAGATGTATAAATTAGGCAATAACATACATATGTACTATTTTGCATAGAAATATTATAATTATATACCGTTATGGACAATCTATATTCTTTTCATAGACTCTCACTGGAAGAAAGAACCCAGTATGTGCTGGGCAACGGGATGTTGCTGTGCAGTCGTTATTTCGCCGGAAGGAAGGTATTTTTATACTATACTGGTAAATTTTACGCCGAGATATGGTTTGATACCAGAAAGAGTAAGGTGTCCAACATTATTCCTTTCACCACCACCAAGTGCCTCAAGCCTTACCTGGACCTGGTCGACATCAACGATGCTTTTGTCAGGTAAACGTTAGCTTACCGTCAGACGACCCAGAGCATCGTAAGAGAGTTCGCCCTGATCCAGGAGCGTTCTCAGTACTTCGGTAAACTGTTTTTCGTTGGCGGGTTTTAGCTGGCGGATGAGTTTGTCAGGAGGCGTGGGATTTTGGTCAAGATAGGCAAGTACCAGTTTTCGCTGCGCTTCATAGGTACTTTGATTCAACTGTCCGGCGTTTCTCCGGTCTTTTTTCTTCTGAATGCAGTTGTCGCATATTCCGCAATCACCATAGTCTGTCTCTCCAAAATAAGCCAGCAGCAACTGTGTACGGCATCGCAGACTGTGTTGGGCATAATGGATCACTGCCTCTACCCGTTCACTGTACTGCTCTTTTTTTTGAAGGAGTTGTTTTTCCCGGATGGGCAGTTTGTCAGCATCATAACGGGGCGTCACAAAGACCAGTTGGGCGGTGTCGTTTCTCTTTTCGTAGAAGATAACCTCCATCTCATGCAGTTGCTTTAACTTCTTCATCACATCGTGTACCGAGGTGTTCAGCAGTTTTGCCAGGCGGCTCTCGCTGATCTGTACATAATTGGAGAACTGCTCGCCGCCATACTGCCTGAGCAAGGCTTTGACGAGAGGTTCCAGCATCACCTGGGCAATCTGAAATTTATACAACCCCGCATGATCCAGCCGGGTATGAATTTTAGAAGGGTTGTAAAAATCCTCATTGAGTTGAATAAGCCCTTCTTCTTCCAGCCTTTTCAGGGCATAATACGTTTGTATGGGATGCAGTTCAAACGATTGGGTAAAATCGTCCAGGTCAAAGTCGTAGCTGGCCAGCATACTGCTGCCGACAGCGATCCGCAGGTAGTTTGCAAGGCTTTGGTACACCTTTTTAAGGTAGGCTAAAGGTGGATGCGAAACTTCCACCCGGTTCCTCAGGTTTTCGATATCATTGGCATCATAAAGGACAGCAGCATATGCTTTTTGGCCGTCGCGACCGGCGCGGCCCGCTTCCTGGTAATACGCTTCCAGGTTGTCGGGCAGATCCAGGTGCACCACCAGGCGTACGTCCGGTTTGTCAATGCCCATGCCGAAGGCGTTGGTGGCTACGATAACACGTACCTGGCTGCGGATCCAGGCATCTTGGCGCGCATCTCTTTCCTCAGTGTTGAGACCGGCATGATAATACTCGGCACTGATCTCTTTGCCTTTCAGCTTTTTGGCCACTGCTTGCGCCCGCTTGCGGCTGCGTACATAGACTACGGCGGTGCCAGGTACGTTCTGGAGCATCCGGAGCAGCTTCTTTTCTTTGTCTTCTTCATAAAAAGCTGAATAAGACAGGTTATCCCGCGCAAAGCTCTGTTGAAAGACCCGGCTGTTGCGGAAGGCTAACTTATCCTGAATGTCCTGCCTGACCCGCACGGTCGCCGTAGCCGTGAGCGCGATCACGCTGACCTCCGGGATGAGGGCCCGGAACGTAGCGATTTCCAGGTAGGGCGGCCGAAAGTCGTAGCCCCACTGCGAGATACAATGCGCCTCATCGATAGCCAGCAACGATACCTGCATCCGTTTGGTGCGCTCTATCATGATCTCCGTCTGGAGCCGCTCCGGCGATACGTATAAAAATTTGATATTGCCATACACGCAATTGTCCAGGTTAAAGTCAATTTCGCGCTGGCTCATGCCCGAATAGAGGGCTACGGCCGGAATATTTCTTTTTTTGAGCTGCATCACTTGGTCTTTCATCAGCGCGATCAGCGGAGAGATGACGATGCAGATACCGGGTTGCAGCAGGGCAGGCACCTGAAAGCAGATGCTTTTGCCCCCGCCGGTAGGCAGCAGCGCAAGGGTGTCATGACCGTTGAGGACCGCATCAATGATCTCTTCCTGTAGCGGTCTGAAGGCGTCGTAGCCCCAGTATTGTTTAAGGATGGCTTTGGCAGACACAGGAGGTTACAGCTTCTCTATCGTTTCCGGAAGTAAGTTAAGCGAACGGGCAATGATTTCTGTAGCCACACCGCTCGCTTTCAGATTTTTGGCCATCTGTATTTTTTCTTCTTCAAGAGCTTTAATCTTCTCCCGTTCTGCTTTCTCAGCAAGTTTACGCTTTTCCTGTTCTGCCTTTTCAGCGAGTTCACGTTTTGCTTTTTGGATAAGTTTGCGTTTTTCCTTTTCAACTATTTTGTCTACTTCTTCCTCGATAGATCTCCGCTTTTCTTCTTCATTCATTTGCATCACAGAGACATTTCGCGCGACGGTAATTTGATACCACATTCTCTGCTCGGAAGTCATGTTGCTTTTTTTTAGCTTCTCAATGGCTTTATCAATCCACTCTTCTGAGTAGAATGGCGGAGCGGGTTCTAAATCTATTTCTTCTTCTAAATTTTTCATAGTGTATAGCAGTTTATCCAGATCAGTTTCCACTTCGTTTATTGACTTGTTAAATTTACTGATTTCTACGATAATATGCACCATTTGGGTATCCATTACTTCACCTACCTGGTTCGTTAATGTTCCGTAATGGTAATATTGTTCTGACGAAAAGATACTTTTTGCCAAAAGACCAATACAATAGATTTTGCTCAGATCATCAAAAAAAAACTTCCCTTTTTCTACGATGGTGTTGAATTTTTGGAAAGCATAAAATTTAGCCCGCTGCATGTAGTGTTTGTAATACCCTAACTGCATCTCTACAATGAAGGTATCTCCATGCTCATCCTCACAGATCAAGTCATACAAACCACCCCGGCGCTCTTCTGTTATTCCAGAAAATTCGTTTCTGACAAAATGCACTTCTTTGATAGGCCTTGGCAATTGAATCAAAGCTTGCAATGATTTTCTTAGAAACAAGGTATCTTTTTCGTCTGCAAAAGCCACCTTAAATCCGTAGTCAGATAAGATAGACACAAATTTATCTTTCATCTGGCAAATCTAACTTTTGATCAGTTAATAGCAACGGCTTTTTGGTTTTTCAAAAAGCCTACTTATATTAAAAATCAAACGTATTTTTTAACTTGTATTACCGATAAAAAATATCAAGGTTTACGCATGAAAACGAAGTGGACTATAGCCATTCTTCTATGCTTTTTGCTTAGTACAGTCTATTACTTCTGCCTGCCTTCGACTTTGTTCCAAACAAGCTACGCGACGGTATTGGAAGACCAACACGGGTATCTGCTGAGCGCCAGCATCGCCCCCGACGGACAGTGGCGTTTTCCACAGACTGATTCCGTGCCCGAAAAGTTTGCCCATAGCCTCCTGCTTTTTGAAGATGAGTATTTTTACCGGCACCCGGGCTTTAATCCTTTCTCCCTGCTTCGGGCTGCCTGGCAAAACGGACGGGCAGGCTATATTGTTAGTGGCGGCAGTACGCTGACGATGCAACTCATCCGCCTCTCGCGCCACCAGCCACGCACGGTTTGGGAAAAGCTCATAGAAATCGTGGTGGCTACCCGCCTGGAGCTTTCACTTTCTAAACAGGAAATTTTAAACCTTTATGCGGCCCATGCCCCCTTTGGCGGCAATGTCGTAGGGCTGGAAGCGGCCGCCTGGCGTTACTATGGGCGTAGTGCCGGGCAGCTTTCCTGGGGAGAAGCAGCCACGCTGGCGGTCTTGCCCAACAGCCCTGCGCTGATCTATCCGGGGCGCAATCAGCAGCAACTACTGCGCAAGCGGAACCGCCTGCTGCACAAACTGTATGAACGAAACATCATAGATTCGCTGGACTGTGTGCTGGCGCAAACTGAACCCTTGCCTGGCAAGCCCCTGCCGCTGCCTGCGCGGGCGCCTCATTTGCTTACGCGCCTACATCAGGAAGGTCTTACCGGACAGAGAGTTCGCTCGACGCTTGACCTATCCTTGCAACAGCAAGCCACGCAGATCGTGGAGCAACATCATCAACGCCTGAGAGGCAACGGTATCCATAATGCCGCTGCGCTGGTACTGAAAGTAGAAACCGGCGAAGTGATGGCTTACGTAGGGAATACCCCAGAGGACAAAGCCCATAATGCTTCAGTAGATATCATCACCGCCCCGAGAAGTACGGGCAGTGTACTGAAGCCTTTCTTGTATGCTGCTATGCTCACAGAAGGAAGCCTGCTGCCGTATGCGCTGGTGCCGGATGTGCCTACTTTTATCCAGGGTTTTGCCCCTAAAAATTTCAACGAAGGCTACGATGGGGCGGTCCCTGCCGACGAAGTGGTTTCGCGCTCATTAAATGTGCCTGCTGTGCATATGCTCAGCGATTATGGTTTGGAAAAGTTTCATAACTTGTTGCAAAAGACGGGAATGACGACTTTGTATCAGCCACCCGGTCACTATGGCTTGTCGCTGATCCTGGGCGGCGCTGAAGGAACGCTTTGGGACCTGACCGGCATGTATGCCAGCCTGGGACGAAGCATGAATCATTATTTCCAGTATCCCGAACCAAGGCGATATGCCGACGAAGATTATTTTCCACCCACTTACAGACCAAGAGAACAAGAGAAAAAGCATGTATTTCCGCATAGTTTTTTCAGTGCCGGCGCTATGTGGTATACCCTGGAAGCAATGGCAAAAGTCCGACGTCCCGACAACGAAGCGGGTTGGGAATACTATCATTCTTCTCACAAAATAGCCTGGAAGACAGGCACCAGTTTCGGCTTCCGCGATGCTTGGGCGATCGGGCTCACGCCGGATTATGTCATTGGCGTATGGGTAGGCAATGCCGATGGGGAAGGGCGTCCGCACCTGACCGGACTGTCGGCGGCAGCGCCGCTCCTGTTTGATGTTGTTAAGCTGATGCCCGCCTCTGGTTGGTTCAATTATCCGGCAAGCGATCTGACAGCCGTATCAGTAAGCAGGGAAAGCGGGTTTCGCGCTTCGCTCCACTGTGAGGATACCGTCAGGATGGCTGTCCCCCGGGCGGGAGCGGCTTCGCCGGTCTGTACGTTTCATCAGCGCATACACCTGGAGGCCAGCGGCACCTTTCAGGTAGATAGCGACTGTGAGCCGGTCAGCCGGATGCAGCACCGGAGTTGGTTTGTACTGCCAGCGGTGCAGGAATGGTACTATCGCCAGCAGCACCCCGCTTACCGGGAACTCCCGCCGTTCCGCCCCGACTGCCGCCCTGCCACAGGAGCCGTCGCCATGATGCAGATGATCTATCCTAAAAGAAACGCCGGGGTTTTTGTGCCGAAAGAACTGGATGGACGTACCGGGAAGGTCATCTTTGAGGTAGCGCATCGCCATCCCGAAAAAAAGATATTCTGGCATCTGGACGGGCAATATATCGGGGAGACGCGGCAGCAGCACCAGCTAAGTTTACAACCTGCCCGGGGCAAACACCGGCTAAAGCTGGTAGACGAAAGCGGCGAAACATTGGAACATTTTTTTCGGGCGCTTTGACAATAGGCTATGATCTGTTTTATGGCTATTTACGCAAATGATAGCTACCACAATTAGAACACCTACTTTCTTGTCTGAGTAATAAAGGGTTCGCTTTTGGTGGTCATTATTAAGAAACGGATTTCTTGTACATCGCAAAAAAGAAGAACGGAAGATAGCCGGCAGCAAACACAACGGCTCCCAGGAATAATAGCAAGTCAGCACCTTGTAAATGATTTATTTGAAATAAACCAGCTAATCCTAAACGACTGCATTTTTAATCCTTGGGCATCAACGAAATCGCGTACGATGTTCTCTTGTTCCGCCGTTAAATTCATGTTGCTTTAAACTAAATCTTTTCATCCGAGCGTTCTTTCACGCGCTGAAAAATTTCATAGCCATACATACGGCCGTTTTCTGCCAATAAGTTTAAAATGATTACGGAAAGGGGTCCTTTTCGCTCTTTCGAATTTGCAATCCGAAGGCAGATCAGACGCCGATGCGTTTGTAATCCGACATCATCACAGCAACATATGCCATTCCAAAGGACAAGTTCGGGATTGCCGTTACGGGACTATTATGAAAAAGATCCTCTTTTTAATGCTTGATCAGGGTCATACCAAGTCGATGAAATAAAGTCTTGCATTTCTTTCACAAACCTTTTCATCACAGCAGAACTAATAGGAAAGTCCCTATGTTGCGCCCTTACCTCTTCGTAAATACTCCGTTTTTCGAAAGGTAATCTTTTTGCTTTCCTTAACAGGAAAACATTATCAATATCGGTCAATCGAACATCTTCAGGTTGCATATCAAGATATTCCACCAAAGCATAATATTTAGACAATGGACAGCCTTGTTTTAGCCTCGATGCCGTACCCGCACATTCCTGAAACATCGTTTTATCATAGTTTACCTTGACTTCTGCGGCAAGCACTGCAAGGAATATCTTCCCATTTGCTGTTACTTTTTTGTCAAATTTTTCATCTGGTGAAAATTGGTAAAAGATACTTTTGCCAATTGTGAAGTCCTGATCTTTCTGTTTCAGAACGATATCTGGTTGCTTGGCCAATCCCTCAATTTTGCTTGGTCTAAAAGATAAAGACATAAATGCAGTTTGACTCCCAGTTTCAATCCCTTTAGGCAACCCTTTTAAAATATCATCACAAACCAAGTGTATGAGAAATTCTTCAATGATACTATTATCAAGCTTTAATTGACCTTTTTGCCTCTTGATAAAAGGGCTTCCTTTTTTTGCAATTAAATCGACCTCTAAAAAATCTTTATACTCGTTCAGTAGGCTGATCTGTAGTCTTTAGAATCATTATATACAGTCTGCCCATTCAAATTTGAGAGTATTGGTACAAGGTTATTCTCAATAGTAAAAAGTAATTCATGTCTTTCAGCTATATTCAGGTTCGAGTATTTATAAAAACAGGCCATTTGATAGGCTGCTGGATTGATTTCAAAACCAACGCTTGAATAACCTTTTATTGCAGATTCAATAAGGACTGTACCACTTCCTGCAAAGGGGTCAGCAATTAAGGCATTTGATTGCAAATTTGAAGAGCTGAGTATGTACTCGACAAATTCTGGCGTAAATTGTCCTCTCCAATTGAATAAATTAGCTCTTTTCTTTACTCGAACATCTAATTTGTCTTGAATTAAGTTCATGTCTTTTGTGTGTGTTTTCTTTGATATTCCATATGCTGTTCAGCGACTTTCAAAGCTTCTAATCCCAATTCTTCTCCTGATAATTCGTAGGTTATTCTGTGGCTCAGAAATTTTATTTTAAGTTCTTGGGCGTCTAAGTTGAAAACATTGGCTAAGATTGGCACCATTTCTTTTGATGGTTGTCTCTCGTTTCTTTCAATTTTGCTCAAAGTGGACTGGTCAATATCCAAATAGGCAGCTAACTTTCGCAGAGGCATTTTTTTTGCCGCTCTTATTTTTCGTATGTACTCCCCAAAGCTTTCCATAATTGTCTGTAAAAATTATTCTTGACAAATTTGTCAAATCCTCATTTGATATGCAAGCTTATTAGATCAAAGTTATTTACAGTCGGAGGGAAGGCTAAAATAGGCTCTTTTGCTTGCGAAGCATTAGCTCTTGTGCTGGGGTAAGCAAAAGAGCCTATTTGCACGTTGGGCTTTTTTCAGTATGTCGCCCAACAATCAAAACGCATCACCATCCTACATATTTTGGCGGTTCAATACCATTCATCCGCAGGTAAAGAATCATCTGCGCCCGATGGTGGGTCATATGGTCGCGCATCAGCAAAAAAACTCTCCTTTTGTTGACCACTGTGTTATCAAAAAAAATGAGCGTGTCTTCTTCGGCTTTCTCTGAAAGATTCAGCATAGATTGTGTCACGCTTTCAAACACATTTTTCAAATGATCAACGATCTCTGCCTTGGTTTTTCCCGATGCTTCAGCATCTACCGATGCCAGCGGTTTCTTCAAGATATAGGTGGCATTCAGCCATTGCAGGTTAGCGGCGATGTGCATCAATTGTGCTCCAAAGGAGAAGGTTTCCGGCGTGGGCTGATAGGTATATTTATCTTCGGGCATAGCTTCTGCTACCGCCAGCGTGTAAGCCTGGGCGCGCTCCCAGACAGGTAAAAAATCCCGGGCGAAGACACTGGCAGGAAAGGGCTGGGCAGCTGCGACCATAGGCAGAACGAAAACATAAAGCAATAGGAAGCCAGACGCACACCCGTGAAGCAGCCTCCTCATGGGTTATACTTGTAGAAATTAGCTCGCACCCCCTTGACGCCGGGATCAATGGCAAACAAGCCGCCTGCGTGTGGGTATTTTTTACGCTGCTCTTCGTTCATGTCGTTGCTGGCGGTGGTGATGTATAAAGTTTCCAGCCGTTCGCCTCCGAAAGCACAGGCCGTTACGTTGAGGGCAGGCACCTCAATCTTTTGCAACAGTTCGCCATCTTCCGGGTTGAAGCGCCCTACAGCAGCGCCGCCCCATAAGCCGATCCACAACATGCCTTCCTCGTCGATGGTCATACCATCGGGGCTGCCCATACCGTCCGGAATGGTGATGGCGATGCGCGGAGCGGAAATTTCACCGGTAGCCACGTCGTAGTCAAACGCTTTGACCTGGCCGGTAGGCGTATCGATATAGTACATCGTCTGCTGGTCCAGCGACCAGGCAATGCCGTTGGAGATTGTCACATCGTCGAGCACTTTTCTGACTTGGTGTTTGTCGTTCATTACATAAAGAGAAGCGGCTCCTTTTTTAGCGTCTAAGTGCATAGTGCCTACCCAGAACCTACCTACCGGATCGCACTTACCATCGTTGAAGCGAATATCCTTGAGTGTGTCGAGCGGGTTGGTGATCAGGGTCAGGTTGCCACTGACCAGGTCTATGCTATGGATACCATTTTGCAGGGCAACCAGCGCGCCGCCGCTTTCTATAGGCACTACCGTACCAATACGTTCTCCGGTAGGAAAGCTGCGCAGTTCGTCTACTTCCGGTGTGTAAATATGAAGCTGACGGGCTTCAATATCTATAAAATAAAGCTGGTTGGTTTCCGGATTCCAGATAGGGCCTTCGCCTAACTGGGCTTTCGTATCAAGAATAAGTTTGGCATCCATATCGTGTATTTCTTTGGGGCTGCAAAGCGTTAGGCTTAGCAGCAGCAAGTTTACAAAATTCAGGGTAATTTTTTTCATGTAGCATTTTTTCAGAAAATAGAAGAGCAATATTCGTAAGATATATGCATCGGAAAAGAAAAATCATATAAAATCAGGTAAAATATAAAAAATACAAGTAGTAGCTGCATGTACTCAAGCATATCATAATCAATTTTCCTGAAAATAGCTATTATTTGTAATGTTTTCAGGAAGATTAAAGAATTGTATGGATTATTAAAATATAAACCGCGTAATATTACGTAAAAAACACATCTGAAATAGTGTAAAGGGCAACTATACCCTGCATTTTTCAATTACAAGTTGCAAGTTTACTGTATGATTGTCCATTTTAAGAAAATAAGTAGATCACTGGGGTATCTGAGCGTAACCATTGGTGCGCTGGTGTTGATGGGTTGGTGGCAGGATATAGCCTTTTTCCAGCGTTTTTCCCCCCAGCTACGCCCCATGCAGACTATGGCGGCCTGGTGTTTTGTTATCTGTGGACTGTCTATAGCTTCCTTTGGACAAAGGTTTTCTGTCTTGCGCATTTTGCTCAGGGTAGCGATGGCAGGTGTGTTTGTGGTAGGGCTGCTTAATATGTTCAAATATTTTCTGTACAACCGCTGGATTACCGAAGAGATAGATTTGTCCATCAAAATGTCGATGGCCAGCGGCTTATTATTTTGCCTGCTGTCAGCTGTGCTGCTCAACCGGACTTCCCGGTACCGGTACGCTTACAACATTAATCTTGTTTTGATCTTTTTGGGCACGGCGGTGAGCTTGCTGGCCATCACAGGCTATATCCTGGATTACCAGGCTATGTACAGCCTGCTGCCCTTCTCTACCATGGCGCCTCAAACTGCGGTTACCTTTATCCTGCTTTTTGCCGGCGCTTTTCTTTCGATCGGCAACAACACTGTACTTGATCTGATCGCCGCCTACAGCCTGGGAGGCAAACAGGCACGCACCTTGCTGCCAGTCGGGCTATGTATTCCCGTTGTATTAGGACTGTTACTGCTGTTGATGGTCCGGCTTCATTTCTTTAGTATAGAGGTGGGTTTTATTATCCTGGTCTTTCTCTGTTCTATCATCATCACCAGCATTGTTTATCAAAATTCGAAGCTGATCCATCAAGGGGATGTAAAAAATCAGAAAACCCTGGTAAATATGGAGCTTCTGAACCGGCAATTGTTCAAGCTGAACAAAGAGTTGAAACAGCAGGAACAGGAACTCCTGGTAAGCAATGAAAGCTTGCTGGCCGAAAAAGAAGCCCTGGAAAGCACCAACGATACGCTGGATACTTTTGTGTATGCTGCCTCGCATGACCTCAGATCGCCGGTACAAAATATGAAAGCGCTGCACCGGCTGATGCACATAGAAGAAGACGAAAGCATGAAGGAGAAATACCTGAAAGCACTGGAAGCTTCTACCCACCGGCTGGAAAATACCATCGACGGACTGATGGGTATTGTAGCTTTACAAAGCAGCGATCAGGTGAATGCAGAACGCCTTCAATTCCGGCAAATACTCGACATGGTGCTGGAAGACTGCATCCTCCAAAAACACGAGCAGGTAATAGCCCAGTTTGATAATGCTCCTGAAATTGTTTATATCAAGCCCTACCTGCAGAGCATTCTCCGAAACCTGGTGACCAACGCTATCAAATACAAAGACCCCAACCGGGCGCTAAAGCTGCTGATCAATACCAGAAAACATGGCAACCGGGTGACGCTGCGGGTGCAGGACAATGGCATTGGTATGAACATGAAACGGTATGGTCATCTGCTGTTTCAGCCGTTTAAGCGTTTCTCCGATCAGGCAGCCGGCTCCGGCATCGGGCTGTATCTGATCAAAAGTATGATTGAAAAAAACGAGGGGACGATCCGTGTGGAGAGCGAACCCGGAGAAGGAACTATTTTTTATTGTGAACTTATAGCATATTGACTGGTTATGGCAAAGATTTTACTGATTGATGACGATGAGATCAACAACTTTACAGTAGACGCTATTTTAAAAAGAGTAGGTTTTATTGAAACCTACACCATTAAAGACAACGGCTGGGATGCGCTGGAATATTTGAGAGATATAGACAAAAAGAATTTTCCCAACCTGATCTTTGTAGATATTAACATGCCGGAGATGGACGGGTTTGAATTTATCGAACGTTATGAAGCCATGTTCTGGGCCACTCATCAGGATACCAAGATCAGTATGTTGAGCAGTTCGGTCAGCGAGCGGGACCGCGAAAGAGCCCTGAAGCTTTCTTCCGTATCAGAGTATGTATTCAAGCCGCTTACCGAAAGCAAACTGGCTAAGCTGCTGTAGCAGTTAGCGGTTCATCGCCTTTTTGTATACCCTGATCGTATTTTCGCGGGCTTCTTGGTGGTCGAGCATAGGCTTGGGATACTGGTCGGTGCCGTACTCAGGTATCCATTTTTTGATGTATTCCTGGCTGCCGTCAAATTTCTTGGCCTGGGCTTTGGGATTGAAAATCCTAAAGAAAGGCTGTGCGTCTACACCGCTCCCAGCGGCCCACTGCCAGCCGCCGTTGTTGTTGGCCAGTTCGTAGTCCAGCAGTTTTCTGCCAAAATAAGCTTCTCCCCATCGCCAGTCGATCAGCAGGTCCTTGGTCAGGAAGCTGGCTGTGATCATGCGCACGCGGTTGTGCATGTAGCCGTTCTCGTTGAGTTCACGCATCCCGGCATCTACCATCGGAAAGCCGGTCGTGCCTTCGCACCAGCGCTGAAATTCCTCCTCACGGTTGCGCCACGGGATGTCATCATAAGCCGGCTTGAAAGAAGCATCTACCACCTGCGGGTTGTGATACAAAATCTGCATATAAAACTCGCGCCAGATCAGTTCATTCAGGTAGGTATCGTTGATCTTCCGGGCCTGGCGGGCCAGCTTGCGGATGCTCAGCGCCGCAGGTGTACGCCCAGGCGGGTAGTGCCGTCCTGCGCCGGATAGTTTCTTTTTTCCTGGTAATGCTTGATAACTTCCGCATCGATACGGTTGGGCGGAATCTCGATAGTTGCCCGCTGAAAACCTAAATCTTGCAGGGAAGGCATCGGCAGGGGTTTGGTTTGGTACCAGTTGCTAAAAGATAAGCCGGAAGTATAAGATTCCAGCATCTCATCTTCCAACTGCCGGAGCCAGGCTTTTTTGTACGGCGTAAATACTTTGTAATAACTTCCCGACTTAGACAGCACCTCATCTTTCTCAAAAATCACCTGATCTTTGAAAGTATGCAACGGAATGCCGCCTTTAGAAAGCAGTTGGCGCACCCCTTCATCCCGCTCTTTGGCATAAGGCTCATAATCATGGTTGGTATACACTGCCCGCACGGCGAATTCTTTCAGGATTTCTTTCCACATCTCCTGAGGCTTGCCATGTTTGACGAGCACAGAAGAGCCTTTGTCCTGGAGCCGCCGACGCATCGCACTGACCGTATCGTGCAGAAACATCACGCGGGCGTCGTGTCTTTCTTCCAGATCGTCCAGAATGTGGGTATCAAAGATAAACAAAGGCAGCACCGGCAGGTCGCCCTGCAAGGCATGGTACAGCCCGCGGTTGTCTTCAAACCGCAGATCGCGCCGGAACCAGAAAATGGCAATGTTGTCTGAGGGCATCAATTGTTGTGGGTAAGTACTTGGTGTGGGAGTAACATTATTTGACTTTAAGTTGTTAATTTTGCATATGGAAACTTCAGATATTCATTTCAATATAAACCCAAAAAATCCATGAGCGAACAAAAAATTACTATACAAGAAGGTAAACTGCAAGTGCCTGACCAGCCTGTCATTCCCTTTATCGAGGGCGACGGTACCGGCATTGACATCTGGCCTGCCGCGCGGAGAGTTTTAGACGCAGCGATACAACAAGCCTACCAGGGCGATAAGAAAATTAGCTGGAAAGAAGTATATGCCGGTGAAAAGGCTTACAACAGGAACGGCGAGTGGCTGCCGGAAGATACCCTGCAAGCTTTTCGCGACTATTTGGTAGGCATCAAAGGCCCTTTGACCACGCCGGTAGGCGGCGGCATCCGTTCTCTGAATGTAGCTTTGCGGCAGGAACTCGACCTGTATGCCTGCGTCAGACCGGTGCGCTGGTACCAGGGAACGCCATCGCCGGTGAAAGACCCCGCCGCTACCGATATGGTCATCTTCCGGGAGAATACCGAAGACATCTATGCCGGTATAGAGTACATGAACGGAACGCCCGAGTGCGACAAAGTAAAGTCTTTTCTGATGCAGGATATGGGTGTGAAGAAAATCCGTTTTCCTGAGTCTTCTTCCATCGGCATCAAACCGGTCTCGGTAGAAGGTACTGAAAGGCTGGTAAAAGCCGCTATCGAACATGCCATCAACCTCAAACTTCCCTCCGTTACGCTGGTGCATAAAGGCAATATCATGAAATTTACCGAAGGCGCTTTCAAGCAATGGGGCTACGAAGTGGCGGCGCGCGACTATGGCGACAAGGTATTTACCTGGGCGCAATACGATAAAATAGCAGAAGACAAGGGCAAAGAAGCGGCTAACCATGCTCAGGCAGAAGCCGAAAAGACCGGCAAGATCATCATCAAAGATGCCATCGCCGACGCTTTCTTACAGCAGATCCTGCTGCGTCCCGCTGAGTATTCTGTGATTGCTACTTTGAACCTGAATGGCGATTATATTTCTGATGCCCTGGCAGCTATCGTCGGTGGTATTGGTATTGCACCGGGTGCTAATATCAACTATACGTCCGGTCACGCTATCTTCGAGGCTACGCATGGTACCGCGCCCAAGTACGCCGGTCAGGACAAAGTAAACCCTGGCTCGCTGATCCTTTCCGGAGCCATGATGCTGGACTATATGGGCTGGCACGAAGCGGCGCACCTGGTCAGGAAAGGAATAGAAGGCTCTATTGCTGCCAAAAAAGTGACCTATGACTTTGAACGGCTGATGGACGGCGCTACCCTGCTCAAATGTTCTGAGTTTGGAGAAAGCGTAGTAAGCTATATGTAAAATCCTGCTGTGGCAAAAGAAAAAGGTAGTCTTGCGGACTACCTTCTAATAGCGATGACAGAATTTTTGGCTTTACCTTGCCCACATGGCTTTGACCGCCGCTACCATCTGGTCTACGTACACAGACTCTACACCGAGGCGGTCGGCCAGGCTCAGGCAAAGCTTGTATTCCTGGTCGGCAATCTCTCCATCGATGATAGACATAAATACGGCTTCGCTGATTTGATCTTCCACTTCCTCCGTATTCAGGGGGATCAAGTATTGCAATTGGTCCCCATCAGCCAGGATAGCTTTGACTTCTTTCTCGCTCAGCCCCAGTTCCTGCGCCCGGTCTGCCAGAAATTCCCGCTCCCGGCTGTTGAGGTATCCATCGGCTGCGGCCACCGCGACCAGGTTCTTAAAATGTTCCAGTTTGACTTTCATACGTTTTTTCTATGTAAAAGAACAACAAGATAAACAGCATATACCATATCGCCAATTCGGGCTGGTCCGGGGCATGTAATGTCAAAATCATCCGGTGTCTTTTTTAAAATTACAGAAAGCACAGGCGGGAAAAATACCTTTGCGTTATAGGAATAAACTTATTTAGTGCGGTGTTTTACGGGGGAACAGGCGCGCAACATCTTCTTTTGTCCGAAATATCAAATTTTCTATAATATGCCTGATTTTCAGGAATATGATAAAAACCTGTCAGAGAAAACGAATGATTGCTAACAATATACAGTATAATATCTTAAAAACAGGCTTGTTGCTGTGCCTGTTACTACTGGCATCGTGTACGCCCAGCGTAGAGCAGCTAACGGCGCAGGGCAAACAAAAGCTGGATGAAGGTAATTTTGCCCAGGCTGTTGACGCTTTCACCAAAGCCATCGAGCAGGACAGCTTGCAGGCAGCCTCTTACAACGGGCGGGCGGTAGGCTACTTTGAGCAGGAGCAGTTCGGGCTTGCCATAGAAGACCTGACCCGCGCTATACACCTCGACAGCACGGCTTACAAGCCTTATTATAACCGCGCCAACGCCCGCCGGGAGATCAAAAATTACGAGGAGGCGATGGAAGACTACACCCAAGCCATCCGCCTGAAACCCAATGAAAAAGATATTTATATCAACCGGGGCGCGCTGCTTTACCAGACGGGCAATTATCCGCAGGCGCTGGAAGACTTTACGTTTGCCGCCAGGCTGGACAGCACGGATGTACTGGCAACCTTCAATATGGCAAAAACAGCCCTGGTGCTCAAGCAGGAGCAGCAGGC
>JBBSNI010000013.1:0-29431 GCA_038232695.1 Cytophagales bacterium
AAAATATTCAACCGGGCGCAGGGCGCACTCAACAATTAACGCTCAATCCTCAAGGAAAGCTTATTGCCATTCAACATCCGTATTTTTCCAGCTTCTGTCATGAGCGGAGGTGATCACTGCTTCGCACACTTTCTGGGTCTGAAGGGCATCTTTGAAGGTGGGCGCACAGGGTTCTCCGGTTTCCAGGCTTTTGAAAAAATCGGCTGCCTGGTGTACAAACGTGTGTTCGTAACCGATGATCAGTCCGGGAACCCACCATTTGTCCATATACGGCTGATCGCCGTCTGTTACATGAATGGAGCGCCAGCCGCGCACGATGGAATCGTCGCGGTAGTCAAAGTACTCAAGCCGGTTCATATCGTGGAGGTCCCAGCGGATAGAAGCATGTTCTCCGTTGATCTCAAAAGTATACAAGGCTTTGTGGCCGCGGGCATAACGGGTCGATTCGAAAAGCCCCAGCGAGCCGTTAGCGAAGTGGCAGTGGAAGATACAGGCATCGTCAATGCCTACTTTTTGTACTTTGCCGCTGGCCTGATGCACCCGTTCTTTAATAAACGTCTCGGTCATGGCAGATACATCCCGGATGCCCCCGTTGAGCCACATGGCCGTATCGATGCAATGCGCCAGCAGGTCGCCGGTCACGCCTGAGCCTGCTGCGTCTACGTCGAGGCGCCACAGCCCTTCCCCGCCCTGCGGCAGTTCGGGGCTGATGGTCCAGTCTTGCAGGAAGTTGGCCCGGTAATGAAAAATCTTGCCCAGTTTACCGGCGTCTATGAGTTGTTTGGCTAAAGTGACGGCCGGTACGCGGCGGTAGTTGTACCAAACCGTATTATTGACGCCAGCCTTCTCCACGGCATCTACCATCTTTTGCCCTTCGTCCAGCGTGCGGGAAAGCGGCTTTTCGCAGAGTATCATTTTACCGGCTTTCGCTGCCGCTATGGCAATTTCGGCGTGCATGTCATTGGGCGTACAAATGTCAACGGCATCAATATCATCCCGGGCGATCAGCGCCTTCCAGTCCGTTTCCGTAGACGCGTAGCCCCATTGGTCGGCAAAAGCCTGTACCTTGTCCGGGGTGCGGGCGCAAACGGCTTTCAAGACAGGCTTGTACGCCAGGTCAGGAAAAAAATTAGGGAGGCGGTTATAACCATTGGAATGGGTTCGCCCCATAAAACCACATCCGATCAATCCTATGCTTAGTTCTTTTTTATTACTCATCGTTGGTATCAGATTTCAGTATTCGTAGAAAAAATTGATTAAGCTTCTTTCCAGCCATGTAATTCCCGGACTTTGACCAGGACAGCCAGGATGTCGTTCCAGGTTTGCTGCTTGGTCATGACAGCGTTGTCGAACATACAGCCGTCCCAGCAGATGTGTTTGAAGGCTTTAGTGAGGTTGCCTTGTTCATCCCTAAGCCAGAAACCGGCGTCCTGGGCTACATCCAGTTTGCCATTGGGGTCGGTAGCCAGGCAGTGGCGTCCGGTTTTATCGTGGGAGCCGGTGCCATGAACGGTTCCGTCGTTCTGCGCCACATGGAAGTCAATCGTCCAGGGACGAAGGGCTTTGGTTACTTTTTTCAGACCTTCGGTCAGGGTTTCGCGGTCGTTCCAGTCAAAATCTTTGGGAAGGATACGGTCTTCCGGCTTGTTGTAGCCCAGCAGGTACAAGAGGGTATGCGACATATCGGCCTGGAAGCCGATGTTAGGGCGATCGACGGCTTCCAGGGTATCCACCATGGTTTTCCAGCTATGCATACCGCCCCAGCAGATCTCGCCTTCGGCGGCAAGTTTTTCGTCGTAGTCGGCCGCCACATCGCAGGCTTCCCGGAAGGTCTCGACGATCAGTTTGTTGTTTCTGGTCGGGTCTTCGGCCCAGGTTTCCGAGCTGGAGGCCGAATCGATACGGATGATGCCATACGGACGGATGCCCTGCTCGCGCAGGACTTTTCCAAAATGGCAGGATTTGCGCACCATCTCGACAAACGTTTTGCGGTCTTCCTTACTGCCCAGAACAGGGCCGCCCCAGATAGGAGCGACCAGGCTGCCTACTTTCAGGTTGTAGCCGGAGATTTTGTCGGACAGTCTTTTGATTTCATCATCCGAGCTTTCGATGTTGATATGCGGATCGAGCAGACCGAGGTCTACGCCATCGAACCTGACGCCGTCTACTTCCGCTGCGGCGGTCATTTCCAGCATTTTATCGAAAGGGATGACAGGTTCTGAGTCGGGACCTTTGCCTACGATACCAGGCCAAGTGGCGTTGTGTAATTTGGGATAATCGTTCATAAGATAAGGATTGAAGGATTGAAGGATTGAAGGATTGAATGGCTGAAATTCAGCTATATTTGATTGTTTGGTGTTACATCTGCAAATCCGGGTTTTTGGGGCCGAAGTGTTTTAGCATGACGATGGGGTCGGTGGAGGAATGGTTCGTGATTTTGACGCCCTCCTTCGCTGTGTTTTCAGTGACAAAGAATTCGTCGTGCGTCAACTGCCCGTAACGGATCAGGGCTGGGGTTTCTATGTCCCAGACGCCCATTTTGCCATGTCCCTGCATCATGATCATGCCATAGGCGGCACTGTCTTTAATCGTCACCGTCTGACCGGGCAATACGGTGAGTTCTTTGGCACTAAAGGCGTCGGAACGGTAGCATACCCATTGGTCTATATAACCATTGGTTTCCATTTCTTCCAGAGACTTCACCGGCCTGGGATTCATAAAACGGGTTTCCAGCAGATTAGGATTGGTGTTGAGTTCCCAGTCAATGACTTCCATCAACTGGTCAAAATCGCCTATCCTTTCTTTGGGTGTGCCGTTCCATAACAGTTCTTCGGGAATGATGGCTTCATTGACCAGCGACTGGTACATGGCGAAGACGTCGGAAGCTTTTTGGGGTTCATAGGTACACAGACTGCCGGGCGCGTGCAACATGCCGGGCGGCACATCCCAGCCGGTGCCGGGCTCGAGCCGGAAAGCCGAGGAGTAGTTGGTGATCTTGTTGTCGCCTTTGGTAAAGTTGACCAGGCATTCCCTGATCTGCTCTTTGGTGGTGCCGGGCGTGATGCCAAAAAAGGTGTAGGGGAAATCGCCGCCGTGGTTATTTACCTGGGGCGGGAAGTAATAGGCTTCCGGTTTGCCTTTCTGCCCGATCAGGGCGGCATGTTCATCATTGTGGTGGATGTGGTGCGGCAAAGGTCCCATGTTGTCGAAAAATTTGGAATACATGGGCCAGCTTTCATATTCGTTCCACAGCCTATCGCCTATGATCGCACCTTTCAGATCGTCGATGGCATCTCTTAAAAGAATTTGTTCTTCCTTCCCGTTATCTTTTATTACAATACCGCTCAGCCCTTCATTTTTGCCGGTCAACGGGCCGTTTTGTGCAGGTGTGGTAGAAGAAAACCAGCGTTCGTCAATCCCACCGCGTTGCCCGCCCAATACATAATAGTCGTTGGGATGCAACTTGATTCTTCGTCCTGGCACGCAAAAGGACCGGGGGACCCAGGTCGGAGACAGACGTAAAATTCCTTTTCCTTGTTCTAAGGCATTTTCTGCTGATCTTTTTCCCATAGTTTTAGTAAGGTTTGTGGTTGTTGAATGTAAAAGGTGTTAAATAGTTTTATCTAAAAATTCATGGATGCGCGCTTCATCATCCAGCACTTCCATTACCAGATCGTAGCTTCTGCTTTCTGCTGGTGCTAACCGGATAAGTTGATCCTGCTCCCTGGCTTTTGCCTGTCCGATGGGAGGATTAGTGCCAGGTTCGAGACCCGTTACATATTCGCCTTTGCCCCAATGCTGCCAGTTGGTAAGCCAGGGCAATTGTTTTTTTTGAAAACGGCAGGCAACCGCCAGTCCGATAGCCGGATTATGCAGCCCGCATATCCATTGACCTTCACGATCAGGGGTCACGTTGATGAAAGCGGCGGCTTCTCCTCCTCCGCTGTGCTCTTCGAGGGGAGCAGGGCATCGACGGAAGTTATTTCCTTCTTTAAAAATTTTATTGTCCATCTCCCCCCCGCGTGATTGCCATTCACCTTGCCAGAGGATGTCCGTTCCTTCGTCCACCAACGGCCATCCGAAGTTGAGATGATACAGCATCATGTGCGGAGTTTCTGCATTGCCCCGGTTGACTACTTCATCATGGATACCGATCTTGGCTTGTCCTAAGGTCCCGGAGATTGTTCGCTTTAATTCCAGGCTGGGACCGAACACCTGTGTTTGCCTGATGATGCCGGTGAGGCTCATGTCCATCTTACCCGCGACAGGGTCGGGTTGGAGGATAGAGATTATCTCTGCGGGCGTGTTGCTGATAAGCCCGTGCAGGCCGCGTTCCCCGTTTTCGTCTTTTTCAGGACCGCCGATATGAGACAAGCCGCAGGTGGTAACCAAGCCGCCTCCGAATGTTCTGAGCCAGCCAAGCCCTTTATCTGAAAACGGTTGAGGTGGGGTAACGCCTGCATGGCTCAACCAGGCCAGGCTGTGCTGGTTGTAAAAGGCGTCCGCAATGTCCATCGCCCGATCTACGACTACTTTGTAACGCAAACCGGTGCCGGTATTGATCCAGGCAATGCGTGTGCCGCGCCCCAGTCCATTATCCAGGACAGCGGTTTCAATGCCGCCTAACTGGGCATGGTGGGATATTTTGTGGTGCCAGGTGGGTTGTGTCAGATCAATAGGCTTCATACGAGACAAATATCATTGAGCCGCGTGTTTTTTTAGCATTTCTTTGATGAAGGTAAGTCCTTTTTCGGCCATATCCCAGGGTTGGGCAAATTCGCGCCACACATTAATGGCATTGGCAAAGTCGGGGTCGTTGCGGGTAAACCCTTCGATGGTAAGCCAGCCCTGGTAGTTGATCTTGGCCAATGTAGCAAAGGTTTCATCCCAGGGCACATGCCCTTCGCCGGGCGTCCCTCTGTCGTTCTCGCTGATGTGCACATGCCGCAAATGCGGTGCAATGGTTTGTATAGCACCGGCCAGCTTTTTTTCTTCCATATTGGCATGGTGGGTGTCGAACATGGCTTTCACGTTGGGATGATCGGCTTTGGTGACCAGGTGGCTTAGTTGCTGCATGGTATTGCAGAGGTAGCACTCAAACCTGTTTAGGGCTTCTACGGTCAGGATAATATCTGCCTGGGCGGCATATTCTCCTGCCTGGTGGAGTATTTCGGCGCTCCAATCGTATTCCTGTTCTTGCGGCGCGTGTCCAGCGAAGGTAGCGAAAGCCGAGTGAAAAGGCCCGCAGATAATTTTTGCGTTCAGGTCATGAGAGTGGTCAACGGCCCATTTGATTTTATCCAATCCGTTTTTCCTGACCTCCGCTGAGGGATCAATGATATTCTCTTCTTTGGCTAACACAAAAACGGTGGTGACTTCCAGTCCAATATCCCGGCAATGGTCGCCTAACTTTTTATAAGCTGCTTCGTCCGGCGAGCCGACCAGAAATTCCACCCCATCGTAGCCGGTTTTTTTGAGGCGGTCTACAATAGGCAGTAATTTTTCTGAGACGACGGCTGACCAGGCCAGTACGTTAAATCCTATTTTGTTCATACTACAGTTTCTTTAACCGTATATTCCGATACTCCACTTTCATGGGCGGCCCTACATGCACCTGTACGCCCAGCCAGCCGGAGGATTTGCGGTTGACCGTATCGTTGTCCGTCACGTCGCTCATCAGGGTGCCGTTGATGTAGTGTTGCAGCTTGTTGCCTTTGATGATGAGATGGCACTCGTTCCAATCTTCCCTTTTGATCTTTGCCTGCAAAGCATCTGAATTGCCAAGTGAGTCTACCACTTCTGTATTTTGCCAGGCGTTATTTTTTACATTCGCCCGCAAAGATTCCGGTTCATTAGGGTTTTTCTGTGCGCTGACGATCACCTTTTGTCCGCGATACGCCAGGGTGGTTCGTTTTCTTTCTTCGTAATTCTGGCCGGTATACCTGTTTTTTCCATCGATATCGGCCTGATAGCCTCGCAAAGCGTAGGGAATACTGTCTAATTGTTCGCTACGGTAGTTAATGCCACTGTTACCATTTTCGGTGATGCGGAATTCTGTTTTTAGCTCAAAATCTTTGGGTTGACCGCCACGCCAGATGATGAATGAATTTCGCTTGAGCACCGTCGCAGGGGTGATCTCTCCCACCAGGCTGCCATTCTCTACGCGCCAATAGGTAGTATCGCCTTCCCAGTTGTTCAGGTTTTTGCCATCAAATATCCGGACAAAACCCTCCGCGTCTGTTTGCGCCTCGCCGGATGGGGCAGCGATCTGGTCGGATTGTTCTTGTCCCGATGACTGGCAACTGCTTAGCAGGCATATGAGCAGCAAAATTTGCCATGGAATAAAATGGATATTGGTTTTTTTGAGCATGTAGGTTGTGTTTAGTAGTCTTTTATTCAGTTTCTTTAGCATCAGGCTCATCTTTGTATACCTGATGCTCAGGATTGCCGCCGGCCATCAGGTAAGCGATCAGGTCTCTGAGTTCGTTTTCATTCAAAGGATTGATCAATCCGGGAGGCATGACCGATACGGCGGATAGCTTGGTTTCGGTCACCTCTGCTTTGGGCACTTCCCGGATGACGTCCGGGGCAAAGGGGTTTTGCGAGAGGTAATACTTCTGTTCATCCTGATTGACCAGTTTACCTACGACCGACTGTCCGTTTTTCAGATAAAGTACCGTAGAAGCGTATTGGTCAGAGATCGCCTTGTTCGGTTTGATGATAGATTCCAGCATGTCTTCTGGTGAGAAGCGCGTGCCTAACTGGGTCAGATCCGGTCCTATGATCCCACCTTCGCCCCGCATACTGTGGCAGGTGATGCAACGGGTAGCCGCATACATATTCTTGCCGGTCTCAAAGTTTCTGTGCTGCAACCCACCGCTGTCCAGTACGGCCTTGGCTTCTTTGAGTTCCCAGTCTCGGCGGGGCCCTTCCGGCTGCGGAACATTTGCCAGGTCTCTTCCGTTTTTGGCCACCAGCGAGTCTCCCGACATCTTGTTGTAATATTTAAACTTGTCTTTAGGTACATGCGAAAGGGCGTCTTTCCGGGCTTTGTCAATAAAACCGATGTAGCTGTTGCCCGCCTTAAAATCAAAAGCTTTGTAAAACCACTGGAAGTACCTTTCTCTGAGTTCGGGCGTCCAGCCGGTGGTTACACCGCTCAGTGCGGTAGCATAATAGGTATGCTGCGCCGGGGGAAGGCTTTTCAGCGTTTGGGCAATATCCATCCCGTACTGGGGGTTTCTCAGGATCAGGTCGGAAGCGTCTGTAGCCGTGTTGGCCATGACGGAAGAACTTTCGTCTACCTTGGATTCGAGCAAAGTTAGGGTTTTCTCTATCACCTGCGGGGCATCCAGGTAGGCAAGCACCTTGCTCAGCGACTGGTTCAGCAAGTCGGTAGAAGCAGGATAATGGGGCGACAGATACGCCGTTACTTTGTTTTTAACACCAGCGCCCGGCTTGCCAAAACGGCTCAGGGTCAGCTCGAAGGCGCGCAGCAAATCCACCTGCTGCCGGGCAGAAAGGTTTTCGTAATTAACCTGCATCAGCGTGTTTAGCATACGATCGCGCTGCGATTTGTTGCCGTGCCGCGCTAAGGCAACCATACTGTGGATTAAGGTTACGGGGTCTTTTTCCTGATATACCCGCTCCTGCCAGGTGCTGACCGGCTGATGTTCTATGGCAATGCGGGCCGCATATTGCACAAAACGATCTTCGTGGTTCAGGTAAGGCCAGGCAAAATCAACCGCACCTTGTTTAGGTTTTCCATGATATGCTTCCAGTTGTTTCCGGATCTTATGCGCCTGGGTTTCTTCCGGCACTTTATAAGAAGCCATGGTAACGTCAGCCCCCTCCTGATCCTCCCCATCATAGGATACCCGGTACAGGTCGGAGTCCAGTTTGCGGCCGCCCGTCATAAAATACAGGGCGCCATCCGGGCCGATGACCCCATCGGTCAGGGGCAGAGGCATCCCGGAGATAAACTCTTCTTTTTCGGCGCTGTACGAGGCGCCTTCCGGCTGAAGGTGGATGGCGTAGATCATGCCGAAGCTCCAGTCGAAGGCAAACAAGCTATGGGGATATGGTTCCGGAAATTTAGCATCTTTCCCGTAGATCACGTTGGTGGGCGATCCCTGCCCGATGTTGAGGATGGCCGGCAGGTTGTCCGGGTAGGCCGGAGACCATTTGCCATTGCCGGTACGCCAGCCAAATTCGCTGCCGCTGGTGACATGGCAGATACGGGTAGGCCGGTACCAGGGCATCCCCAGGTCCCACTCCATATCCGAATCGTAGGTGAACATATCGCCTGCTTCGTTAAAGGCCAGGTCAAACGGATTGCGAAAGCCTGCGCTGATCAGTTCCCAGTGTTTTCCCAGCGAATCGATACGGGCAATCCAGCCGCCGGGTGCTTTGCGGTCGTTGGCATGTCCGCGGGGGTCTATGATCTGTGGAAAAAGGTTGTCTTCTTTCCAGACCGGCGGCAGGCGGTAAGCATCCATCTTGGGCAGGTCCGTATGGTTACCGGCGATCACATACAGGGATTTTTTATCCGGCGAAGGCACAATGCTATGGGGGCCATGCTCTCCCGGTCTTCCTTTTAATAGTTTGAGCAAACTCACCTTATCAAACTGGTCGTCGCCATCCGTATCTTCCAGCCGGTACAGCCCGGTATTTTTCTCGAAGTCCTCATCGCTTTCGTGGTTGACCATCACATACAGGCTGTTGAAGGCATAGAGCAGCCCCTGGGCATAGCCCATGCCTATGTTGGTTTTGGTGGTATCTGCACTTTGTGTGGTATCAGCCTTTGGTTCGGCGGGTGTCCCCACCATGAGTTTCTCTATTTTAGGCTCGGTTGTATCGCCCACCTGGGGCAGTTCTAAGCGGTACAGTGCCCCATACTGGTCAGCCGTAATGAGTCTGCCCTTGTCATCGAAAGTCATGGCTACCCAGGAGCCCTGCTCATGTTCGGAAGGGCTGTAGAGATGCTCCGCCTGAAACCCCGGCTGTAGCTTCAACTTCTCCAGCTTGGGGTCCAGGGGTTTGGTATTTTCTGCTTTTGTCTCTGTTTCCTTTTTGTTACTACAGGATACGCTTAGCAGTGTAAAAACAGAAAGAGTAAAAAGCAATGTAAGGATTGAATAGTGAAGTTTCATAGGAGTTGCGTTCGTTATATTCTTTAAAAATAAGGGCTCAGAGCGGCTTCATCTAAAATTGAGTGGATAACAATTGGGCATTGACTTTATGCCAGCGTAAAATCGTCTTTACTTAATTTTAATTTTGGATTTTCAAGTTTTTCAATGGATGACTTGATTTTGACTTGTTCGGTATGAGGAAGAAAAGTTGGTACTAAATCAGTCAAATCAATTTTTAAAAGCCTATTTATAATTACTAAATCTCTCAATGAGAATGGACTAACGCCATTGATTAATTCGGACATATATGATTTACTTTTATGACCTAATATTGCACCAAGATCTTGTTGCGATAGATTCAGTTTTTTTAGTTTTGATTTTATCAGTTCTTTTCTATTATAAATAAACAATCTTTCTTTTTCGGCCATTATTTCTGCTAAATCACTCTCACGAAGTTTTTTTTCGTTTATCCTGGAATCAGCAGACCAGTTCCTGGTCTCATAATCTTCAATTAAATCTCTGAGATTTTTTCTGACAACTTTTAATTTTGGGTTCTCTTGCGAAAGAACTCTTAACTTTCTGTCCATAATCAAAGCTCTTTCAAAATCTAATTCATTTTGAATTTTACCGTTGTCAAGCACTTTCTCTATATCAAACTGTGTTTTCATCATTCCTTAAATCAAGTCATTCGCTTTCAGCCACTTTTTAATTGTGTTTGGTTTTTCCAATCATTGGTTTCAAAATCGCCGATGAGAACATCAATTTCTTTTACTAAAACTGCATTCCCTTTGTTCTTTCTTTTAAGTTTTTCTAATGCTTTTTTATTGATTAATCGCATAATTTCGATTACAAATATACACAAAAGTTCGGGCAAAAACCGAACTATAGATGAAAAGTAGTCGGAGCGTTACATCGTGAAGTTTCATAGGGGTTGCGTTTGTTATATTCTTTAAAAATAAGGGCTCAAAGCGGCTTCATCGGCCGGAAGCGCATAATACAAAGATATATTGGAAAATGCATTACTACGAGGCTCAGCATCTGCCGGATAATAGTAAGCCTGGGGGTTTGTCTTGATCCTGTTTCCATAGGCCGTAATGACCTCTACGGCTCGGCCGGTTCTGACCAGGTCAAACCAGCGTTTGTTCTCAAAGGCCAGTTCCACTCTTCTTTCATGATAGACAGCTTCCCGCAAATCGCCTCCCTGAAAATCGGCCAAGCCGACACGGTTACGCACCTGGTTCAGGTACGGGATCGCTTCGCCGTCTTTGCCTTGTTCCATCAACGCTTCAGCCAAAAATAACAAAACTTCTGAATAACGGTAAATAGGCCAGTTCATGCCATGATTGTTGTGCAGAGAATGAGGCTTGGCAAACTTCTTAATATAAGGATATACCTTATCGTCGCGGAAGCTTCCACTCAACTCAATATAACCGATAGAGACATCTTCCCTCAGATCACCTTCTTCGTAGGCGGCAATAATATCAGGGGTTGGAATATTGTTTCCTTCACCATCAATAGGCTGCGGATTGGAGGTGCCGGTAATGGTGACCAGTTCCTCCGGACTGATGGGGCGAGGCATAAATCTGTAAAGAAAATCTCCGTTAAGGCCAGCCGCCCCTTCCTGAAACTGCACTTCAAACACCGACTCTATGTTGTTTTTGTTTCCGGTAGAGGTAGAGAAGACCTCGGCATAATCAGGGATCAGGGCATACTCGTTGCTGTTGACCACTTCTCTGAGCAGTGTTTCGGCTTCTGCCCATTTTTTCTGTACGATATACACATTAGCCAGCAATGTTTTTGCTGCCCCCGAAGTAGCTCTTCCGGCTTCCTGCTCAGATTTAGGTGGCAGCAAGGGAGTAGCCTCACTCACATCTTTGATGATCTGGGTATATATTTCTTCTTCGGGCGCCAAAGGCAAAGCAGCTTCCTGCCGTACCGTGACCGGCGTCAGGTGCAAAGGAACGCTTCCGAAATAGCGCACCAGTTCGAAATAGGCGTATCCTCTGAGGAACAGCGACTGACCTCTCAGGTTGTTCTTTGAATCGGCATCAAATGCTACCTCGTCGATGAGGTCTAACACCTGGTTGGTACGGGCAATGATCTGATAATCCAGCCGGTACTGGTTGAGCACATGGGTGTTGGTGGTGATCCCTTCACTCACGGGAATGGCAAAATCGGCGATATCTTCCTGCTGTTCGGTAGCCCCAAAAAGGATGTTCCGGGCATAGTAGGTATTGTCGGAATGCATTTCGCCCAAAAGCCAGGCCCGGTCGTTTACAATACTGCGCAGCGGCACATAAGCACCATTCACGGCCTGTTGAAAATCAGCTTCTGTTTTAAAGAAAGTGACGGAACTCAAAGAAGTTTCGGGAACTATATCGAGGAGATTATCCTGGCAGCTTGTGGATACCAAGCCTGTTATAAGTCCACTTAATATGATTAGTTTTTTCATTTTTTTGATATGTATAAGGTTGTCGAAATGTAATAAGAACTGAAGGACTGAAGAACCGGTTGCAGAGCCTTTGAATTCAATCCTGTCTGCTAAAAGTTCAGGTTTATACCGATGGAGTAGGTACGTGGTACGGGATAATTAGAGAGGTCAACGCCCTGGCTCAGGTTTCCTCCGTCTCCTTGTCCGTTACTTTGTGCACTCGTTTCAGGATTGGACCCGCCCCAGTATTTAGTAAAGACCCAGGCCTGCTGGATAGAAGCATACAGGCGTGCCGACTGGAAAAATTTGTTCGCCGCACCAATTGTGTATCCCAACGTGATGTTTTTGATGGTAAAATAGGAAGCATCCTGCACAAAGCGGCTGTTGATCCAGTCTCTCTCGATACCCGTTACATTTCCCCCGCCTACGGTAGTGCCATAAAATCCTTTGCCCGGATTGTCTACGGAACGGAAACGGTACTTGACCCCATCCACCAGGTTGAAAACCCCATCCAGGTTAGCGGTGCTGTACAGATGGCGCACCAGCAGTTCATTGCCCTGGGAGCCGGAACCCACAATACTAAAATCAAAGTTACCATATTGCAGGTTATTGATAATACCATAGGTAAAATCAGGGAAGGGATTGCCCATAATGGCGCGGTCATCTTTATCTCCACCGCGGGTAATTTCTCCGTCGCCGTTGATATCCAGTAGTTTGATACTGCCTACCGTAGAACGCCCCGGAACCTGGGCAGAATTAGCCAAATCTTCTTCATTCATATATACGCCATCGGCGATATGTCCATAGAACTGTCCGAATGGCTCTCCTACCTGGGTAATATGAAAAGTACCATATACTCTGTCAATGCCTTCGGCCAGGGCAATGACTTTGTTGCGGTTAAAGGAGATGTTCGCACTGGTAGTCCACCTGAGCTTTCCGTTCGTATTGATGGAAGTGATGGCAAACTCATGTCCCCAAAAATTAATTTCACCAATATTGTCATTAAAGAAGGCAAAGCCGGATTCCTGCGGCACCTGCACACTATACAGCAAATTGGTGGTTTTCTTCCGGTAATAATCATACATGAATTGTATGCGGTCGTTGAACAGACCCAGGTCCAGGCCTACATCAAACTGTTTGGTGGTTTCCCAGCCTAAGTTGTTGTTGGCCAGAGAAGTGACCACCGCGCCAGGGGCTACGTTATCTCCGAAAACGGCGTTGACGGTATTATTGATCAGAGCATACTGGGTATAATTACCAATGTTGTTGTTTCCGGTGACCCCGTAGCTGGCCCTGAGTTTGGCAAAAGAAATGGTCGGGATATTTTGGAGGAAGGTTTCATCCGACATAACCCAGCCTACCGAGGCGGAAGGGAAAGTACCCCAGCGGTTTTCAGCACCGAAGCGGGAAGAACCATCGCTGCGAACGGCAGCCGTTAACAGGTATTTGCCTTTGTAGTTGTAAGTAAGTCTTGATAAAAAGGAGGTCAGACTCCATTCTTCTACCCCACTGTTGGTACCACCCCGGTTGATATTGATCGCGCCCTGGATGGTTGGAAGCCTGTCGTCGGAATACGTATCTGCCTGAATCCGGGTGCGGTCCTGACGAAACTTTTGAACCGTAAAACCACCCAAAAGCTGGAAGTTATGTTCGTTAAAACTTTTGGTATACGTAGCCAGATTTTCGTTGAGCCACGTCAATTCTTCCGTATTTTCCCGGATAGAGGCAGCCGTCGTTGGGATAGGCGTATTGATACTGCTGGTGGCCGTAGAGGGATTGAAGAAGAAAAATTTGGAATTCAGTAATTCGGCATTGAAGGTAGAGCGGAGTACCAGGTCTTTGATAGGTTCAAAATCAATAAAAGCATTCGATAGCAGGTTAACCGATCTGGTTTCGTTCACCAATTCCTGAGCGGATCGCACCCAGTTGGCATAGGCAAAGATATTACCCGTTTCTGCCGGAAACCTGTTGAACTTGGTAAGCTCTCCGTTTTCGTCGTAAATGGGCATGATGGGCCAGGTATGCAGCGCATTAAACAAAATGCCCGTACCCCGGTCGCCGTCTGTTCTGGGTATGTTGTCTTTGATGTAGGAAGGAGCGATGTTGAATCCTATCCTCACTTTATCGGATACATCATAGCTGGTATTCAGACGGAGCGAATACCGCTTGTAATCCGTATTCAACACGACCCCTTGCTGGTTAAACACCCCGGCAATGACGGCGGCGTTGAGGTCGTCTTTGTTAGACGTAAGCGTGAGATTATAGCTCTGGATAGGCGCTTTTCTCAGCAAGGCGCCGTACCAATCGTTGTTTTTGCCTTCATATTGCGAAGGGTTTTGAAAAGCTTCCGGCACTTCCTGTCCGGCATCTTCATAGTATTCTTTTTTGAACTGGGCAAATTCAACCGCGTTCATCATATCCAGCCGGCCTCGTTCGGGCACTTCCTGTATACCGGCGTAGGTATTAAAACTGACGTTGGTTTCGCCGGGCTTTCCTTTTTTGGTGGTGATCAGCACTACGCCGTTGGCTGCCCTGGAACCATACAAAGAGGTGGAAGCCGCATCTTTCAAAATGGAAATATCTTGAATTTCATCCGGATTCAGATCGCCGATACTTCCCGTGATCGGAAACCCATCGACCACATACAAAGGATCGCTGCCCCCGCTCACAGACAATTGTCCGCGTATCCTGACAGACATGCCCTGTCCGGGCTTGCCCGTGCTTTGGTTGATCTGGACACCGGCCAGGCGGCCTTGCAGTTTTTGGGTGATCTGTGGAACCGGCACGTCTTTCAGTTCACTGGCATCCACGGTTTGAACCGCGCCGGTCACCTCCTTTTTCAACTGGCTACCGTAGCCGATGACGACTACTTCGCTCAAACTCTGCACATCCTCCGCTAACGTCATATCCACCACTGTTCTTCCATTCACCGGCACTTCCTGGGTGACAAAGCCGATAGAAGAAAATACCAGGGTGCCATTCTCATCAGGCACACTGATAGTGTATTTACCTTCTATGTCAGTAACTGTACCGGTGCTGCTGCCTTTGACCAGCACATTGACGCCTGGTAAAGCCCCTCCATCTGCCTGGGAGGTAACCTTACCCGATACCTGTAAGAAAATATTTTCAGATAAACCGGCTGCTGTAGTTTTGCTTGCAGCATTAGCTAAACCAGCGAAAAGAAGCTGGCAGCAAAGGGCTATGCATGAATAAGCAATCCCTTTGATGAGTGATTGGTAAGATGTTTTTTTCATAGTTTTGTAGTTGTAGTATAGATTTCATTTGTTTTCCTGTTTGGTATTAGTATGTCAGTAAACTTAAAAAGCAATAGAATAGATACTATCCTGTACTGTCATGCTGAAATATAGTATGTTTTTTGAACCAGGTAAACAACTCACTTCACCTTATTTTTGAGTTCCTGGTAGCGGTCTCTCATCCTGCTGATCTCAAGCTGATAAGCCGGATCATATGCCAGATTCTGCTTTTCCTGCGGATCATGCTTCAGGTCATAAAGCTCTTCATAATCATGTTCAATGAATTTCATGTACTTGATATCCTTCCTGACCACCCCCTCTACTTTCGGTATCTTAGGACTGCCCATGAAAGTGTGTTCGTAAAAGAAGTCTTCTCTTTCCTGGGTTTCATTACTGGTGATCCGCATCAAATCCTCTCCCTGTATAGCCTGAGGAGCCGCTATACCGGCAAATGACAAAATGGTAGGGGCAATATCAATATTCAAGACTATTTGTTGGGGTTTTACTTCTTTTAATGCTTCTCTCTGACGAGGGTCATATATAATCAAAGGTACTCTGATAGATTCTTCATGCCCATACCATTTGCCTGCCAAACCATGCTCTCCCAAGTAAAAGCCATTGTCACCCATGAACATAATGATGGTATTGTCAGCCAAACCCATATCCTCCAGCTTTTTGATCATCTTGCCTACTACATCATCCACCCCTGTAATAAGCCTGTAATAGTTCTTCACACTCTCCTGGTATTTTTCGGGTGTATCAAAACGTAGCTTCCACCGCTCACGGGCTATATTTTCATCGGTACGGAAGAAATCAGGAAAAGACTGCCAGTATTTGGGATCAGCCGTTTCCGGCACGGGTATTTTTACATCTTTATAATATTCTTTGTAGCGTGGCTGTATGATAAACTGCCGGGGATCTTTATCCTGCACATGGGGAGCTTTAAAACTTACAGATAAGCAAAAAGGCTCCTGGTTGCCATATTGGTTTAAGAAACTGCTGATATCCTGATTTACTTTATCCGTATGGTGGAGGTAATTTCCATTTTTATCTCTGAGTTCATAATCCGGCTGCCCTTTATCAGAGCATGCCCAGAAATCATACTCACCTTTGGGCTGGTCTTCAGGTTTACCTACGCCATACTTCCCGATAAAGCCGGTTTTATAACCGGCCTTTCGCAACAATAACGGATAAGTTTGCTCCAAAGCTTCCCGGCTCATACTGGTTGTAAAGTCATTGATCTTATGCCTTGATGCATACTGTCCGCTCAAAATGCTGGCACGGCTTACACAGCAAATCGAGGTGGTCACATATGCATTCTTAAACATCAGGCCCTGACGGGCTAGCTTATCTAAATGTGGGGTTTGAATGATAGGATTGCCCATAGCCCCCATCGCATCCCAACGCTGATCATCCGTTAGCAGAAAGATGATATTGGGTTTTTCATCGGCTCCAGTAGTAATTTCTGACCTGCTCTGCCCTCTAATAAATAATACCCCTGAAAAGAGCAGCAATGATACTGTAAAAATAAGCTTTAGCCTGAAATGCATTTTCATGTTATATATATCTTAGCTATACAGTAAAAAATCTATCACAATTATTATCTTACTGATCCAGATCAGAGTAATAACTGGCTGGTCGCAGGCTATCTTCAAAATCATAGCGGTAGTTCCACTTTTTCATGTATGCATCTGCTGGCAAAAAATCATCCTGGGTTGCCCTGAGCTTTTGCTGCAACATCGCTTCCAGTTCATCCTGTAAGTCAGCAGATGGAGCTTTACCCACAAGGTTATCCTGCTGGTAAGGATCCTGCTTATTATCATACAGCAGCCAGGGTCCCTGCAGATCTCGGGCATAGGTATAGCGTTCGGTACGAACAGCCCGGTATTCTCTTCCACCATTCTCAAACTTCCATTCATGGAAAGGCACAGGCAGCATCACTAAAGCAGCTTCCTTATCATAGGTTTCTTCACCGCTTATGGCTTTGGAAAAATCTCTGCCTTCCACAGAGGCTGGTATGGCTATGTTACTCAATCCCAACAGGGTAGGCAGTATATCAGGCGTGTTGATGGGCTTGTCAATCTGCTTATGTTGCAATTGCGCAGGATAACGCAGCAGCATAGGCACCCGTATGGATTCATCCCACGGCCTTTGCTTTCTTAAATCTCCTCTGGAAAGCAGCATGTCCCCATGATCAGAAGTAAACACGATAATGGTATGATCAGCGATGCCTTCTTCTTCAATAGCTTGGAGCAGATCACCCATCGCTTTATCTAAGGCTGTGCAATGGGCATAGTAACCTGCCAGAATCTGCCGGGCACTATCCTGCATAGCTTCGGGCACATTCGCTCTCAATTGTAACTGAGCAGCATCATACATGTCCTGATAGGGCTGCGGAGCCGAAGCATAGGGATTATGGGGAGGCCCCCAGGATAAGAACAGCAGAAAAGGATTTTCTTTCATACGCCGGATATAGCTGATGGCACTATCTGTCTGGGCAAAAGCATCATAACCCTGCCACTCGTGTCGCTCATTGTTTTCATCAAAATAGAAAGAGTTGTTGTAGTCATGGGTCACTTCCCGCCCTTTCCAGTAGTCAAAGCCCTGGCGGCGTTCTTTGGGCACCGGCTGGTCACGGGCAGTGAAAGGATCTTCATCTACAGCATGGCCGTTGAGATGCCATTTGCCAATGTAGCCAGTCTGGTAGCCGGCTTGTTTGTAAATCTCTGCCATGGTCAGTGCCTCATTGCGTAGGGGTTTGTCATTGTAAAACACCCCATGCGTAAGAGGATACTGACCGGTGAGCAGACTGGCCCGGAAAGGAGAACAAACAGGCATAACAGCTACGGCGGTGTTAAACACCACACTCTCACCTGCCAGCGCATCAAGCTGAGGTGTTTTCACGTCCTCATTACCGGCATATCCTACTGCCTGTGCCCGCCACTGGTCGGCCAAAATAAAAATAACGTTAGGTTTATCAGTTGTCTCTTTTTCCTGACCACCAGAACTACCCGAAGAACTACAACCGGTACATGAGAGCAATACCAGGATGGTAAGGATATAAATATTGCTTGAATGATTCATTGTCTTTATATGATTAAATAAACCTTAGTATCCCGGATTTTGCTCCAATTTATTGATTAAAATTTGTTCCGCAGGAATAGGAGCCAGAAGTTTATAGGGCATTATCTGGTAAGCGTTATTATACAAGAACGGTTTTCTTTCGTTTTCACGAATGCCATGCGCGGTCATGACTTCTATGGCTTCTTCTGTCCTCTTCAGATCGTACCATCGTTGGTTTTCAAAGCAAAATTCTACCTGCCGTTCTTTAGCAATCAGATTTTCTAATGAAATTTGATCATATCCTGCCAGCGGATTCGTTAATCCGGCTCTGGCACGTACCTGCTCGACGTATGGAATGGCCTCGCCTGTACGCCCCAGTTCATTCAGTACTTCAGCATACATGAGCAAGACATCCGAATAACGGATGATTGGTAGATTATCGCCAGTACGATCGTCAGGAGCCGATACCGGGGGTTTGTATTTCCCACTGTAGGGTATATCGCGAACCTCTCCATCCCAATCCTCCCCATTCCAGAATTTAATAGAAACATCTTTTCTATTATCGCTAGGCTCAAATGCATTGATTAAATCCTGGGTCGGCTGATTCCATCCTGCTGATATCATGTTGATATTGGGACGATTGGTTATTTCACCGCCAGAGGTCCAGGGAGCAAATATGAATATGAATCGATTGGAAAGCTCTCTATTGTTTTCCGAATATTGAATGGCAAAGATCGTTTCTTGAAAATCTTCATTGGTGGGATCAAAAACATCAGCATAATTGGGCAAAAGTTGGTATTCTCCGGATTCAATCACTGATTTCAATATTGATTCTGCTTCAGCGTATTGATGCAGGGTGAGGTAAACTTTTCCCAATAAAGCATGAGCAGCCTGCTCGTTTGCCCTCCCATTTTCTTTTACATCTTTGGCCTGGGAAAAACGGACAGCCGCCTCCTTCAAATCATTGACAATACTTTCATATATCTGTTCTTCGGTGGATCGTTTGATGTTGACCGCCTCTTGCGATGTAATAGGCTCCAATACCAGAGGCACTCCACCAAACTGCCGTACTAAATTAAAATAATACAAGGCCCGCAGGAACAATGCTTCACCAGCAGAACGATGCTTAAACGATTCTTTCGACCAACTCACACCGGGCCTGTCAATTTCATGTAGCAGTTTATTACAGCGGGTGATGCCATTGTAAGACAAATTCCAGAATTCTGAATATCCCCGGTTATCGGCTGTAATAATAAACTGATCGATGATGCCTCTTACTGCTTCCCCTGTACGAATGTTATATTGAAAACTGGTGTTATCTGATATGAGTTCTGCCAACACCCAATGCACATTTTTTTCATAGTCCCGCATCGGCACATAACAGCCATTAGCCAAAAGAATGAGTTCTTCTTCAGACTGATAAAAATTACCTTCATTCAAAGTTGCTTCCGGGTAAATTGTCAGAAAGTCGTCGGAGCAAGCTGATAAAATACTGCAAATCAGTAGGTATATTATTTTTTTCATGGTGGTATCAAATTTATGTATGGAGACACTTTTTTGTAGATGCTATGGAATCAATGATAAGCTAAAATGACAAATTGATCCCAACAGAAGCCGTTCTTGACAAAGGATAAGAGGTCATATCAAATCCAGGGGCCAAAGTATTGTCTCTGTTTACAGCCTGGGCTTCCGGGTTAGCACCGCCGTATTTTGTAAACATGGCTAAATTTTGAACGGTCAGATAAATACGGGAATTTTTGATAAAGCCAGTGCTTTTCATCAGGCTTTCAGGAAAAGTATACCCTAAAGTAAGGTTTGCTATTCTAAGATAGGAAGCATCTTCAACCCATAACGTAGAGACCCGGTGCCCCCAGCTAGGTCTTACCTGTGGAATTCCGGAATGTATCCCGTCACCGGGTTGCTCACGACTTCGCCAGCGATTTTCCCAGGCCCGGTCCACGTTAAAAAACCCCTGTAAATTATCAGTAGTTTGTCGCAAACCGTTCATTACCTGACCTCCGTATTGACCATTAATAATGATACCCAGATCAAAATTTTTGTAAGAGAAATTGTTGGTGAGTCCGAAAATAAAATCCGGATGTGGGTTGCCAATAATAGTATAATCCAAAACGTCATTGATGACACCATCCCCATTGACATCCTTGTATCGGACATTCCCTTCGTATACCTGGGGTGAGTTAATGACACTTGGGTCTTCTAAAAATTCCGGTGTATATATCCCCTCTAATACGAACCCAAAAAACTGACCAATGGGCTTGCCAACCACTGAAACATGCGTGGGATTGCCGTCATTATTACCAGCTAATATACGGACAGAGTTATCATTCAACGAAAGCACTTTATTCCGGTTGAAAGCTATATTGGTGTTTATATTCCAGTTAAAAATACCTGTCACAGGAGATGCTCCTAAGGCAATTTCAAGCCCGGTATTCCGGACATTCCCCTGGTTTATCGTTTGTGTATTAAATCCTGTAATAGCTGGAATAACATCATCCAGTAGCATATTATTACTTTTTCGGCGGTAATAATCAATCGCTAAAGAAACCCGATTTTTAAACAAGCCAACATCCACTCCAACGTCAATCTGATTGGACTCTTCCCAGGTCAAGAAAGGATTGGATAAGCCAACACTAGAGGCTGTCACCTGTGTATCATCGAAAATATACGACCCGGAACTAATAGAAGCCAAGTGAGCGTAATTACCAATATTGTTATTTCCACTCTTGCCATAGCTCACCCGTAGTTTCATATCGTCTACCGGGCCAAATTTCTCGAAGAATCCTTCTTCTGAAACTCTCCATGCAGCAGCGATGGATGGGAAAAAAGCATATCGTTTTTCAATACCAAAACGCGAGGATCCATCAGAACGAAAAGTAGTTGTTAGTAAATAACGGTCTTTATAGGCATAGTTAATTCTACCTAAATATGAAATCATACTCCATTCGTTGACCTGTTCATCCCAGGCATCAATGGCTTGTGCTGCATTAATAGTTTGAATTAAATCATTAGAAAAAGGGCTGGCATTAAGAATAAGATTATTGGATGTAAACTTCTGTGTTGTATATCCTAACAGAGCATTAACTCGATGATTACCAAATGTTTTATTGTAGTTGATGGTATTCTCGATCAACCAGTTAAAACTATTGCCTCTGGTATTATAAGAACTTCCTGTTCCAGGAGTAGGTGGTCTGTTGGGAGAACCAACCGTACTGGGAACATATTCAAAATATTTTGACGCTTCTAAAATAGTATTCAGGGATGATTTAACGCTTAAGTTGGGAAGGATCTCCCATTCCACGAAAGCTAACCCCAGATTTTGGAAAGTTTTCTGAGCTTGGGTGGTCTCTCTTAAAATAAATAAGGGGTTGGCAAAACTCCAGGCTGAGTGAAAACTACTTTGAGGGGCCACCACATAAGGTTTTAATGCTCCGTTTTCATCATATGGGGTCGATATGGGATTAGCCCAAAGACTTACACCCAAAATGTCATTTCTGTTTGTATTAGTGTTTGCACGGTTTTGTTCAATATAAGTAGGTTGGATAGAAACTCCTATCTTAAGTGCCTCACTAATATTGGATTCTATGCCAAGTTTACTGCTGAACCTTTCCAGACCTGTATAACGCAATACGCCATCCTGTTTAAAATAGCCAAGGCTAAAATTAATACGAGAATCTTTGCTGCCTTTTAGCAGACTAAAATTATGATCCTGCATAGGCGCCGTCTGTAACACAAGATCATACCAATCAGTACCTTTTCCTGTCAAATTATCCAGGTTACGGTATTCTTCCGGGTAATCGTTAAGGGTTGGTTCTCTGTTTTCCGTTTGCCGTACTGCAATGTCAATTCTATCCCGTTGAAACTGGGCAAATTCTCTTTGATTCAATAACTCAGGCCTGCCTCGCTGTGGAACTTGCTGAACCCCAACCATCGATGAAAAATTAATCTGTGTTTGTTCATACTCACCTTTTTTGGTAGTAATCATGATGACTCCATTGGCACCGCGGGAACCATAAATTGCAGTTGAAGAAGCATCTTTCAAAACAGTAATTGACTCTATGTTGTTAGGATCAATAAAGCTTAAAGGGTTTAAAGTCTGATTCATCCCCGAAGAATAAGGCATTCCATCCACAACATATAAAGGTTCATTTCCTGCGCCAAGCGATCCGCTACCACGAATCTTTACGGAGGTTCCTGCTCCAGGTGCGCCGGATACTTGTTGTATCTGAACGCCCGCCACCTGTCCGACCATTTTTTGATCGAGCGTTGATACCGGCACGTTCTTAATCGAATTCTGATCAACAGTTGCAACAGCGCCTGTTACATCCTGAGAACGTTGGGTACCGTACCCCACGACCACGATTTCCTCCAAAGATTGCACATCTTCCACTAGTGTCACGTCTATCACCGTTCTTCCATTCACCGGCACTTCCTGTGTGACAAAGCCGATAGAAGAAAATATCAGGGTACCATTCTCATCAGGCACGCTGATAGTGTATTTACCTTCTATGTCAGTAACCGTACCTGTGCTGCTGCCTTTGACCAGCACATTGACCCCTGGTAAAACCCCTCCATCTGCCTGGGAGGTAACCTTACCCGATACCTGTAAGAAAATATTTTCAGATAAACCGGCTGCTGTAGTTTTGCTTGCAGCATTAGCTAAACCAACGAAAAGAAGCTGGCAGCAAAGGGCTATGCATGAATAAGCAATCCCTTTGATGAGTGATTGGTAAGATGTTTTTTTCATAGTTTTGTGGTTGTAGTATAGATTTCATTTGTTTTCCTGTTTGGTATTAGTATGTCAGTAAACTTAAAAAGCAATAGAATAGATACTATCCTGTACTGTGCTGGAATCCGGCTTTGTAATAAATAATGATCACTTCTGCATGACCCTGCTGCCTCAAATAGAATTTCTTTCGATAAAGTTGAATGGGTTTCTGACCTTCCCTTTCTCATGATTCAGAATCATATGGGCAGCAGTTTCGCCCATGGCCTTAAAATCGGTAGATATGACGGTAATGCCCAGGAGTTCTTTCAGCGGGGTATCGTTGTAGGAGATGACGCCAATATCTTTGCCCAACCTCAAATCCTTCTCACGAATCTGTTTGACCAGGCTGACCAGGTCAGATTCTTCTATGGTAATAAACAGATCTCCTTTTTTGAGGATCATATCCTCATAGATTTCATTCAGGATTTCATAATCTATGGAATGCTCCACACAAAACTTCCTGAAGCCATGCATAATCCTTCTGGGATAAGGGTAAACAGCATTTTCCGGATAGGCCAGGATAAGTTTCCGGTAAGTTGCTATCTTACCTAAACCTTCTTTTAGAGCATGGTAGATGTCGTTTTCAAAATCCTGGCAAACCTCCACGATGTCTCCTTCTATGCTCAGCTTGTTATTATCCATGATCACCAGCTTTTCCTGCGGTATTTGCCGGATAGCTTCCAATACTTCATCCGTAAAACTGATATGTCTTAAATCTTCGGTCTTAAAATGCGGCATGATGATATAGTAGTCGTAAGCGCCCAGGTTTTTTTCCAGAAGGTTTAAGAACAAAGACTGGTCGCAGTGATAGATATGCAGGTCTGTATGCGCATTGCCCCCGATGCTATCGATAAAAGAGTTGTAGATTTTCAGTTTATAAGAGCTCAGTTTATTGATCAGAAACAGAATATTGAGTTTGGCGATCAGCTTTGTCCTGGTGATATAAAAGCCTTTTCCCCGGGTAGAGGAAATGATCTTTTGCTCTTTCAACATGTTGTATGCTTTCTCTACGGTATCTCTGGACAGGTAAAATTCCTCACTGAGCATATTGATGGAAGGGATTTTCTGATCCATTGTCAGGTTCCCTACAGATATGTGGTGGATGACAGCCTCCACGATCTGCTTGTATTTTGGTTTTCTTGAATGGGGATCTACGCTAATGTATTTGAATATATCCATACAAAATGTCTTTAGTTGCGGTACAGGATGCGAACAATTTAACCATATTTTGCTTTGGCCATCATAAACTACGCAACAAAGACAATATTTTAAAACAAGCAGGATTGAAATGACACAATACACTATTATTATTGAGCCTACCGACACAGGATACAGCGCCTACGTTCCTGATTTGCCCGGCTGTATCACCGTAGGAGATACCGTAGAGGAAACTCGTTTGTTCATGAAAGAGGCTATCAGTTTGTATATAGATACGTTGAAAGACAAAGGAATGCCTGTTCCCCCTCCGGCAGTACTCTCTGATTTGGTAGCTATCTGAACACGCCCACCGGAAATATTATTAATGTGGATGGCGGCATGGCTAATGCATTTGTGAGGTAAAATGCTATTCACATCGTGCCGAAGGCAAACAGCAAATGATAACAGCGGCGACTTCAAGTAGTACAAAAAAGCACTAGCGAAGGCTAGCAGAACAGGTTCTTCTATTCTAAAAATGCTTGGGTTCCTCAGAAATTACATTGCTTAGACAGATAAGCTATCTGCGTGTTATTATGATTTGAAATATTTATTTCAACAAATTTTTAATAGTTTCACTTCATGTAGAAGGCATTAAAATTTTCATCTTTCTCATATGTCGTTAAACTATCCCTGGCAGCGTCGTTGGCTCATTAAAGAAAATTCATATAAATATGATTACCAGGGTTTTGTTTCTCTAAAAAGTCATAGTTGGAATGATCCTGATCAAGAAATTGGCTTTGCTTTATCTGATTTAGCACACGTTCAATGTGCAGTCTTACTTGGTGCGCCTGGTATAGGTAAATCTACCGAATTAAGAAAAGAGGTTGAATTAGAGGTAGCCGAAGAACAAAGTACATTTAAAGTGTACATCCCTCCTCTAAACACTCGTTCATCCGAAGATAGTATCCTAAAGTTGCTTACTAATAATGCTAAAATCAAAAGTTGGCTGTTGACAACTGGTAGATTATACCTGTATTTGGATGGGTTAGACGAAGCATTACTAAACATCAATACAATATTTGATGTAATCACTGACTGGTTAGAAGAAAATAAGGAAGCATTTGGAATAAATAACCGTGAAGTTCAAAGAACTATTGACGAAGAAGAATCATCAGACAAAAGAAGTTTGTTCTTACGTATTAGTTGCCGTTCTGCTATTTGGCGAAAAGTGTATGAGGAAAAGTTAAAAAGTTTATTTGGGGAGAATGAATTCCAAATTTATGACTTGGCCCCTCTTCAGCAAAATGACGTAAAGATAGCTGCAAGAGCAGAAGATATCGATCCAGATTCTTTTGTTGAAGCTATCAGTAACGCCAATCTTGCAACCTTTGCATCAGACCCTGTCTCACTCAAATTTGTCATAACAGCCTTTAAGAAAGGTAGCCTCCAACAAAAAAATTATAATAAGCCTCAAATCTTTTATGACGGTCTATTGCAATTAGCTGAAGAAATCAATCCTTCATACAAGGGCAAAGAGCAGCTATCTGCTGAACAAAGGCTTAGAATTGCTTCCCGGGTAGCCGTTTATACAATTTTCTCAAACTTACCCGATATTCTAAAACCAACAGAGGTCTCTTTGGATTCTTTACAAAAAGATAGCGATCTTTCGCCCAATCATTTGGTTGGAGATGATTTCAAGATTGACGGGAATTATAAAGAAGAAATAACTTTACAAAATTTAAGAGAAGTTGTTAATACTGGCTTATTTAGCTTAGGCTCTTCTAACTACCACCTGACATGGAAGCATAGAACGTACGCAGAATTTCTGGCAGCCTGGCATCTTCATTGTGCAAATATTCCTGTAAAACAGATATGGCAACTCATCAGTTCTCCTGCCAATCCTGATAAAATTTCCCCTCAACTTCAGGAAACGGTGTTATGGTTAACTGCTTTTAAGGAGGAGCTTTTTGATAAGTTAAGTAGATATGAGCCTTTACTATTGCTTAGAAGTGAAAGGAAATTCACAGCAGAAAATAAGCAATATCTTACCAAACGAATACTGTCCTTATCTTCTCAAAATGAACTGATAGAAGACTATCATGACGATAACTATTTTAGCAAACTTTGCCATCCAAAGTTGAGCGAGCAATTAGTGCCGGTGATAACAGGTAAGTCCCAAAATCATATTACCCAACGGATAGCACTCTCAATGGCGGCGGCGTGTAAAGCGGAAAATTTAGAAGATAAACTTAGCGAATTTTTAAATAACACAAATAACCTCCCTTATCTGCGATCAAAAGCTATAGAAGCCTTAGGGAGCATTCAGAATGAAGAAATATTTCTTGTTCTTCGTCCCTATGCCTTAAAGCCTCAAGAATCAGATGAAAATGATGAGCTAAAGGGTAATGCTCTTAATTTGTTATATCCTAACTACCTTACAACAGAAGAAACTTTAACAAACTTAACTAAACCGAAGGTTCGTAATCTATATGGATTGTATAAGCATTTTATCAGTTCGCTGAGCCAAAAAATACCTGAGAACGATCTGCAAATAGCTTTAGATTCTATCCTACAACAAGAATACTTTTTTGAAGACTATAACCCCGGGGGCTTTTATCAATTCGTCGATGCTATCATTGACAGAGCCTGGAATGCAACTGAAATAAACGGAGTTAAGAATGCTCTGGTAAGGTTGCTCAAAAAGCTTTTGGATTACGATTTAAATTTTAAAGTTACTGGAGATGAGAAAACTCGAAGGAATATTGCTTTAGAGGTAATGAAATTGATCGACGACCAGGATAAGCTATTCGATTTATTTAGTAATAAGCTAATTCAGAAACAAGATTGGCAGTGGCTGGCACAGATAATTGAAGATGACACTTATAACCTCAATTTGAAAAGATCTGCTGGACACCTTATTTTATACATCAGAAACTTTCAAGATGTTGAGTATAGCAGTATAGTAGATGTAATATTAGATTTTGTACATCGAATCGATTGGTTTAAAACAGAGTTCGGTGAGGCTTTTATAAAATGCGATCTTGATTCAATAGAAGCTAATAACCAGAGAGAACGACTTAGCAGGCAGAAAGCAGCAGAGGTAGAAAGTATTGAGCAAGAAGAAAGAAGGAAGTTAAATTATTCTCCGATAGACAAAGCATTAGAAAAGTTAGCTTCATTTGAGAATAATGATATTAACGGATGGTGGCTTATGATCTATTATATGCAGCAGGATGAAGACTTAACAAAAAGAAAAGATGACCGTGACTTTGATATAATGAGTCTGCCTGTCTGGAAAATGATGAATTCCGATAGCCATTCAAAAATCAGAAGTGCTGCTTTGATCTACTTAGAAAGACTTGATTTTCCAAAATCTATAGAATTTTATGATCGCCCTGCATTAGCTGTTTATAAAGCTTTGCTTCTACTTGTATCGCAACAAAAAACAATTCCTGATGAAATATGGAGGAAATGGACGCCACTTATTGTCAATTATACTTTCAAAGGCTATATCAGCAAAACTGATCTTAACTACTTACTTGTTAGTCATGCTTATGAATCAGACAAAGAACAGTTTCTAAATTGCTTAGAACATGAAATTGTATCTGCTGAACCGTTGTATACGCTTGATAAATTTGAACATATTATTGATAAAGATATTGTAAAACTGTTTTTGAAGCTCCATAATGAAGCGGTTATTACTGGTCAAAAGCGTCATATCATTCTTCATGCAATCTTCAAGAATGACCCGGAAATTATTCTTGAGGTAACCAAAAATCAGTTGGAACGCTACGACAATGATTCTGAGCAATTAGATAAGACGTTGGAATGTGCCAGCGAAGCTCTCCGTAGCAAACCAGAAAAAGTGTGGGATATATTGTGGCCTTATGTATTAAAAGATAGCCAGTTTGGCAAAAAATTATTAGAAAGTGCCTTAGCCGATGTTGTACCCCATAGCACTTCGCTATTTAAGACTTCGCTATTTAATTTAGAGCCAAAGGACAAAGCTGATCTATTAGTTTGGCTTTACCAACATTATCCGCCTGCCGAGGATAACGATCACGATGAGTCTTTTTGGGTTAGTAAGAGAGATAATGTACAAACTTTTAGGGGCAGTCTACTTGGCAACTTAATGACGCAAGGAACAATTGAAGCTTATCAAGCTTTGGAGTTTTTGATAAAAGAATTACCTGAAGAAAAATCTTCCATCTGGTGGTTGGCTGAAGCAAAAAAGCATTTGATAGAAAAATCATTTGCCCCACCAGAACCAAAGGTATTACAGAAGATATTACAAAATGCCCAACAACGTTTGGTTAGAAGTTCGGAGGAATTACTGGACGTTGTCATGGAATCATTATATAGATTACAAAAGAAATTAAAAGGCGATAACCCAACATCCTATTTTTTGTGGGATAAACAGGGGGATAAATCTGAACTGAAATTTAAACCCAAAGATGAAAATACACTTTCCGACTTTGTGAAAATGCATTTGGATTATGATCTGGCAGATAGAGAAATTATTGTTAACAGAGAAGTAGAAATAAGAAGGTCAACAGGTTCAAATGGAGAACGTACAGATATTTTTGTTCAAGCTTATGGTGCAGCCAGTCAGGACAAGCCATTCACCATAGTAATAGAAGCTAAAGGCTGCTGGCATGGCGAAATAGATACTGCTATGAAAGAGCAACTTTGCAATCGTTATCTTGCAGAACATAAAAGTAATCACGGAATTTATCTTGTCGGATGGTATCATTGCAGTCACTATCCTGTGCATAACAAGCATGGTACTTTAAATGATTTAAAGGAGCAATTAAAAGCACAGGCAATCAAGCTTACTAATTCTATTGTTACTATAAAGTCATTTGTCTTGGACTGTAGTTTATGACATATTGAAAGAGCAGTCTTTTTAAAAGCAAGTCAAGGGTTCCAGTCTCTCAATCCCACACATACGCACGACCTTGAAGGAGAAAGCAGCTATAAAGTCAGCCTTTTTTGATGAACTTCTTAAAACTTTATGAAATGTACAGAAAAAATGAGTGATTTAAGTTCACATTTTGTGAACTATTTGCTAATATTGCTGTATATTAATATGAGAGTTCACCTGATTAAAAAGCAGACTATAGAAATATATGTCTTAGGCCAGGCAAGAAGCAAAAGTTCGTTTGCTCAGTGGCTAACCGCTATTCATTATGCTGACTGGAAGGCGCCAGGAGACATCAAACAAACGTTTGGCTCATCTGATCTGTTAGGCAAAGGAAGTAACAGAGTGGTTTTTGATATAGGGGGTAATAACTACCGTATGATAGCCAAATATGCCCTTGGACAGAAGCAGGTTCATCTGTTTGTCTGCTGGATAGGAACACATGCTGAATACGATCAACTATGTGCCCGAAATGAACAATTCACGATCAATATTTACTAAAGCAGGCGGTCATGAAAGTCATAAAATACAAAGTCATCAAAACTAAAGAGCAGTACAATGCCTATTGCCAGATGCTGGAAGCATTGGTTTTTGCGGAGGATAAGCATGAGCTTATAGAAGATGAAATTGAACTGCTTACGCTACTGATTGAACAATGGGATAAAGAACACAATTCTTTTGATATGGTAGACCCCATCACCCTGCTTC
>JBBSNI010000014.1:0-29238 GCA_038232695.1 Cytophagales bacterium
AAGAAATAGATAAAATAAAAAGTGTTGGCAGCGTCCTGCTTTTGTAGCTTTTCCATTTCCCTTTTCAGTTCTTCCGGCAACAGGTCGTAATCTATAAAACCTGTCTGCTCAGTGTTGGCATTGGTCGTTCGCTGTCTGTTCTGCTCTTTCTTTTGGTGCATCAAAGGGAACAGCAGAAACGAAAGGATCAACAGAATGGGAATCCAGATGATGTGTTTAGTATCTTTCATCACAGATCAGGCTGGTTTGTCGGAAACTTCCTCTGAATTGTCAGGCTTATCTTTCAAATCCTCTTCTACATACTGCATCAGTCGCTCAAAATCCTGGAGGTCCATGTCGTTTTCTTTGGCAAAGAAGGAGACCAGCTTCTGAAAAGAGCCGCCGAAATAGCTGCCGATGAAGTTTTTCAGAAAGTAGTGGCTGTAGGCTTTCTTGTCTATCAACGGATAATATTCGTGCGTCTTGCCGTACGCTGTGTAGCCTACAAAGCCTTTCTTTTCCAGGATGCGCACGATGGTAGACACCGTGTTGTACGCCGGCTTCGGCTTGGGCATCTTTTCCAGTATATCTTTGACAAACCCCCGTTTGATCTGCCAGAGGATTTGCATCACCTGTTCTTCTGCTTTGGTCAGTTCTTTCATTGTAATCTAAAAATAATAGGAATGGTCATGCGTACCCTGACGGCGCGGCCACGTTGCTTGCCGGGGTTCCAGGGCGGTGAGTTTTGCAGCACCCGCAAGGCTTCCGCATCACAGCCGGCGCCTATGCCTTTGAGTACCTGTATATCAGAGAGCGAGCCGTCGGTATCTACGACAAACTGCACATACACCTTGCCTTCCACACCGTGGCGAATAGCCTGCTTGGGATAATCCAGGTGCTTGGAGACATAGGTGTAAAAACCCTGCTCCCCACCCGGAAAAGAAGGCTGCTCTTCGACAATAAGGTGAATCTCTTCGCTGGTTTCTTTGGGAGGCTCTATGAAAACAGGCTCGTCTACCGGATCATCAAAAGAAGGCAGATCAAACGTAATATCGTCTACGATGACCTTATCATCTTCTACAGGCACAATCCTAATCTCTGCTATTTTAGGTTTGGGAGGTTCCTGTACGGTGATGGGCACGGGCGGAAGAATATGTTCTATGACTTCGCCTTCGGGAATGTCAACCATCGGGCGCAGCGCCGTGCGCCATTCAAAAGCAAAGGTCACCAGCGATACGCTGAGCAGCAAGCCGATCGTGAGGTGCAGGTTCCTTTTCCGCTCTAAGTCTACGGTACGTTCTTTTTTCGTTTCCATGTTGTGTAGTGTTTAGTAACAATGCTAAGATAGAACTAACAAATTAGTTTAACAACTAAATTCTTAGTTATTTTTTGAAAAATAAAAGCCGATTCGCTGAACCGGCTTTTTCTTTATTGGATTTTAAGCGTTTTTCAGGTTGGCCATTCTGATCACCTTGAGCTTAGCCAGCATCTTGATCACCGGGTAGGCAGGATCAATTTCAAACCACTTGGCAGCAAAATCACTTCTTTTGGGCAGTTTGTGGTGGTTGTTCTGAAACAACTCACCCATCATCAGGAAGTCAAAGACCAATGCATTCTTAGACCGATCCTTGTTGTCAAAGTTGGAATATCCGTATTTATGTCCACACCAGTTGACAATAGCGCCGTGTACAGGACCCATCAGGTAATGAACAGGCAGCAAGCCGTACATCCACCAGTGGGTACCGGGCAGTCCGGCAATAGAGATCGCCCAGATGTAGAACAGGCTGTACAACACACCCCAGCTAATTCTGACAAACTTGTTGTCGGCAAACTTTTCAAAAGCCGGCCAATCGGGAAGGTCTTTGGAGAAGCGAGGCTCCGGCGTTACGTTGTGCATCAGCACATCATTGTAAATAGTACGGGTCTCCCACATCATGGTAAACAGGTTTTCAGTATGATGCGGGGAGTGCGGGTCATGCTCCGTATCGCTGTAGGCGTGGTGCATACGATGCAACACGGCGTAAGCGCGGGGGCTCAGGTAAGAAGAACCCTGCCACATCCAGGTGAAGATGAAAAAAAACTTTTCCCAGAAAGGGCTCATGGTAAACATCTTATGCGCGGCATAACGGTGCAGAAAGAACGTTTGGCAAAACAATGAGAAATACCAGTGGGCAATAAAGAAGGCTATGATAATCACTTAGTTAATATTTAATGTGGATAATAAGTGTAAAATGTATTGTTAGGAAAATTGTTTGTGAAAGGTTAAAATTAATTCAGCAAAAAAAGCGGATTATTTGTGAGAAAGCAATAAGAGTGCCTTATTTGTTATGCTAAATCCGTCGGATTAATTTTGTGTAAAAGCAAAGGCAATAATATTAGCACCCATCTTCAACGCCTGCTGCCTGACCTCTTCCGGGTCTTTATAGATGCGCTGATCTTCCCAGCCATTGCCCAGATCGCTTTCGTAGGTATAAAAACACACCAGGCGTCCTTCGTAGACCAGTCCGAAGCCTTGTGCAGGCTTTCCGTCGTGCTCATGTATTTTAGGCAATCCTTTGGCAAAGGCAAACTTCTGGTGGTAGATAAGATGATCATTGGGTAACTCTATAAATTCCAGTTCAGGAAACACCTTTTTCATCTCTATACGCACAAATTCATCCAGCCCGTAATTGTCGTCAATATGCAAAAAACCGCCGGAGAGCAGATACCTGCGCAGGTTTTGTGCTTCATCCTCAGAAAATACGATGTTGCCGTGCCCGGTCATGTATACATAAGGATAAAGAAAAAGCTCCGAACTGCCTATCTCTACCGTCTCTTCTTCGGGCGCCAGCCCCGTATCTATATACTGGTTGCAAAAAGCGATCAGGTTGGGCAAAGCCGTTTTATTAGCGTACCAGTCGCCGCCGCCATTGTATTTCACTTGTGCGATTTTGATGTTGCCTTGTGCATACGCCGGAATTGCCTGCGTTGTTATAAAGCTTGCAAAAACGAGGACTAACGTTTTGATCATAGTGTATAAACTTGTTGATGGGGGCGTAAAGTTCCATTCCAGGTTTTATAACAACGCCGGGCAGCGTGTTTTCTGCTTATACTTTTTACCGGGATTTCTCCGCTCGTATCACCTCCGTTTCCGGCAAGGTTTGCTTATAAAGTGCTGCCGGATCGGTCTTAGACAAATCTATGGGACGAATCCTGATCTGATAGGTATAAGTTTTTGGCAAAAGCAAATATTCCTCATGCGTAGCGGGCGACCAGCTATCATCCCCACCCAATCCCATCTGTATATGGTCTATATTTAAGGTAACCTGGTCGGTTTGCTTTACCTCATACGTATGTTTGGCCTGGTCAAAGGCTTTCAGATCGTACAGATGCGTACTGATATTCAGGTTTTCACTAAAATTATCGGAAGCAAAAATACCGATACCTTCCTGGTTGGTGAGTGTCATCCAACGCACAGCCGTCTTGTTGCCGTTTTCCTGCGGCAATACATAAGGCGTATACTGGTCAGCAACGCTGCCGTTGTAACGTCCGACAGCCGCTCCTGTGTAGCGGTCCTGGTAAGTTTCCTGCGGACCTCTGCCGTACCAGATGAGCTGATCTGTTGTCTGTGGCAACTTCAGGCGCATCCCTATCTTAGGCAGGGGCGGCACATCTTCAGCCACCTCATAGCGGCTACTCAGCACCACATCGCCGCTGCCATAGATGGTATAGATGCCCTGATAATCCAGAATATGCCCGGTAGCGTCCGGCGTGCGACCTTCCAAAGCACCGCTGATCTTTACCTGCACTACCTGTGGGCTAAGTTGCTGCGTTTCTATGTTGCTGACTTGAAAAGTAGTGCTGTCATACCCCGACTGCCGCCAGCGATAGCCAAAGCTTCTCTCGCCGCCGCCATCGTCGTTGTCGGTAGGTGCCCGCCAGATGCCGGGCTGCAATCCGGCAGTCAGCAGTTCCCTTCCCTGAAAAGTAAGCGAACGCATGGTGCCTGCTTTTTTGTCGAAGGCAAGCGCAAAATCCTTTCCCTTGATTGTTACCTGATCGTTCCCATCTTCCATATCCAGGGCAGCCATCATCGTTAGCGTAAGCTTATCTGTTTTAAGCGTCTCCCGGTTCAGCGATATCTGTTCCCAAGCCACCTCATAGCCTTTATCTGCCCAAAGCGCAGGTTCTTTTAGTTTGAAGCTTAGATTGAGGAAATATTCTGCCTGGTTGTTAACCATACGTTGATCAACGGGCATAGCGACCATCTTACTTTTGTTAGGTTCAATGCTAACACTGCCTAAGCTTCCTTTTTTGATAGGCTTGCCGTCTTTGATCAACTGCCAGTCTATGGTGAGCTGGTCGAGGTTGGTAAAGTGGTATTTATTAGTTAGTTTGATCTGTTGCCGTTGGGGTTCTGCTTTTACATACTGAAACACTTTTTTGGCTTCCAGCAATTCAGGTTGCGGCGTACGGTCCGGGAAGACCATCCCGTTGATGCAAAAATCGCCATCGTTGGGGTAGTCGTTAAAGTCGCCGCCATAGGCCCAGTAAGCGGTGCCATTTTTAGTGGTCTTTTTCAGCCCCTGGTCTACCCAATCCCAGATAAAGCCGCCCTGCATCCTTTTATGCGACTCTATCACATCCCAATAATCTTGCAGGTTGCCCAGGCTGTTGCCCATCGCATGGGCATATTCGCAGAGAATGATCGGTCGCGTAGTGTCTTGCTCGTGGAAGGCGATCATCTGGTCGGTACGGGCATACATATTGGCAATGATGTCGAAGCCGGAAGGCATTTTCCCATAATTCTCTATGCGGCTTTCATAGTGGATGGGGCGGGTAGGATCAAGCCGGCGGATGGTATCGGCCATCGCGCTGATGTTTTCCCCGTCGCCCGTCTCATTGCCCAGCGACCAGATAATGATAGAAGGATGGTTTTTGTCCCGTTCGGCCATGGCAACGCCCCGGGCGACGAAAGCCTGCTTCCAGTCGGGCTGTTGTGTCAGGTACACGCCTTCATTCCAAAGCTGGTGGCTCTCTATGTTGGCTTCGTCTATCAGGTAAAGCCCGTAGCGGTCGGTCAGCGCATACCATTTGGGGTCGTTAGGATAGTGAGAAGTTCGTACAGCGTTGATATTGTGCTGCTTCATCAGCGTAATGTCGCGGATCATCGTTTCTTCGGAAACGACCCGGCCATGTTCCGGGTCGATCTCATGCCGGTTGACGCCTTTCAAATACACCGGCACACCATTGACCAGCAACTGTCCGCCTTTTATTTCCACCTCACGGAAACCTACCGGGCTGCTGATGGATTCCGTGACCTTACCGGCGGCGTCAGAAAGTACCAGGGTCAACTGATACAGGTTAGGCTGCTCGGCACTCCACTTTTTGGGGTTAGGCACATCATACGTCACTTCCATCACCATTTCCTGGCCCACCGGAATACTATCATCTGTCTGTAGCTGGTCGGTCAGTACCGTGTCGCCTGCGGCATCCAGCATAAAAACAGCTACGGTATGCGGTTGGTAATTTTCTTCGCCAAAATTAGTCAGGGAAATATTCAGGCGGGCAGTGGCATCTTTATAGTTGTCGTCTAAGTCTGTGCGGAAGTAATAGTCGCGGATGTGTACTTTGGGCGTAGCCATCAGGTATACATCCCGGAAGATGCCGCTCATACGCCAAAAGTCCTGGTCTTCCAGGTAGCTCCCATCCGACCAGCGAATCACCTCGACGGCTAATAGATTCTTGCCGGGTTTCACATAGGTAGTGATGTCAAACTCCGCCGGGGTCATGCTGTCCTGGCTATAGCCGACCTTTTGCCCATTAACCCAGACATACATAGCAGATTGTACGCCGTCGAAGTGCAGAAAAATTTGTTTTCCCTGCCAGCTTTGCATTAGGTCAAACATCTGGCGGTAGCTGCCGACAGAATTAGTATCGGTAGGCACATGCGGTGGATCGGCTTTGAAAGGGTGTTTGATGTTGGTATAATGCGGCTGGTCGTACTTGCCCAGCATCTGCCAGTTGGAAGGCACCGGTATTTCGTCCCAGCCGCTGGCGTCATAGTCTGTCTGATAAAAATTTTCCGGCACTTTCTGCGGGTTAACAGACCAATGGAACTGCCAGTTGCCATTCAACAACTGAAAATAGTCTGACTGCTCACGTTTGCCGGTGAAAGCTGCTTCGGCATTCTGGTAAGGGAGCAGTGTTGCATGAGGTTGTTCTTTATTGATGCCTACAATCTGCGGGTTTTGCCATTCGACATCGCCAAAATCTTTTTTACTGTCGCAAGACTGGATAAGGAGGAGAGAGGCAAAAACGTAAAACAGGGTTTTCATACGTCAAACAAATCGGTGAGTTTGTGTAAAGTCAGATTCTCAAAATTGTCAATGACCAGGTCTGTATCTTCTGCTTCCAGTTCTTGCCGTGGGTGGGTGGTCGCTACGCCGACGACTTTAGCCCCTGCGTTTTTGCCAGCCTGAATGCCCAGTATGGCGTCTTCAAATACCACACAGCGTTCGGGCGCCCTATCAAGCTTTTGGGCAGCGGTCAGATACACTTCGGGGTTGGGCTTTCCTTTAGAAACCATAGTGGCATCGACGATCACTGGAAACCGGGAAATCAAATCGATATGCTCCAGCGTAAATTTCACGTTGGCCGGTGGTGCCGAGGTAGCTACCGCGTAAGGAATCTGGTGTTGTCGCAACATTTCCAGAAAAGAGAACAGACCGGGTGTAGGTCTGATGTCTTTGCGGTACAAGTCTCGGTAAAGTATTTCTTTTTCTTCGGCATACTGATGAATTTCGTCAGGGGAGAGTTCTTTTTTCAGCAATCCGGGCAAAATCTCCTGCATGGTACGCCCGTTGATCTTTTGTTTATAATCCTGCTCTGACATACTGATATGGTATTTCTCAAAAAAAGACAGCCAGGCGTTGAGGTGATAACGATGGTTGTCTACAATGACGCCATCCATGTCAAAGATAACCGCAATCTGTTTCATTTTTGTAGGTATTAAGGTGTTAGGGTGCTGATGTGTCAATAGTTACTTTTCTACTTGAGCAGTGCGTGCGCCCGGCGCCCGGTTGAATATTGAGTGTTAAAAAAATTTCAACCGGGCGCCGGGCGCACTCAACACTCAATGCTCAAGGAAATCTAATCATATTAAAAAAGCCAAAGCGTACAACCCCTTATGCCAAGGCGTCGTTCCGTCCCGAACACCATCAAGAAGGATAAGCAAACAAATCGGCGTAGGCCTGGCTGTCGCCTTGTACGCGGTCTTCGGCGGGCGCATCGTAGATGACCATCAGTTTGTCGTCTTCCATCAGGGTGAGTCCTTCTGCTTTGTCAGTTCCATATTCGGCTTCACGGGCTAACACGACATTAAACATCCGGTCTATATAATAGTGATACGTTAGGGTCTCTTTCCGGTCTTTGATGCCATTTTTGATACGGTACATGGCGATGGTGCCATCACAGTCCATGGTAGGGCCTGCCAGGATCAGCAGGTCGTCGTGGGCGGGAGCCAACTCACGGATGCCCATGCCGTGCAGGTCAAAAAAGTGTTTGCGGTATTTTCTTTTCTTTTTGCCAATTTTTTTGAGCTTCAGCTTGCCTTTTTTTTCTTTCACCGCAACCTCCAGGATCATCGCCCAGCCTCTCAGCACGGGTCCTCGCAGACCTAAGAAAATGCGCTCACCCATCACAGCGATCCCTTCAATGTCAAAACCATTCTCTTTACTGGGAATGTGCATAAAGGGAGCAATGTGGTCGTCTTTCCTCAGCGATTTGCTCAACTGGCTATATTTTTTATTGGCCTTGAGTTTGGCGGCGGTTAGTGTTTTGTCAGGATCATCGGGGTGCGGACAGCTTTTGTAGAGTTTGTATTCGCCGGTGTCTGCATCCTGCACCACAGGAATACGCGCCAGGGTATACCGGTTGGGGTCATTCTCTATGTCGCGCAATCGTTTGATGCGTTTTTCTATAGGTTCGGAGCGTCTGTCGGCCTTGTCTCTTTTCAGGCTGTGAGAGCCTATCAGCCAGAGGTAATGGTCGCAATAAGCCAGCCCTTCGATGTCAATCTCTTCCTCTGATCCCCCAGGCAGGTGAATGTACTCATCAAGGCTGAAAGAGGTATGTTCGCGGTAACCTTCTTTGGTCTTTTTGAGCCGCTCCAGGCTGGTGCCTTCATCAAAAGCCAACCACAGATAGTCGCCCGTGCGCACGACCGACGAGAGTTCGCTATGGATTTTGGTGTCTTTATCGTTGAGCCGCTCGTTGAACTCGAGCAGAATTTTATCAGGCTTATGGTTAGACTTTGCCATAGTAATGGGTAGTGTATTCGTTTAAGGGTGAATTCTGTCGGGATGGTCCATCACGAAGGCTTTCCAGCTTTTGTTGCTTCGAATAGGCGCGCCTTGCTGATAATGGTGGCACAAAGCGACTGCCAAAGCATCGGTAGCATCCAGCAACTGATGGTCGTCGGTAATCGCCACGTCAGAAAAGTTGAGCAGGTTCTTGAGCATATGGGCTACCTGCTCTTTGGAAGCATTGCCGTTGCCGGTGACCGATTGCTTCACTTTTTTGGGTGCATATTCTACAATAGGAATTTGCCTGCTCAGGGCGGCAGCCATTGCTACGCCTTGCGCCCTGCCCAGTTTGAGCATCGACTGTACGTTTTTTCCGTAGAAAGGAGCTTCCAACGCCATCTCATCCGGTACGTATTCGTCGATCAGAGTAAGCACCCGCTCGAAGATTCTTTTGAGTTTTAGCTCATGGTTGTTATATTTTTTCAGATGGATAACACCATACTGCAATATCTGTAAAGTTTTTTGCTGCCGCGCATCCGTAGTGATCAAAATGGCGCCGTATCCCATCACCTGCGTACCCGGATCGATGCCTAATATCACTTTTTCCATGATTGTTTTTTAGTTTGGTCTGTTTATGTGCCCAATATATACATTCCTAAAGCTTATAAAAAAATTATATTGCCTGTCGGATTAAAATTGGGTTTGGGTATAATGATATTTGAACAGCAAAGTAAACGCCCTAACCCGCGATAAACCATGGTCTTATTATTTTCTCTGCTTACTTTCTTCTATAGTATGGGTGTATGCTGGCTTTACTGGCACTGGCGGCAAATCCCTGTCTTTTCCCCTGAAAAAACATCTTCCGAGGAGATGGCTTTTATAACAGTGGTGATACCGGTACGCAACGAAGCCGGGAATATCACCAAGCTGTTGCAGGATATGGCCGAACAGCGCATGAAAAGAGAAATATATCCTGCTGAAAGGTTTGAGGTTATCGTAGTAGATGATGCCTCAGAAGACGCTACTTTTCAAAGGGTAAAAAAATACCAGGAAAACAGCCATTTTCGTCTGTTACTGCTATCCTTAGATTTACCAGCAGATTTTTCAGGTTCTCACAAGAAAATGGCGATCGCCCGGGCTGTGGAAAGTGCCAAGGGCGACGTGATCATCACCACAGACGGCGATTGCCGTGTAGGGGCGCACTGGCTGGCAACCATCGGTGGATTCTTCCGGCAGCAGCAGCCTGCCCTGGTAGCCGGTCCGGTCACATTTCACCGGGAACGCAGCTTGTTTGAGCGGCTGCAAACCATAGAGTTTGCCAGTCTGATCGGTACAGGCGCGGCTAGTATGCAGGCGCACCGGCCCAATATGTGCAACGGAGCCAACCTGGCGTTTAGCAAAGAAGCCTTTTATGCCGTAGGCGGGTACCACGGCTCTATGCATATTCCTTCGGGCGATGATGAGTTTTTGCTGCAAAAAATGTCTAAAAAGTACCCACAACAGATTTTTTTTCTCAAAAGCCGCCAGGCAGTGGTGTATACAGGGGCGAAGCGCTCTTTTAAGGAATTTTACCAGCAACGCCGCCGCTGGGCGGGCAAGTGGAAGCTGCACAAAAACCTGTGGGTAGCTACGCTGGCCCTTTTTATTTTCAGCTTTCGCCTTGCATTTCTCATAGCGGTGGGTATGGCCATCGGCGGCTTTTATCCCTGGCGTGTATTGATCGCACAATGGCTGGTCAGCGTCGTGATAGAGTTTTTCTTTCTCAAAGACGTATTACACAGTATGAAAAAACAGATGCCTTTGCAAAACTTCCTTGTACTATCAGGCATTTATGCGCCGTATGTGGTTTTTTTCGGGATTTGCGCTAACTTTGGCGGCTATACCTGGAAAAACAGACCCTATTGCTGATTCATGAGTGACCTTGAATTTGATGTGCTGGATGAACTCTATTTTGTAGTGCCCTTCTCTCATCTGCAACAGGAACTGGACATAGAAGAACCTACGCTGAAAGACACCCTGCAAAAGCTGCTGGCAAAAGGATGGATCAAATGCTTCCTGAGCGCCTCAGAAGAAGCGGTATCCGGTGAGATCGATCTGGAAAACCAGTATGGTACCTATTTTTATCTGGCCAGCAAGGCGGGCTTGCTGGCACACAACGGGCATTAAGAAAAAGCAAACTTATGTTAGACAGAACCATAGCACCACCCGCGCAACCCATCCGGCAGGTGCATTTGATAGAAGCGCAGACGCAGTACCTTGCCAATGGCGTGCCGGTGCATGTAATCCGGGCGGGCAAACAGCCCGTGGTAGGCATAGAACTGCTTTTCAAAACAGCAGGCACGCGGCAAGAAACCAAACCGGGTAGTTGCTTCTTCACCGTTAAGATGCTTGCTGAAGGTACTGCCAGCAAAAGCGCTTATGAGATCTCAGCATCGGTAGACCAATATGGTGCTTTCCTGCAACTCTCTCCCGGTATAGATTACTCAACTGTAGACCTGTATTGCCTGAGTAAGCATACCAACCAACTGCTGCCGCTGCTTCAGGAAATGATCACCGAGCCATCTTTTTTGGAAGACGAGTTGGATAAACTTAAAAATATTCAACAGCAAAAGCTCAAAGTAAACAACGAAAAATCCAGCGTACTGGCTTCCAAAAAAATGAAAGCGGTATTGTTCGGAGAAACACATCCTTACGGAAGGTCTTTGCAGGAAGAAACCATAGAAGCCATCCATCCCGAAGATTTGCGTTCTTTCCACCAACACGGCTTATCTAATTTGGAGATCATAGCCTCCGGTGATGTCAGCGAGGAGGTGCTACAGGCGCTGGAGAAGCATTTTGGCAAACTTCATACAACTAATGCAGACAAGCCGGAGGTTATGGCTGCTTTCAGCCCTGCCGGTGACAAACGGCTTGTTGTAGAGAAGCCGGACAGCCTGCAATCTTCTATTCGTATGGGCCTACCGCTCTTTACCAAAGACCACCCCGACTATGCTGCGATGCGCATCGTTAACACCCTTCTGGGCGGCTATTTCGGCTCCCGGCTGATGCGCAATATCCGCGAAGAAAAAGGCCTGACGTATGGGATCAACTCCGGCATGGTTCTCAACCAGGGCGCCGGATATTTCATCATAGGTACCGACGTAAAGAAAGCCTTTACCGGGGTGGTTATCGATGAAATTTATAAGGAGATACAAAGACTTCGGGAAGAAAAAGTGGACGAGGCGGAGTTAAATACGGTAAAAAGCTACATGGCCGGAAGATTGCTCTCATCTGTTGATACACCTTTCGCGCTGGCCGAAAAATTCAAGAATATTTACCTCTATGGGTTAGGCTATGATTTTTACAAAAACTATCTGCATACCATCAATACAATACAGGCCGGTACGATACAGCAGATGGCTGAAAAACATCTTATTCCCGGCCAGATCAGGGAAGTGATCGTTGGCGGATTCTCCTGACGCTCTTTATGAGCCAACTTTCTGCATGTAAGAGGCAGCCTGTTTTATACCTAAGATAACCACGATGAACACTTACTAGTATAACGTTCTATAAATAAGTCTACAAATTAATTTTTTTGTTGTATTTTGTGAGGAAAAAGACATGCCTTACAAAAAACGCGGTGCCATTATTTGTACAGATACAGAAAAGGCGCAATTAATAAAAATAGCAAAGAGCAGGACAGAAGAAAAACGCCGAATCCAGCGGGCAACCATCTTCTTGATATATATGAAAGGGGTTGCAGTATCCCAGATTGCGGAGGAAATCGGACTGAGCCGTCAAAGCGTATACGAAGCTATAGACAAAGCCCTGGCCTTTGGTCCTATTGTGGCTTTGAAAGATCTGTCGGGTCGTGGTGCCCCAGCAGAAGTTACCGACGATGATAAAGCCTGGGTTCTGTCCGTAGCCTGTCAAAAGCCTAAAGATCTGGGTTATGCCCATGAGCTTTGGACAATAAGCCTTCTTGCCAATCATATAAAAAGCCATTGCATGGCAAGTGGTCATCCTGCGTTACAAAGGGCGGGCAAAAGCCTGATCCACGGCATATTGAAGAACGCTGGGATCAAACCCCATAAAATTGTTTATTACCTGGAAAAAAGGGACGTACTTTTTGAAGAAAAAATGGCCCAGGTACTTGCCGTATATAAAGATATTGGGGTTATCAACACAAAAGAAGCGGCAGAACCGCAAGAGGGCAATGCCAGAAAAATGACCACGATTTCATATGATGAAAAGCCGGGGATACAGGCCATAAAGAATATAGCAGCCCAGTTGCTGCCCGTTGTCGGCAGGCACGCAACTATAGGACGCGATTATGAATACAAAAGACTTGGAACCCTTAGCCTGCTTGCGGGAATTGACCTTCATTCAGGAATAGTGATTCCCTCTGTGGAGGATAGACATAGGAGCGTGGAGTTCGTGAATTTTTTAAAAAAGGTAGTTGACACTTATCCGCAGGATTGGAAGATACGTGTGATACTCGACAACCACTCCTCCCACCGCTCAAAAGAAACTATGAAATACCTGGAAACAGTGCCCGGAAAATTTGAATTTGTGTTTACACCTACCCATGGCTCATGGCTCAATATGATAGAAATGTTTTTCAGCAAAATCTCCAGGAGTTTCCTGCGGCAAATAAGGGTAGACAGCAAAGAAGAATTAAAGGAGAGAATTTATCAAGGTATTGAAAGCATAAATCAGGAGCCTGTGGTGTTCAAGTGGAAGTATAAAATGGAAGATGAAAAAGTGGAAAATATCTAAATGTTAACTTATTTATAGAACTTACTACTAGTTAGGAGATTAACGCTTTCCGAGAGGGTATAAAATACAGGGTGTATCTTCCATTACTTTTTCTTTCATTGTACATACTGCGTTTATATTACATCTCAGCAGACCCTGCCTACAGCAGGCTCTGCTGATCGTTAGGCTAATTTCATTTATTTTGTCGCTACAATTTTTTGCCTGGCTTGCCCAGGCTCAAAAGACAGTTATATTATTGAGCGACACGTTTATGTTTGACAGTCAGAAGGCTTTTTCGAATCCAGGATCATTGAGCAGCAGTCACGAGAAAACACAGGAAGTAGAGATTGCAGATTTAAGAAGGATTACACAATCGGTCATGAACCGGTATGGCTATGATTTTACCGATTATGCCATGTCTTCCTTCAAAAGGCGTATTCAGCGTATCCTGGAGTTATTCAAAATACCTACCGTTGATCAACTCATCAAAAGGATTGAGAGTGAGCCTGTCTTTTTCGAAGTCTTTCTGTCTGAGATCACCGTCAACGTGACGGAGATGTTTCGCGACCCTTCTTTCTGGAGAGAAGTAAGAGACCATATCATTCCCAACATCCTGCTCAACCATGAGACCTTCAGTATCTGGCACGCCGGATGCTCTTCCGGTGAGGAAGTTTTTTCTATGGCCATTTTGCTCCGGGAAATGGGTATCCTGGAAAAGGTAAACATCATTGCCAGCGATATTGACAAGCCTATCCTTGCCAAAGCCGAAAAGGGCGAGTATGTGATCAAAAATATGGAGCTGAACGAAAAAAACTATATCCGCTTCCAGGGCAGGGCCTCTTTAAAAGATTATTATGAGGAAAAAAATGGCAAAGTCATCATGGACCCGTCCCTGATTGAGAAAGTTTCCTTCCGGAAATACGACCTGGTCAAAGGGAGCGCCTTCAACAAGTTTGACCTGATCCTTTGCCGGAACGTGATGATCTATTTCAACCAGAACCTGCAAAATAATGTGCTGAAAAAATTCCATGAAAGCTTGTTCAAATACGGGTACCTGGCGATAGGCTCCAAAGAATCACTGATCTGGTGCGAGGTAGCCAACAAGTTTATCATAGCCAACAACGAGGAGAAAATTTATAAGAAAATCAAAGAGTAGTCTCTTTGGAGAGTGTAGAGATTCAACATGAGTCAGTTCAACGTCAGCAATATATACAAAGCCGTAGTGATTGGCGGGTCTGCCGGAAGTTTCCAGGGCATCACAAAAATCCTGGGAAGCCTGCCGGAAGACTTTGAGTTGCCCGTCGTGATGTGTCTGCATCGTCTCAAACACGTAAGAAACGGTTTCGTGGAAGCCCTTTCTATCAAAAGTGTAAAGCCGGTGGTAGAGCCGGTAGACAAAGAAAGTATCAAGAAAGGAAAAGTATACCTGGCGCCTTCCAACTATCACCTGTCCCTGGAATTGGGCCATTCATTTTCTCTTTCTACAGAAGAGATGATCAACAATTCGCGACCCTCTATTGATGTTACCCTCGAAACAGCCGCTTATGTTTATAAGAACAAACTGGTAGGTATCCTGCTCTCCGGCGCCAACCGCGACGGAGCCCTGGGCATGAAAAAGATCAAAGACCGGGGCGGGCTCACTATCGTACAAGACCCGGCAGAGTGTATGATAGATACCATGCCCAAGGCAGCCATGGAACTTACCAGCATCGACTATGTACTAAAGACCGACCATATCATCGCTTTTCTTTTGGAATTAAACAAACAGTATAAATCATGAAATCTTTATCAAAATGGCTCAAGGTGATCTTCACCGTGTTGTTTTTGCTGGGCGTTGCCACGTCTGCTTATACGCTGTACGAACTGCCGGAGTCTCTGATGGCCTATTCGGCAAAGATAGATCTCGTACAGGTCAGGCAGCTACAACCCTTACTTTACCACTTGTATCTGGTGGTAGGAGCTACACTTGCGCTGGGAATGCTGACCATTACTGCATTCTTTATCTCAACACAACAAACGGTGCAACAAACCGGGCAGAAAGAGAAAACTGAAAGCGTAGCGGTATCCAACGCACAACAGGAAGCATCTGCCTCCGACCAGGATTGGCAACTCCAGGGACTGGATGAGATTTTAAGTGCCGACGAAGACAAGCCTGTTATTTTCAGCCGCTTACTGTCGCTGGTATGTAAACAACTGGAAGCCAGCCAGGCGGCCGCTTATGAAGTAAAGCAGGAAGAAAATTACAGGGTCATCGAGATGTTTGCTTCCTTTGCGCACCCTACCCCGGAAGGCACTAAAATCGCCTACCGCCTGGGAGAAGGGCTGGCAGGACAGGTTGCCAAAGAAGGCAAACGGCTCCAACTCAGTTCAGTACCTGAAGGATATATTCAGATTGTATCAGGACTGGGCAAAGCAACGCCTACCCACCTGCTCATCCTTCCTGTCAAAACAGATGAGGAAGTGGTCGGCGTGGTTGAGATCGCTTCTTTTAAAGACATCAGCGCCGGGCAGGAAACAGCTTTGCAGGCTGCTTTTGATAAATTAGCACTAAAATTAGCAAATAATGACATTGTAAGTTTAGCAGAGGCTAAGTAATAAAACATAGCCCGGAATGCTGCAATTTGCAGCAAAGTTTTAGGTGTGGGCGGCAGGGGCAATCAAATAAACAACACAAGGTTTTCTGCTTTATCTAACGGGGCAGGCATAGCATAAATCTCTAATCAGGACATGTTTAAGAACATAAACATTGGTAACAAAATAGCGATGCTGGTTTTTGCAGTAGTCACAATAACTGTCGTCGCCATTAGCTTTGTAGCGTATACGCTGGTAGAGCAGTCGCTGGCCGACCGTTATATGGTCAACCTGGAAGCTATCAACAAGCTTAAAAAAGAAAAAATTGAGCATCTCACGGACCGGCAGCAAACCAGCGCCCACCTTATCCGGCAGTATATTGCTGATAGCCGTTGGTTACAGGAAAAAAACGAAGCCGGTGACCTGGCAGAACCGGAAGATACCTCTTTACAACTTCTGAAAGACAAAATTCAGCATCTTGCTCAGGCAGAAGGATATATCCATGATGTGTGCCTGGTGACCAGGGAAGGAAAAATTGTTTTTAACACAAACCCGGATAATACGCTCCGGCAGGAGGGTAACTACTTCGACGACCCAAACGGAGAGACTTTGCGGGCTTCCTCAGATGCTACTTATTTCAGTCATATTTTTGAGCAAAACGGTGCTTACCACCTTTTTTTAGGAATGCCGCTTACCGGCACAGACCCTTATGTTTTGCTTGTTGACCTGAAAGCAGAGCCGTTCTTTGCCATGGTCGACGATGTGACGGGGCTGGGGCGTTCCGGCGAGACAATACTGGGGAAAGTATATAAGGACAAGATCGTATACCTTAACCCACTACGGCATACCAAGGGCAAAGAAGCCCTAAAAAAAGGCGTGTACCTGCATGAAGCCAAGCAGACTGCTATACAACGGGCAGCGGAAAACACTTCCGGGGCCATCCTGGATACCGACTACCGTGGAGAGAAAACCCTGGCGGTATGGGATTTTATTCCTTCTCTGCAATGGGGAATTGTTACTAAAATTGACCAGAACGAAATATTTGACAATGCCCATACCCTGCTACGCCGTTTCATCATAGCAGGCGCTGTGATTGTAGTTTGCTGCTGGTTGATCAGCCTGATCTTTTCACGATTCCTGATTGAACCACTGCTGTCGCTCAAATCTACCTTAAAAATGCTGAGCCAGGGTATGTTGCCCGAGAAAGTAGAAAAAAAGAGCAACGACGAGATCGGACAGATGGCCGAGACGACCGGGCAACTGGTAAAAGCCTTAAAAAATACGGCGCATTTTGCCCGCACCATCGGAGATGGAACGACCGACACTGATTTTCAACCGCTCGGCGAGCAGGATACGCTGGGCAATGCGCTCATCGACATGAGAAACAACATCCAGGCTTCCGAAAAGCGTGACCGGGAGCGCAACTGGATCGTGATAGGCGTGGCAGAAGTGGGTGAAATATTGAGGTCTCATAACGACCTGGAAGCATTGGGCGAGGCGGTGATTGCCTACGTTACCAAAAAGATCAATGCTGTTCAGGGTGCTTTCTATATTGTCAATGATGAAGATGAGGACAATGTTTTCATCGAGATGAAAGCCAGTTATGCTTACAACAAAAAGAAGCACCTGAAAGCACACTTCAAATTTGCAGAAGGTTTGGTAGGGCAGGCAGCCGCCGAACGGGACACGGTGCTGCGTACGGAAATTCCTTATGATTATGTGACCATTACTTCCGGCCTGTTGGGCGACCAGCGGCCCGAGGCTTTGCTGATCGTGCCGCTTATTACCAACGAGGAAGTATACGGCATCCTGGAATTTGCCGGCTTTGAGAAATTCAGCGCCCGCGATGTAAAGTTCGTAGAAGAGATCAGTCTGATCACCGCCCGCACGGTATTCAACATCAAGGTGAATGAAAGAACCAGGAGGTTGCTCAGCGAGTCGCAGGAGATGAGTAATGAGTTGCAGGAACAGCAGGAAATCCTAAGGCAGAATGCCGAAGAGATGCAGGCAACCCAGGAAGAACTCAAGCGCACCAACCAGCAATTAGAAGAGCAATTTGAAGAAGTAGAGCGTACCCAGAAACGGATGGCTTCTCTACTGGAAAATGCCTCGGAAGTTATCACCATCTACGAAGAAGACGGAAAGATCCGCTATATCAGCCCTTCTATACAAAAGATATTTGGCTACCAGCCGGAAGAAATGATAGGCAGGAGCGATATGCAAAACATTGGGGGCGAAGGCGTAGTGACCTTCGGTAATTTGTTTAACGCCCTGCTCCAGAATCCTAAAGACCACGTGACCGTACAGTACCTCTATGAAACCAAAGACAGGGGAGAGGTATGGGTAGAAGCTACAGGCACCAACCTGCTATCGGACCCTGCCGTCAGAGGTATCATTCTCAACTCCAGGGATATTACGGAGCGCAAGCGCGCCGAGCAGGAAGAAAGAATGCGCAGCAAAATGCAGGCGTTATCTGAAAACTCTCCCGACCTGATCACCCGTATCGACCAGGAAGGCACTTTCTTCTACATCAATCCTACGATAGAGGCATATACCGGCAAGAAACCTGATGAGTTTCTCAAAAAGAATATCAGCGAATCTTCCCTGAATCCTGCCATTGTCACAGAGTGGCTGCACATTCTGGACAATGTGAAGGCAACCAAGAAGAAGGTAGCCAGGGAAATGGACTTCCCGACCCATGAAGGCGCCAGAGTGATGCAGGTCAATGCCATCCCGGAGTTTGACGAAGAAGAAAAAATAGAGTCTGTACTGGTGGTATCTCACGATATTACGGAAAGAAAGCTGATTGAAATAGAGATAGAGAGCAAAAACAAGAAGATCAACGATAGTATCAATTATGCGCAGCGGATACAAGGTGCTATCCTGCCGGACAACGAAATGATCAAACAAGCATTTCCCGAATCGTTTATCTACTACAAAGCACGCGATGTGGTCAGCGGAGACTTTCCCTGGTTTGTGCAGCAAGGAGAATATACTTATATCGCTGCGGTAGATTGTACAGGACATGGGGTACCGGGTGCGTTGATCTCTCTAATTGGTTACTTCCTGCTCAATGACATCGTAAAGAGCAGAGGCATCACAGAACCAGGGATTATCCTGGATATGTTGGATGAGGGCGTTACGCAGACCCTGCGCCAGCACAGCGAAGACTCCAAGTCAAAAGACGGAATGGATATTGCTCTGTGCCGGATCGCCAACAACCAGGTGCAGTATGCAGGCGCACACCGCTCTCTGTACTATATGTGTCAAGGAGAAATGAACGAGATAAAAGGCAATAAATTTCCGATAGGCGGGGGCATTTATAAAAACCAAACCAGCTTTACGACCCATACAATAAAAGTAAACAAGGGAGACTCTGTATACTTTTGCTCCGATGGTTTTCCAGACCAGTTTGGCGGGCCGGAAGTTCGTAAATTCGGACCCAAGCGTTTGAGGGATATTATTGAAGAAAATCACCATCGTCCTATGGATGAAGTGTATGCCACCATAGCCACCGCCTGGGAGCAATGGAAAGGAGACGAAAAACAAACAGACGATGTGCTGATGATTGGTATCAAATTTTAAGTTAATATTAAAAAAGTTTTAATCAAAAATTACAGATCATGAAGTATGTGTATGATTTACACAAGTCTATGCTGGAACAAAACCTGATTCTGGTGTATGAGGGTGAGTTCACGCAAGAAATCACCAAGTCGGTGCTTGCGATGGCAGAGCGTAACATGGACTCCATCGGTGAGGACTCCACAGTGAAACGAAAAGTGTTCAACGTGATGGTAGAATGCCTGCAGAATATCGTAAAGCACGGCGAGGGCTACAAAACAGAGGCAAACAACGCCTTCAACGCCGTCTTTATGATCGGCAAGCGCGGCGATGAATACATCGTAGCCTCCGGCAATCCGCTCAGCAATAGTGACGTAGAAAAGCTGAAGGGCAAACTTGACCAGGTCAACAGCCTGGACAAGGAAGGTTTGAAAGAACTCTACAAAGATGTGATCAAGACCACTTCCATATCTGACAAAGGAGGCGCTGGTCTGGGATTTATCGACATGGCGCGGAAGTCGGGCCAGAAGCTGGAATATGACTTCTCCGCTATCGACGACAAGCAGTCTTTCTTTTCATTGAAAACCACTATCCCCAGAGTTTAACTTATTAAATTTTATCAACATGGAAATCATTCACTTAGAGGGTACGGAAGATACGCCCAAAATCATACTGGACAAAAATAATGGTATTTTTGAGATCTCAGGAAGATCGCTGCCTGAAGATTCTGCTGAGTTCTATCAGCCTGTCGTGGATTGGCTGGAAGCTTATGCCAAAAGCCCCAACGACAAAAGCGAGTTTGTCTTCAAGCTGGAATACTTCAACACAGCTTCCTCCAAACTGATCCTGGATGTGTTGTCTAAAATAGAAGACGTAAAAAATGCGGTGATACGCTGGTATTACCACGAAGACGATGAGGACATGGAAGAAGCGGGGCAGGAGTTCTCCGAACTGGTAGAAGTTCCTTTCGAGTTCAATACCTATTGATCCATGAGTGAGGAAATACTTAAAGCGCTTACCCAACTTTTTGCGATCATCACCAAACAGGATGGGGGGGTTACCGAGAAGGAGAGGAATTTCGTTATTACCTTCTTTAACCAGGAGCTCGATCAGGATTCTGTCAAAGAGTACCTGGCGCTTTATGATGAATTTACCGGCTATGGCAAGGAAGAAGACGAAGGAGAGGGCGTAGAGGTCAAGAAGAAAAAGCTGACCTCGGTCAGAGATTCTGTCAAAACCCTGGCCATATGCCGGAAGATCAACAAGACGCTCACGCAGAAGCAGAAAGTAGTCGTGTTGGTCAAAATCCTGGAGTTGGTAGCCTCCGACAGTAACTTCAGCGAGCAGCGTGTAGAAATTATCAATACCGTTTCTACTGTCTTCAACATTGATAAAGAAGAATATACGCTGATTGAGAGCTTCGCCTTCAACCATACGGAAGTCCGTTATCAGTTTGCTGATATACTGACCGTTAGCAGCCTCCAGGCTGATGAAGCCCAGCATCTCAAGCATATCTACACCGACATCAACGGTGAGATCATATTTCTGAAGATCAATAGTGTTGATCTGTATTTTGTAAAATACATAGGTCATGACGACGTGGTGCTGAACGGCTTTATCATGAAGCCCGGTCAGTCGTATCTTTTCTCTAACGGAAGCACTGTCAAAACGCCCAAAGGCGCGGCACTCTACTACAGCGATCTGATCCGTCATTTTATCTCCGATGTAACGACTGCCCGGATTTCTTTCAACGCCAATCAGGTAGCCTTTCGTTTTCCGAACCAGGCTTTAGGGTTGAGAGACATCAATATCTCGGAAGGAACCGGCAAACTGATCGGCATCATGGGCGCCAGCGGAGCCGGCAAAACCACCTTGCTGAACGTACTGGCAGGCATCGAGATTCCTTCGGAAGGTGAAGTGCTCATCAACGGCTACAATATTCATCTGCAAAAAGAACAGATACAGGGTGTGATCGGCTACGTTTCTCAGGACGATCTGCTGATCGAGGAACTGACCGTGTACCAGAATCTGTACTACAACGCCAAGCTTTGTTTTGATGGTAAAAGCGAAGAAGAGATCAATAAACTGGTGCTGGCTACCCTGGAAAGCCTGGGGCTGGAACACCGCAAAGACCTGAAAGTAGGAAGCGTACTGGACAAAACCATCAGCGGTGGACAGCGCAAAAGACTAAATATTGCGCTCGAACTCATACGCGAACCTGCCGTATTGTTTGTAGATGAGCCTACCTCGGGACTTTCCTCGCGGGATTCTGAGAATGTCATTGACCTGCTCAAAGAACTTTCCCTGAAAGGAAAATTGATCTTTGTCGTCATCCATCAGCCTTCTTCCGACATTTATAAAATGTTTGATAAAATGTACCTGATGGACACTGGGGGTTATCCTGTGTTTTATGGTAATCCTGTAGAAGCGGTCACCTACTTTAAGAAAGCTTCCAACCAGATAGATGCCGAGAGAGGTCAGTGCCCTACGTGCAGCAACGTAAACCCCGAACAGGTATTTAATATCATTGAAGCCAAGGTAGTGGATGAATACGGGCAGTTTACCAACAAACGAAAAGTGACGCCCCAGCAATGGCACGAAAAATTTGAGGAGAACTTTACGCTGAAAAAAGTCCCGGAAGAAAAAGAATCGCCACCCAAATCACTCAACATTCCTTCCCGCCTCAAGCAGGCGATGATCTTTACCATACGCGACACCCTTTCCAAGATAAGCAACAAACAGTATCTGTTGATCAACTTTCTGGAAGCTCCTGTACTGGCACTTTTCCTGGCTTTTATTATTCGCTACAAAGATGCGGGCAAAAGCCTGTACTCTTTCCGCTTCAACGAGAACATCCCTGCTTTTTTGATGATGAGCATCGTGGTAGCCTTGTTCATGGGATTGACCGTCAGCGCCGAAGAGATCATACGCGACCGGAAAATACTGAGAAGAGAATCATTTCTGAACCTGAGTTGGAACAGCTATCTGCTTTCCAAAGTCATCATCCTGTTTACCCTGTCTGCCATACAAACACTCAGCCTTGTAGTTATTGGCAACAGCATTCTGGAGATCAAAGAGATGACATTGAGTTTCTGGCTGATCTTGTTTTCGGTCTCTTGCTTTGCCAGCATCCTGGGGCTTAACATCTCGGCAGCCTTCAACTCCGCCGTGACGGTGTACATTATTATCCCCTTGCTGCTCATTCCCCAGATGATACTGAGCGGACTTCTTTTCAACTTTGATAAGCTCAACAGCCTGATCGGCTCCAAAGGAGAAGTTCCCCTGGTCGCTGATATGATGGCATCGCGCTGGGCTTACGAGGCGATGGCGGTCAACCAATTTAAGAACAACGCTTACAATGCTCCGTTTTACGAGCTGGAAAAAGATGAGCGGCAGGCTGATTTCAAGTCCGCTTACCTCATTCCTATGCTGGAAACCAAACTACAGCAGGTAATGAGCCAGGTAGGTACGGAAAACGATTCGGTAAAAAAAATAGTGGAAAAAGATCTGAATATCCTGCGTGACGAACTGCATAAAGAGCCTTTCCGGCAAGGCATTGAAAGCCTGGATATACAGGCATTAACACCGGAATATATTAACAAAGAGGTGGAAGGTAAGCTGCGAAATTATTTTGAAAATCTCAATGCGCACTACGTTCAGATCTTCAATAAAGCAGTACAGGACAAAGAAAAGCTGATTTACTACCTGGAAAACCAAAAAGGGCTGGATTATAATTTTAACAAGTATAAAGACACCTATCATAACGAAAGCCTGGCTGACCTTGTAAGAAATATCAACGTATCGGACAGAATCATTGAATATGATGGAAAGCTGCTGCAAAAGATAGACCCTGTGTATAATGAGCCGTCACGGGAAGCGGGTATCTTTAATTACAGAACTCATTTCTTTGCGCCAAAAAAACAGGTAGCCGGTTTGTTGATAGATACCTTTTATTTCAATATCACAGTGATTTGGGGGATGACGCTTGTGCTTTATGTTGCGCTTTATTATGAGCTTTTTGCAAAAGCGTTACGCTTTTTCAGCAGCATCAAACTTCCTGGTCTTAAGAAATAATTTCAATTGGACTACAAATCGCTCATACGTAATAAAACCTTCTGATTTGGATTTTGAGGTATGAGGGTGAATGATAGATTTGTCAAAAAATAATTGAGTAAATATTCATGAAAAGATTCTTATTGTTTGTCGCTATTGTCACGGCGGTTGCCTGTGTATCCTGCGATTCCGGTAACAAACTCAACGAACAGGCCTTCCTGGACAGCCTGCGCAACGCCGAAGCCCAAGGTCCGGTCATTTCCGACGAGGTGTTGGAAAGTATTTTGCAGCAAATCCCTTCTCCGCTGGAGATCTCTGTATTGCTCAAGCAGTCAGGTACCCGTTATAACAAGAATTTGCTCAATTCGGCAGATAATATCTCCCGCTATAACAACAACTTCAAAAAAGCTTTGAACCTGGGAGTATACGGCACTGATCTGGGATATACCAACATCTATGAGCAAAACCAGGATGCTATCTTTTACCTGAACTCTATCAAAAGCCTGGCAGACGGTTTGAGTATAGGGCAGTTCTTTAACTTTGGCACCATCAAACGGCTGGCTACCAACAGCAACAACCTGGACTCCCTGCTGCTGATCACCACCCAAAATTTCAACCATATCAATACCTACTTACAGGAACAGCAACGCTCCAACCTGAGTGTGCTGCTGCTGACGGGCGGATGGATAGAAGCCCTGCATGTGATGAGCCAGGTCACGCTGAAAAACCTGGACAACAATGAACTGAAAGAAAGAGTAGGTGAGCAAAAAATTATCCTGGAAAACATCATGCTGCTGCTTACTTTTTATAGCGAGACCAATCCTAATATCAAAGCGCTACAGGATAAGATGACGGTACTGCAACAAAACTTCGAGAATATTCAAATCACTCACACCTATGCAGAATCAACCTTAGAGGAAGTGAACGGAATCGTAACGATTACCAACAAAAGTACCAGCAGCATCAATATCACCGATGACAACATCAGGGAAATTGCCAGCACTACAGCCAGTATCAGAAATTATATTATTAACTAAACGGTATAGCGTGGTTTGCCTGTAAGGCGCCGGCGAATCCATTCCATCAGTAAAATATCTTAATCATCGTCAAAAAACATCGAATCATATACATGAAAGCTCTAACAACATTAATAAGCGTTCTATCCCTCGTACTTCTTATGACTCAGGCCAAAGCGCAGTGTGATCCTGTCGCGTATACGGATGCCTGTGTGCCTCAACTGGGCGATGGGTTTAATTTTGTAAAAAGTTATGAAATTGACGGAGCCGGAGGAAGCAAAGACAAAATTGAGTACTCTTATGTATTTGCCAAAGGAACACAGTATTTTATGAATATCTGTGCCGAAGGCGAAAGTACCGATGGTATTGTGCTGAGCCTGTATGATTCTAACCGCAAAAAGGTGGGAACCAGCTATGCCAATGACAATTTTAACCGGGGTATTATTTATCCCTGCAACGCGACGGGTATCTATTATATCACCTTTACCTTTGAGACTTCCAAAAATCATTGCGGCGGTGCCGTCTTAGGGTTCAAGCGATAAAGCTTTGGGTTTAGTGAAACAATGTTTAAAGAGGTCTTCTATCAGGAAGACCTTTTTTTTGGAACCGGAATTCTTAAAAAATCCTTACGTCGAAGATAGAATATAGCTGTAGGCTGGTAAAAGGGGAAATTTTAAAGTTGTCTGTACGTTAGAAGTTATGAAATTCCGGTGGTTACTCTTTTTTTTAGCAAGTATGATGTCTCAATGCGCCAGCAGCCAACCCAAAGTAGAAAGCGGCGCGTACAACCTGAGGCTCCATACGCTGCTCTCCCGCGAGGTAAAAGAAATAGGAGTAACCCAGGCGTATCAACAGAAAGACAGTATTCTTTTCCTTGATTCGCGCAGCAGGGAGGAATTTGAGGTCAGCCACCTGAAAGAAGCCATATGGATAGGGTACGAAGCTTTTGACTCGTTGAAAGTAGCCGGAATTGCACAAGACAAAAAAATCGTGGTTTACTGTTCGGTAGGCGCCAGGAGCGAGAAGATCACGGAAAAACTCTACGATCTGGGTTTTACGGATGTAGCCAACCTGTATGGAGGCATCTTCGAGTGGGTAAATGCTGGCTACCCCGTCTATAAAGGCACCACCCCGACCGACGATGTACATGCTTACAATAAGATATGGGGCGTGTGGCTGAAGAAAGGAAACAAAGTATACAACTAAGAAAAGTATGATCCCATAAACTTCAGTATATGAAACGATGTGTGTTTGCTTTATGGATAGGGCTGACCCTGATAGCCGGGCATGTCCAGGCGCAGTTTGTCTCAGCGCGTTTAGACCTGGCCGGGCTGACCTGTTCTTTGTGTTCCAAAAGCGTAGAAAAATCCATCCGCCAGCTTGACTTTGTTGAAAACATCAGCACCGATCTGAACAGCAACCTCTCGGAAGTAGTGTTCAAGCCCGGCAAAAAAGTAGACATCAGCGCCCTGGCGCAAAAAGTATACGATGCAGGATTTTCTGTGCTTTCCCTGACTGCTACCTTCGATTTCAGCCGGCAGGCGATGGATGATGCCCATTCTTTTGCCTTTGCCAACGACCGTTATATTTTTGTACAGGATAAACAAGAGTTTCTGAACGGAAAAGTAGCGTTCCGCTTTGTAGGGTCTAAGTTTCTTTCCAGAAAAGAATATAAAGACTGGGAAAAAAAGCTGCCCCAGCCTGCCGATGACAGGAAGTTTGTCCACACTTATTTTGTAACACTTTGAAAGGCTTCTTTATCTTAATCCTAAGCTGCGTAGCTGCCGGAGGCGTTTTTGCCCAGGAATTGTTTCCCTCTTCGGAGCCTGCCAGCACCTTGCCTAAAGGGGTGTGGGCCGTACGGGCTACTTTCAGGAACTACGAAGAGTACAGCCAGCCCCGCAACTACTATGCAGTCAGGGCAATCTATGGGGTTACGCCTAAATTATCTGCTTACTTTACCGTTTCGGTATCCAACCACCACCTGAAACGTTACCCGGAAGACCTCAACAACTATTTTCTGAACCACCATACCCCGGCGCAGGTGGTCAAGTATCCTTACCAGTTAGAGGGGTTTAATCTGTATACCCAGTACCGATTTTTTAGCCGGGATGGAAAAAACAGCCATTTCAGGATGGCGGTGTATGGAGAAGCAGGCAAATCGCTGGCGGCGCACGATGAGGCAGAACCTTACCTGACAGGCGACAACTCCGGCTTTGGCGGCGGGCTCATCATTACCCGTCTGATCCACCGGCTGGCAGTCTCAGCGACGACCGGCTACATTTACCCGCTGGCTTACCGCGAAAAATACAGAGACCTCAGTGTCCTTTCCGGGCAGGCTTTTTCCTGGGGGCTGCAACTGGGTTACCTGGCTTTTCCCAGGCAGTACAAAGACTATGACGACCTGAATGTGAACTTTTATCTGGAGGTATTTGGGAAAACCTACGGAGATTCGCAGATCAGTGTGAACGGGGCACTTTATGACATCAGCCCCGTGGCCAGTCTCCAGGGCAGTTCTTAAGTACCGATGCATATTTTAGTGAATCCTAAGATGTTAATTATGAAGTACTTACAGTAAAGAAATGCCGTATTACTTATGCATGACTACTTATATAGAATTCAGACCGGGCATACAGTTGGTTTTTAATTCCAGATCAAGACTTGACCTGACGATGGGGCAGTATCTGTCAGGCAGAACATATCTGTATAATGCTCCTTTGTTTCAGGTCAACTACCAAAAGTATCTGTTCAAATAATAAGCTTGTCTCGAAACCTTCTTTGCAATCCTGCGTTCAAAAGTTTTAACCAACAAAAAAACTATGGAAACTACTACACAGAAAGACCTGGAAGCAGAAATAGAAAACCTGCAATCACAACTTACCGGCGACATGTTCCGGGATATGGACATCCGTGATAAAATTCATAACTTGAAAATGAACCTCAACGGCACCAAACCCATGAACTCACAGGTGGATTGTGTAGGTTGTGGAAGTTAATAAGTGTCCGGGTATTGAGGCTTATTACTGTCAGCTCTTTTGTGGTTCTACATCCTTTGCCAGCTTTACCCTAAGCGAGGAGCCTTCGTCGCTGACTACCACCACCTTTTCGCCTCTATCGATGTACTCGCCCCGTGTGTAAGCATCGTATAACTCGTCATCTATCATGATCTTTCCACTCGGACGCAGCACTGTGTAAGCCGTGCCTTCGTGTCCTACATGGTTGTTGGGCTGGGGTTTGGAGACGTAGCCTTCGGTGCGGTATTGTTTATTTTGCAGAGAAATTCTTTTGAAAGCAGCCGTATTGGTCAGGCGCGTGCTGCCAGCAAACATCAGCACTATACCGCCGAATATGCCCAGCAGGGCAGTCAAAGCGGCTTCCAGCACCTCGGTTATATCTACAAAAAAGAAATCAAACGAATTGTTGTTCAGCATGATCAACACCAGGGCGCCGATGGTAAGTGCCAGCCCGCTGATGCCGGCAATCCCGAAGCCCGGTATGACAAAAACTTCCAGAGCAATGAGCGCCAATCCTATCATGAAAACAGCAATTTCCCAGTACTCTGCCAGTCCGTTCAGATAGTAAGGCACCAGGTACATGACCAGCGCCACCAGGGCAGCCAGCAAAGGAAAGCCCACACCGGGCGTTTGCAACTCAAAATAAATACCGCCCAGCATCACCAGGATCAACAGTCCGCTGATAAAAGGATTCAGAAAGATGGCAATCACTTTCTCGGCAAAGCTTAGCTGAAAGCGTGTGATCTGGTAGTCTTCTATACCGTTTCGCTCCAGTATCTCTTCTATTGTACTCACCTGGGCTGTGCAGTAGCCATATTTGATGGCCTCGGAGGTAGAAAAGGTGATAACCTCTCCGGCAGCAGAAATGCTGTCTATCTCCAGGTCTTCGTCCACCATCGCTTCGGCAATCTTAGGGTCGCGGCCGGTGGCTTCCGCCGTAGAGCGCATGATGGAGCGCATATAAGACTGGTACTTGTCGGGAGCCGCCTCGCCGGTGCCGCCGGTGACCACGGTAGCCGCTCCGATGCTGGCGCCCGGCGCCATATAAATACTGTCGCAGGCAATAGAAATCAGCGCGCCGGCAGAAGCCGCATCTTTGTTGATAAACACATACACCGGTTTTTCGTAATTCAGCACCCGGGTGCGGATGTCGTCAGCATCATACAAAGCGCCGCCGTAAGTATCCATATCAATCACGATCAGGTCTGCCTGTATCTCGTGTGCCTTTTGCAAAGCCAGTTCTACATAACGTTTCATACGGGCGTCAATCTCTGAACGTATTTCCATGACCAGCACCTGCTGCCGGGTCGTATCCTGTTGCGCTGTCAGAGGCAATGCGCCGGTAAGTAGTAAAAGCAATAACAGTAAAAGGGTGTAGCCACGTGGTCTCTTGTTTGAAAGCTTCATAAAACCTATACATTTGTATATCATAAAACCCCGGTCGCTATGAAAAAGTTGATGCACAGGGCGATATATACTTTTCAGGGCAGCATCTGGAACATGCTCACCGACCCGGAAGCACGTTACCTTTTCCTGGAGATACGCCACGAAAAGCAACACCAGGTCAGCTTTGCGGCTTTAGACCTGGAAGACGAAAAATTGTTATGGAAAGACCTGACTTTCCAGGAACCCTGGTGGGTTGGCTTGTCGGCTACCGATGGAAGCACTCTGGTGTTGCACCTATACCAGGACAGCCAGAACCCTGAGCATAAGCAGTATTTTGCCATAGACGTAGCCACCCGCCAAATCCTCTGGCAGTCAGATACCTTTCAGGTAAGGCAAGTCCGGCAGGGATGGTTGCGGGGGTATGACAAACAAGGGGACGAGAGAAGATACAAACTGATTTCTGTTAAAGACCGCACAGAAAAAGCGTTGCCAGCCGGGGAAGCGGCACACCTGTGGACGACAGAAAATAAAAAAATACAATATCCGTTGCATTACACAGAAACGCAGCCTTATTTTGACCTTGTCAGGCAGTTTGTCCTGCGGTATACTGATACGCCGCCTGTTGGTGGGTGCGAG
>JBBSNI010000015.1:0-28997 GCA_038232695.1 Cytophagales bacterium
ACCCCCTTCCAAGGGGGACACTGCGTGGCTACTGTCCCCCTTGGAAGGGGGTAGGGGGATGAACCAGTGCTACTTGTTTAACACTACCCCCAATGAATAGCCATAAGGCCTATGGAAAGACCCAACTATAAAATAGTCAACATTAATACAGCTTCTCCGGGAGAGCCCAAAGCGTCGGTGCTGATCATCTATACCGGCGGCACGCTGGGCATGTCGTACGACGAGGCAGGGGTGTTGTCGCCTTTCAACTTTTCCCGCATTGTAGACAAGGTGCCTTCGCTCAAAGAGTTCAACGTCCATATCACGGTCATCTCTTTCCCGGAACTGATCGATTCTGCCAATATACGCCCGGAACACTGGGTGGATATGGCTTATATTATTTATGAAAACTACCGCCGCTACGATGGTTTTATCATTGTACACGGCACCGATACGATGGCTTACAGTGCCTCTGCCCTGAGCTTTATGCTGGAAGGGCTGAACAAACCCGTGATCTTTACAGGCGCTCAGCTTCCGATCAACTCCCGAAGGTCAGACGCCCACGAAAACTTTGTGACAGCCCTGGAAATTGCCAGCGACCGGGTGAATGGCGTTCCTGTGGTCTCAGAGGTTTGCATCTATTTTGGCAACCGCTTGCTGCGGGGCAACCGGAGCAGCAAGCGGCAAAGCATCCATTTTGACGCTTTTGACTCGGAGAACTACCCCGTGCTGGCAGAGGCAGGCGTGATGATCGACTACAACCTGTCTGCCATCCATCCTTACAACCCCAAGAGCAAGCTGACCTATCAGGGTCTGATCGACCCGAATGTAGCTATTCTTAAATTGTTTCCGGGCATCAGCCGGCGTGTGGTAGAGAGCGTACTGCAAATCCCCGACCTCAAAGGTGTGGTACTCGAAACGTTCGGCTCCGGCAATGCCCCTACCGATGCCTTTATGATGGACAGCCTGGAAGACGCCATCGAGCGGGGCTTGATCATCCTGAACATCTCGCAATGCAGCGGCGGCAGGGTTATACAAGGGCGTTACCAAACCAGCAAAAGCCTGGACAACATCGGCGTGATCAGCGGCAAAGACATGACCACCGAAGCAGCCGTGACCAAGCTGATGTTTTTGTTGGGCAGGGAGAAAAAGATAGAAAAAGTCAAAGAACTGCTCCCCACCCCCCTGTGCGGAGAGACGTATTGAACGGCTATTAAACGCTACTTTGTCAGCTATTTTTACTTGAGCATTGAGTGTTGAATATTGAATATTTAAACAATCAACACTCAATATTCAATTTTCAAGGAAAGTTAATGATAAGCTTGAAGTCGTAAATGAAGCTTGTATTCTTTCCTCTTTCTCCTTCTATCATCCATCTCCCCTCCCCTGCTGTTGGCGCGAGCCATCCCGTCCGGACGTCCACGCTCGTGCCTGTTATCAACAGGCAGGATGCCTGTTAGGCTGGGCCGCACAGGCTGGAAGCCTTATAATAGTAGCCACGAGCCCGGAGGCCCCCCCCCACGGCAGGGAGGGAATTATATGTTCGGAAAGCACTTCTCTACACGAACGGTCATCCTATAGTAAGTAAGCCCAAAATTCCCTTTGGAGCCGGAAATGACCCGTTCAGCACCTTTTTGCTGACTGATCAGGACCTTTTTCGAAGACATCAGGACATTTTTTCGAAAGATCAGGACAAAAAAAAATCCTTTCAGTACCTTTTTGGGTAAAGTTCAGGACATTTTTGCCTCAAAATACAGGCAAAGAAAAAACCCCGCTGCCAGAAGCTACGGGGTTTTCCTTTTACAATGAAAGTAAAATAAGCTTTTTTATTGATCCGGGCGGGCAGCACTCAGCGCAACACAGCGCTTTTCTAAAGCTACGGAAGCCTGCCTGGGGCAGAAAACGTAAGTATACAAAGGACAGATCATGCTATTATTTTTTACATCTCTTACAGACTTCACAAAAGTAAGGAGCAGATAGTTAATAAAAAGTCCAGTTTGCCTGTTTTCTTACATCAGCTTTCATCAACAGGAAAGACAGCAAATGATCTTTTAAAACTACCTGCTCTGCTTGCTACCTACCCCTGCCTTTGCTACTTTTAGGCGATGAAGCTGCTACACACCGCCGACTGGCACTTAGGCAAACGCCTGGGCGATTACCTGCGCCTGGAAGAACAAAAGGCTGTGCTGGAAGAAATCTGCCTGCTGGCAGAAGCCGAAGCTGTGGACGCTGTGCTCATTGCAGGCGACCTGTACGATACGTTTAACCCCGGCAACGAAGCCCAGGAGCTTTTCTACAAAACCGTACACCGCCTCGCTGCCCACGGCAAAAGAGCCGTCATTGCCATTGCCGGCAACCACGACTCGCCCGACCGCATAGAAGCCCCCGACCCGCTGGCACGTGCCTGCGGCATTGTCTTCCACGGCCGCCCTGCCACACAAGTGCCCGGTTTTATGACTGACTGCGGCTTGCACCTGCTGCAATCAGCACCGGGATTTGTGGAACTGTCGCTGCCCGGCATTGCCTATCCGCTGCGGCTGTTGCTCACCCCTTACGCCAATGAGGTCACCTTGCGCCGTTACCTGGGCACCGACGATCGAGAGGAGGAACTGCGCAAGCTGCTCCGGGAAAACTGGCAGCAACTGGCAGACCAGTACTGCGATACGAAGGGCGTCAATATCCTGATGGCGCATTTGTATTTTATGCAAAAGGACGGTCCTGCACCGGAAGAACCTGAAGATGAGAAACCTATCCTGCACATGGGCGGAGCGCAAGCCATTTATACCGAAGATATTCCCGTGCAGATGCAGTATGTGGCACTGGGACACCTGCACCGCTTCCAGACCGTCGCCGCGCAGCCCTGCCCGGTGGTGTACAGCAGCAGCCCGCTGGCCTATAGCTTTAGCGAAGCCAGCCAGCAGAAGTTTGTGGTGATCATAGAAGCCGAACCCGGAAAGGCTGCCCAAGTGCGTCCGGTGGCGCTGCAAAGTGGCAGAAAGCTGGTGCGCAAACGTTTTGAGGTAACCGAAGATGCCCTGCTCTGGCTTCAAGACAACCCCGGTACTTATGTAGAACTTACCCTGGTAAGCGACACCTACATTGACAGCAAAACCAAGAAAGCCTTATACGAGGTGCATGACGGCATTGTCAGCATCATCCCGGAGATCAAAACGAAGGAAGACCTGGAAAAAGACAGGCTGAAAATTGACCTGAATGAAGACCTGCGCACCTTGTTTGCTGACTATTTCCGCCTGAAAAAAGGACAGGAACCTAATGAAGCACTGATGAAACTATTGAACGAAGTAATCAACGTAGAGGATGATTCCCATATCGCTTAAAGTAGAAGGACTGTATTCTTACAAAGAAGCCCAGCACATCGATTTTGAGAAGCTGACCGCCTCCCAGTTGTTTGGCATCTTCGGCGCGGTAGGCTGCGGCAAATCCTCTATCCTGGAAGCCATCATGTTTGCCCTCTACGACCGCAGCGACCGCCTGAACAGGAGCGGAGACAACCGCTACTACAACATGCTCAACCTGCAAAGCAACAAGCTGGAAATAGATTTCGTCTTTCGTACCCAACACCACAGTGATACGCCATACCGCTTTTGCTTTGCTGCCAAACGGAAAAAGAACGATTTTGAGAAAGTAGAAGTCCAGCAACGCTGCCAGTACCGCTGGGAACAGGAGCAGTGGATGCCCATACAGGTAGAAGACGCTTCGGGCATCCTGGGAATGACCTATGAGAATTTTATGCAGGCAGTCATTATTCCCCAGGGAAAGTTCCGGGAGTTTATAGACCAGAAACCCCTGGCGCGTACGCAGATGCTCAAAGAACTCTTTCACCTGGAAAAGTTTGATCTGGGCTTTAAAACAGGCAGCCTGCTGAAAAAAACAGAGTTTGCTATGGCAGACATACAGGCGCGCCTGGGCGAGATCGGACCTGTGTCGGCAGAAGACATCGCCATGCACCAGGCAGAGTTAAAAGAACTGGAAGAAAGCCTGCACCACAACCGTCACTTGCTGGATAAACTGGAAAGCCAGTGCCATCAGTGGGAACAGTTGAAAAAGCTGTTTAACGAAATAGAAGCCGCCCGGCAGCAGTGGCACCGCCTGCAAGACCAGCAAGAAGATTACGCCCGCAAAGAACAGCAACTACACGCTTACCTCAAAGCCTGTACCCACTTCAACGAAAAGCTAAAGCTATGGTCGGAAACCCTGACCGAGAAAAGACAACGCACAGAAGCTTTGTCGACCTTGCACGAACGCCTCGCCACCGGGCAAAACAAACTGGAAGAGGCGCAGCGACTGTTCAAAGAAAAACAGCAAGCCTACGCCCAAAGAGACCGCGACCAGCAGCGATGCGAAGACCTGGAGCGGACTATCCACCTCCGCAGCCTGCAAGCCGACCTGAAAAATCAGGAACGCGTCGTACAGGAAGAGGTCAGGGCGGTAGAAAAACTCTCTCAGAACCTTCAGGCACACAAGACTTTGTTGTATGAAAAAGAAACCCAGTTGGCTTCCCTGGATCAAAACCTGGCGCAGCAGCAAGTATTGTCAGAAGTACGCTACTGGCATCAGACCCAGCAGGAGCTGACCCTGGAACTCAACGACCATTGCCAGTCGCTGGTGCGCCACCAGGAGCAACTTGAAGTGATCACCAGGAAAAAGTATGCTATGATCTCTCCCTACGCGTGGGCAAAAGAGAACGGTACCTTTGAAAAGTTCTACCAACTGCTGGATGCCCAAAGGCAAAGAGTAAAAACCAGCCAGGCACAGACGCGCGAAGCGTGGCGTAATTTACAGGTCAAAGAAAAGCTCATTAGTTATGCACTCAACCTGAAAGAGGGCGCACCCTGCCCTTTGTGCGGCGCCACGCATCACCCTTCGGTAGCGCAGGTGCATTCGGTAGCGCAGCAAATTTCCCAACAAAGAAGTAAGGTAGAAGACCTGGAGCAGGAAGAAGAAACGCTGCTTCGCCTGGAGCAGTCCGTACGTGCCCTGGAGAGTGAGTACCAAAGTGTTTCATCTGTTTTCAGGGATAAAGAAGCGATGATCAAACGGCTGGAAGAGAAGCACGAGCAGCACCAGCAGGCTTTTGCCTGGAAAGATTACCGCCAGCAAACCTACGAACAAATCAGGCAGGCAGCCAGCCAGTACGAAAAGCAACAAAGCCAGTCGGTACAACTGAAAAAGCATATCGGTACACTGCGCCAACAGTACGAACAGCAGGAAGCCCAATGGACACAGGCACAGCACCAACTGCAACAGCATAAAGAAGCCTATCTTACCCTGAAAATGGCTGCCGAACATCAGCTTACTTCCCTGCGGGTGCTTAAATACGACAAGTTAGCCCCGTTTTCTGACAAAGACCTGCAACGTCAACTACAAAAAGGAAAGGAGAACCTCCTCATAGTGCAGCAGGAGTACGAAGCCGCCCGCCAGTCCTGTACAGACATAGACCGTACGCTGGGCATCCTGGAAGGCAGACGCGAAGCCATGCAGGCGACATTGGACGAGCTTGCTGCCAAAGCAGACATGCTCGATGAGGAAATCCAGGCGCTTTGCACCGAGAAAAAGTTCGACAGCGTACAGCAGGTCAAGGATTTGTTAGACCTGGAACTGGATACCGATGCCGAACAGCAGGACATTCTGACGTATAAAACCAACGGCACAACACAGAAGTTACCCTGCATAAGCTCAAAGCGGAGGTGCAAGGCAAAACCTATGACGAACCGGCCCACCGGCAAGCCATCTATACCTGCCAGACGTTGAAGACAGAAGTACAAAACCTGCAGGAAAGCTGTACACTGGCGCGCAAACATATCACCGATATGCAGGAAAAGCGCAAAAAAAGCCAGAAGCTTCAGAAAGACCTGGATAAAGAACGCTTGCGGGAAGCCAACCTCAGGGAAATGACCAGCCTGTTCCGTGGCAGCGGCTTTGTCAACTACGCTTCTACCGTCTTGCTGGATAATCTGTGCCGGGCAGCCAACCAACGTTTTATGAAGCTGACCAAAAACAACCTGAGCCTGGAACTCAACGAATACAACGAGTTTGTGGTCCGCGACTATCTCAACGACGGGCGTACCCGCCTGCTGAAAACCCTTTCGGGCGGACAGACCTTCCAGGCGGCGCTCTGCCTGGCCCTGGCGCTGGCAGAAAACGTAAAGTCGCTCAACCAGGCGCAGCAAAGCTTCTTCTTTTTGGACGAAGGCTTCGGCGCGCTCGACAAAGAATCCCTGCGCGTTGTCTTTGATACGCTTAAATCGCTGCGCCAGGAAAAGCGCGTGGTAGGCATTATCTCCCACGTAGAAGAGTTGCAACAGGAAATTGATGTATACCTGACCATAGAAAACGACAGAGAACGCGGTAGCCTCATCCATTGCAGTTGGGAATAAAATCAGGGCTTAGGGGTTAGAATTTTAAGATTAGACGGGTGTACGACAAAACTGCGTAGACTATAAATTTCACGCAAAGTACGCTGGGCGGCACTCCGCAAAGCTAATGTTATCGCAAAGATCGCAAAGATTACAGAGAAACCCTTTGCGATCTTTGCGGAGTTGTCCTTTGCGCTCTTTGCGTGCAAAACTGTCCTACACCCGATTAGACTCTATACAAAATTATAAGAAAACCATCCATGCCTAATACCCAACATCCAACACCTAACTCCCAAGAAGGCATCGTCTGCTTTGGAGAGATCATGCTGCGCCTCACGCCAACGGTCGCTTTTGAACGGCTGGAGCAGTGCCACCAGCTTAACATGTCCTTTGCGGGTGCCGAATCCAACATCGCTACTTCCCTGGCGCGCTTCGGGCATCCAAGCTGGTTTGTGACACGCCTGCCGGAGAATCCTTTCGGAAGCCGGGCTATTAACCTGCTGCGCGAACATGGCATTCGTACGGAGCACATCTTACGCGGCGGCAACCGGATCGGTACCTACTACATTGAGACCGGCGCCTCCCTGCGTCCCTCGCAGGTGGTTTATGACCGGGAGCATTCCGCCTTCGCACAGTTAAAGCCGGATAAGCTCGACTGGCAGGAGGTTTTACAGGGCAAACAGTTCCTGGTATCTACCGGCATCACCCCGGCACTGTCTCCGGGCTGCGCCCAGGCTACGTTTGAGGCTATCGAAACAGCACACGCGCTGGGCGTCAAGGTCTGTTTCGACTTCAACTACCGCAGCAAACTGTGGAGTAAAGAAGCCGCACGGCAGGCGCTTAAAAAATATTTACCATATATTGACATATTATTTGCCAACGCCGGAGCCGCCTACGATATTTTAGAGATTGACACCAACGCCTACTGTAAAGAAAACAACGCCAGCGAAGAGGAAGGCATGGCGTTCCTGGCTAAAGAATTGCAGAAAGTTGGCAACTTTGAGGTCATTGCCCTTACCATGCGCCAGCGTATGTCGGCTTCGGAAAACGGCTGGTCTGCCATGCTCTTTGCCGGAGAGGAATCTTTCCAAAGCCGGTCCTACCACCTGCACATCGTAGACCGCCTGGGCGGCGGCGACGCTTTCGCTGCTGGCATATTGCACGGACTGGCCAAAGGCTGGGACAAGCAACAGACCATAGACTTTGCCACTGCCGCCTCCGCCCTGAAGCACACCATTCCCGGCGACCTGAACCTTGTCAGCGAACAGGAAGTGCTGGACGTGATGGCAGGCGATGTTTCGGGCAGCATAAAACGATAATCCCATGAACAGAAACGATACCCTTAGCATTATCCTGCAAGAAAAAGCCGTAGCCATCATCCGCCTGGACCAGCCGGACGCCGTGCAGCCCGTTGCAGCCGCGTTGGCAGACGGAGGCATCAAGGTACTGGAAATCACCATGGGCACGCCCGGCGTACTGAAGCATATAACAGCTTTAATCAAACAACGCCCTGAACTCACCATAGGCGCTGGCTCGGTGCTGGACGAGACGACTGCCCGCCTGGCGATCCTTTCAGGAGCCCAATTTCTGGTGACGCCCGTGATGAAGACCGGGATCATTCAAACCGCGCATCGCTACGACATCCCGGTGCTGATCGGCGCTTTCTCACCCACGGAGATACTGGCTGCCTACGAAGCAGGCGCGGATATGGTAAAAATCTTTCCGGCAGAGGTATTAGGCATACCCTTTATCCGGGCTGTCAAAGCGCCCATGCCGCAGCTACGGCTGATGCCTACGGGCGGCGTCACGGTAGACAATGCCGCCGAATGGATAGCCGCCGGTGCCAGCGCCCTGGGCGTAGGCAGCGCGTTGGTAGATAAGAAGCTGGTAGCGCAACAAAATTTCTCACAGATCACAGAAAATGCCCGGCAGATGGTAGAAAACCTGAAAGGCTGAGTGGCTAACTAATTATGGGAGGAGAGTCATTTGGCTTCTGGTTTCTTATTTAATCTGAGCTTTAGTACGAGTTCGTGGCTACCCGGAAACTGGATTTGATTAGTTGCTTAGGGCGCCATCGCCTGATAGCGCGTTGTTTGAATACTGCCTGATGTTATGAAAACAAAGGCCAGAACAAAGTAAATGATTTGCTTTTTCATAAAAAAACCGGCATTAAACCGGTTTTAAGAGAAAGTATAAGATAGATTAAAACTTGTAAGAAAGACCGATGGAGCCGTTGCCATTGCTACCCAAAGTAGCGAATTCCAGTTGTGCGCCCCAGTTGCTGCTAAAATAATAACGGGCTCCTAATTGTATCCAGAGTTCTGCATCCTGACTCTTCTTAGTTTCTTGCACGAAAACATCGCCATTTGTGTCTGTATACTTCGAGGTACCCCGGTAGGTAACAACACCCAGAGACAACCCGCCATAAAAATCCAGTTCTTTTGGAAGACCTTCGATATGACCACTGAAATGATAATCGCCTCTGAAGCTTGGAATGAACACGGAGTTCCTGGTATAAAACTTATTTCTATTGGATGTATAACCATTGACTGAAGTTTCATACACCAAACGCGGACCAATGGTGATCATTTCTCCTACCCCAAAGTCTATTCCCGCATAAACAGGAACGCCATAGCCATCCAGTTCTAAACCGAAGTTGACTTGACGAAGACCTTTGCCGGGAGCAAAACCTTTGCCCTGACCGAAAGCTGTTGGAGAGACGGCACAAAAGGTTCCGGCTAACAGAACCGCCCATAATGATTTTGTAAATTTTTTCATCTTAATCTTAGATAACGGGAATACATGGTTTAAATAATCCGAACAATAATACGATGCTTCTTTCTGCCAAAAAGAGCGATACTTTGGGTTTTATTACAGGAATAAGGAAAACAATGGATAGTAATTAATGGTAAACCTATTTCAGGTATTAGGAAGAAAACACAGGATGCCTTAATTTGGGCAAAACCACCACCTAACTATCTCTTATGAGCGACTTAAATGCAGGCAAAAGCATCAACTTCCATGTAGGGCTTCTCATCCTGCGCATCGGTACGGGCATCGCCTTTATGATCCACGGTGCACCCAAACTACTGGGCGGCCCCGAGCGGTGGGAGCAGATCGGCGGCACCATGAAAGTAATAGGAATCACTTTTGCCCCTGCCTTCTGGGGCTTCACGGCGGGCTTCGCCGAGTTTGTCGGCGGACTGTGCCTGCTGCTGGGTATTTTCTGGATACCCGCCTGCGTACTGCTGACCGGTACCATGACGATGGCCCTGATCATGCACCTTTCCAACGGCGACAAGTTTTCTACTTACTCTCATGCGCTGGAAGCCGGTATTCTTTTCATCAGCCTGATCTTTATCGGCGCCGGCAGGTACAGGCTAAGCAGGAAGTTGTAGTCTGATTGCCCTTGAGCATTGAGTGTTGAGTGCGCCCGGCGCCCGGTTGAATATTTAAACACTCAATAATCAATATTCAATATTCAATGAAAAACAGAAGCGTAGTCAGTACACAATTGCATAAACCCTCTAACACATAAATGCTTTCTTCCCTATGCGTCTTTCTTGTCTTCTTGCGCTTGTATTTATCCTAAACACAGCCTGCTCCCGGGAGCCTTCTACCTTTGAGCAGTTCCTGCATGGGCAGCCAGGCAATGAGTTTGATATACTCATTGCGCATGGCCAGGTGGTGGACGGCACCGGACGGAAAGCCTACCCGGCCGATGTCCTTATCAAAAACGATACAATCGCTTTTGTAGGAAAAGTAGATACGGCATTGGTGAAAGTAGCCCAAACCATTGAGGCTGCCGGTAAGGTTGTCACGCCGGGTTTTATAGATACCCATGCCCACGGGAATCCGCTGGAAACACCTGATTTCCAAAATTTTCTATCCATGGGCGTGACTACCATTGCCCTGGGCAAAGACGGCTCCAGCCCGGAGAACATGACCCCATGGATGCAGCAGACAGCAGATACTATACCTGGTGTGAACATCGCCATGTTTGTAGGGCACGGAACCCTGCGGATGTTGTCCGGCATCGAGTACAACCCGCGCCCCACACCGGAACAATTAGGAGATATGGGGAAGCTATTGCGTGGCCAACTGGATGCCGGGTGCTTCGGCATGACTACCGGGTTGGAATACGTGCCCGGCATCTATGCGCCTGACTATGAACTGGAATACCTGGCCAAGATCGTTGGCGAAAAAGGGAAGCTCATCACCAGTCATATCCGCAACGAAGACGATGACGCCGTAGACGCCGCCATCCGCGAGCTGCTGCTACAGGGAAAATACTGCCCGGTACATATCTCACACCTGAAAGTAGTCTATGGAAAAGGACGGGAGCGGGGCGAAGAAATCCTTAAGCTGCTGGCCGATGCCCGGCGTCAAGGCATCCGGGTGACTTCCGATGTGTACCCGTACACTGCCAGCTACACGGGCATCAGCATTCTCTTTCCCGAATGGGCTTTGCCACCCAACGATTATAAGCAGGTAGTAGCGACCCGCCGCCGGGAGCTTACCAAGTTTTTACATCATAAAGTAATTCAGCAACGCAACGGTCCGGAGGCTACCCTGCTGGGCACACCGCCCTATTCAGGCAAAACACTGGCACAGGTGGCCCAAGAAAAGAACAAACCTTTTGAAGCCGTACTGATAGACGACATCCGGCCGGGCACCGCTTCCGCCGCTTATTTCGTGATGAACGACAGCCTGCAATCCCGTCTGATCACCGACTCGCTGGTGATGATCTGCTCAGACGGCAGCCCTACCATCCGCCATCCGCGTGGTTATGGCGCTTTTGCCAAGATCATAGAAGAGTTTGTAGTCAGAGACAGCCTGCTGACCCTGGAAGAGGCTATCAGAAAGATGACCTCGCTGCCGGCCAACACCATGGGCATGACCGGGCGGGGCGTACTAAAAGCAGGCTTCCAGGCCGACCTGTTGGTCTTTGACCCGACACAGGTACATGCCAGGGCTACCTACGAAGACCCTTTCCAGTTGGCACAAGGCTTCGATGATGTGCTGGTCAATGGAAAAGTCAGCGTAGAACAAGGAGATTTTTCTAAGGAACGGTATGGCAAGCTGCTCAAGAAGTTTTAGTTTTATGCTATAATTCCTGAAGTAATCAGACAACTGTTTTTGAGCATCGTGAATCCAAAACCTCATAAAATACTGATCATAGACGACGATGTGGATGTACTGCATTCTGCCGAACTGTTTCTCAAGCAGTATTTTGCCGAGATCAGCAAAGAGCCTGATCCTGCCCGTATCAATCCGCTGGTGTCTGCCAACCAGTTTGACCTGGTGCTATTGGATATGAACTTCCGGCGGGGCGAACACGATGGACGGGAGGGCTTGTACTGGCTGGAGCGTATCCGTACAATTACTCCGCAAACGGCGGTCATCCTCATCACCGCCTACGGCGATATAGAATTAGCGGTGGAAGCCATGCGCCGGGGAGCCGCTAATTTTATCCTTAAACCCTGGAAGAACAGCAAACTGCTTGAAGTCATAGAAACTACGCTTGGGCAACAACAAAAGTCTGCGCTTAGCGGCAACATCGCTTCCGCCAACTCCCCGGAAGTCGTCACCATGATCGGCAGCAGTCCGGCGATGCAACGCATCTATCAACTCATAGACAAGGTAGCCGACACGGAAGCCAATGTGCTGATCCTGGGAGAAAATGGCACAGGCAAAGAACTGGTTGCCCAGGCTTTGCACCAAAAATCCTCACGCCGCCGCGCTCCCTTTGTACGGGTAGACCTGGGCGCCCTCACGCCTACCTTGTTTGAAAGCGAAATGTTCGGGCATGTCAAGGGCGCGTTTACCGATGCCTACCAGGACAAACCCGGCAAATTTGAGTTGGCGCAGGGCGGCACCATCTTTCTGGATGAGATCGGCAATCTCTCGCCGACCCAACAAGCCAAACTGCTCACCGTATTGCAACAGCGGAAAGTAAGCCGGGTAGGCGGCAACCAGGAAATCAAACTGGACGTTCGCCTGGTCTGTGCTACTAACCGCTCGCTGTATGAGGTAGCAGAAGACGGTGCGGAGGGGTTCCGGCAGGACTTGCTCTACCGTATCAACACGGTAGAAATTACAGTACCACCCTTGCGCGAAAGGGCAGACGATATTCCATTGCTCACGGAATTTTTTCTGCGTATCTACGGTACAAAATACCATAAACCTGACCTGCGGCTCAGTGAGACTGCCTTGCAAAAACTACGCACCTATTCCTGGCCGGGCAATGTGCGGGAACTCCAACATGCCCTGGAACGGTCCGTAATCCTGACCGAAGATGCGGAAAGCCCCCGGAACCAGCGCATCGGCGCCCGATCCGTCCCGAAAGCTTTCGGGGCCGGGGCAAGCAGCCCAAAAGAGATTCAACCCAACCGTTTTGTATGGAACGATACCCTGGCAGCAGACGTCACTACCGCTTCCGGCACGTTGGATGAAAACGAAAGAAATTTTATCAAAAAGGCGATGGCGCGCAACCAGGGCAATATCACCAAAACGGCCCAGGAACTGGGCATCACCCGCACAGCGCTCTACCGAAGGCTGGAAAAGTATGGATTATAAGAAGTGGGGAGACGGAAGCTGGAAGACCGAAGAAAATATGGGAGCAGGAGAATGAATAAGATTGAATGAATACTATGCCTCTAACTTCGGTCTCCGGTCTTCGGTCTTCCCACTTCCTCTTCAATATGCCGGTATACCTGTTGCATCAGCCGGTCTCTGGCTTCCTGGCTTGTCCAGGCGATGTGGGGGGTGAGAATCAGCTTTTCCTTTTTTGCTAAGGTCATATAAGGATGTTCCGCGCCGATAGGCTCCTCAGTAAACACATCGATGCCTGCCCCTGCGATCAGGTCTTCGTCCAGGGCGCGCGCCAGGTCCCCTTCGTTGACAATGCCGCCCCGCCCGGTGTTGATCAGCATCGCGCTTTTCTTCATCGTACTGAGATGGCGGTAGGTGATCAGATTCTCTGTTTTCTCATGGAGTGGTGCATGAATAGACACTATATCCGCTGTAGTGAGTAGTTCATCCAGATCGAGCCGTTGGTAGCGGTCGTGGCGGTCTTTGCCGGAAGAGGAATAATAGACCACCCCGGCACCGAAAGCTTCGGCAATAGCAGCGGCTTGCCTGCCAATGCTGCCCAAACCGATCACAGCAAAGCGTTTGCCGTTAATCTCCCGGACCGGGGGTCCCAGGTGGGTAAACAAGGGCTGGCGGCCATACGCCCCCTTCCTGACGTAGTCGTCGTAATAGCGTACCTGGTTGAGCAGCGCCAGCAGCAGGGCAAAGGTGTGCTGCGCCACGCTGTGAGTAGAGTAATCTTCTACGTTTTTTACCGCAATCCCTTTTTGCTGCGCATAGGCTTTGTCTATGGTGTTGGTACCCGTAGCAGCCACACAGATCAGCTTCAGGCCAGGCGCCTGGTCTAAGACCTGCCGGTCGATGCGTACTTTGTTGGTAATAACGACGTCGCAGTCTTTTACCCGTCCGGCGGTTTCTTCCGGCAGCGTATGCGGGAAAACAGTAAACGCTCCTAAGTTGTTAAATTGCGACAGACGGGAAGTTTCTCCTACCGTGTCGGCGTCGAGGAAGACAATTTTCATCATTACTTACATAGAATAGCACCGCTAAAATTTGTAATTTAACTTTTCGCGGCATAAGTTAAGGGCTCCTTTGTAGTTTCATAGTAAAGGAAAAGTAAAATGAAAGCAGTAATGCTGCAAATTCTATTTTTCCTTTACCAAATATTGGTTAAATGGCAACGTACAACAGAAAGCCAAAAGTAGACAATCCTGTTCAGGGGACAAAAAACGAAGATGAAATCTATGAAAATGATCAGAAACTAAAGCTGGTGCTGCAAGCCTCCCAGTTGGGTATGTGGGAATGGGATATGCGCACCAACCAGGTGTTTTGGGATGAGAGAATGCATCATATCTTCGGCTACTTCGACAAATCCTTTGATCAGCAGTTGGAAACCTTTCGCAAACACATCCACCCAGACGATCTGCCGAAACTGCGGCAGGCTGTTGAGGAAGCTATAGCGGAAGATAAGCCTTATCATGTAGAACTGCGTATTATCTGGGACGATCAGAGCATCCACTACAACATCGGGCAAGGTATTGTGCTGAAGGACCAAAGCGGAGCGCCCGAGAAGTTGATCGGTGCCAGCCTGGACATTACCGACATCCGCCAGAAAGACGAAAGAATGGAGTTAGCCGTTCAGGCGATCTCCGACGGTATCTGGGACTGGCCGGATATGAAATCCAATAAGACCTGGTGGTCGCCTAAGTTCTATGCGCTCCTGGGTATGGAAGATGGCGAACTGGAAGCGACCGTTGAGAATTTCAGGGAGCTAACACATCCAGACGATAGGCTTTCGCCTGCCGAGATCGCCCAGCACATCCGGGAAGACAAACCCATAGACATAGAACTTCGTCTCTGCCACAAGACCGAGGGCTACAAATGGTTCAGAAACCAGGGGCAGGTCTTCCGCGACCTACAGGGCAAGCCTGTGAGGATGGCAGGCGCTATTGCCGACATCAGCCAAGCCAAAGAAGCGGAGTTTGCCCTGACGCATACCAACGAGATGCTCCGCAAAGCCAACGAATACTTGGATAACTTCGTCTTCACCGTCGCCCACGACCTGCGTTCGCCAGTAGCCAATCTGAAGTCTTTGGTAGAACTGTTTAAAACACAGGCAAATGCCGAAGACCCTATTGTGAGCCGGATAGACCTGTCGGTAGAACGGCTCGAGCAGACGCTGCGCGGCCTGATCCAAATCCTGGATGTACAAAAAGCAGAAAGCAAGATAGCCCATACACTGCACTTTCAGGAAGTATTGGATAAACTCATGCAGGAAATGGAATACCGGCTTGCAGAATACAAGGTGGATATTGAGGCTTCTTTTGAAGTCGGACAGATCCGGTATATGGAAGCTTACCTGGAAAGCATCATGCGCAACCTGATCAGCAATGCGGCTAAGTACTCCCAGGAAAAAAACACGCCGTTGATCCATATCGCTACCCGGAAAAGCGGGCCTTACGTGGTGCTAGAAGTGACTGACAACGGCGTAGGCATAGACCTGAGCCGTTTCAAAGATAAAATCTTTAAACCTTTCGAGCGATTGTCCCGCAAAAGTTCCGGGCATGGCATCGGGCTACACCTGATTAAAACCATGGTGGAGAAAAACGGCGGTAAGATTGAGGTAGTCAGCAAACTTAACGAAGGGACTACCTTTACTATATACTTAAAACCCTACGCTTAAACCCCAAGATGAAAAAGAAAAAGATAATGATGATCGACGATGATGACATCAACAACTATATCGCCGAACAATGGATCAAGACCAGCTACGAAGATACTGTTTCGCTGATCGTTTACCCCCATGTAGAAGGGGCTATCCAGTTTCTGGAGACCTGCCCGGCACAAGACTTTCCCGACCTGATCACCTGCGATCTGAAGATGCCGGGCTTCGACGGGTTTGAGTTTGTGGAGATATACGAAGAAGAATTTTACCGGCGCCATCCAGCCACCCGGATCGTCATCCTGAGTTCTTCTATCCGCAAAGACGATATGGAAAAAGCCAAAAGCTATACCTCGGTGATAGACTTTGTGCCTAAACTATCCGTGCAGGATAATTTCAAACATATTTTCAGTCATTATTTGTAATAGAAGGAGAGCAGAGATCAAAAGCTGTAGACGATAGGAAAGAGGTTAGAAAAAAACATGGTAAGAGCATCGATACTTCTTCTGATTTTAATTTCGTCTTGTGACCAGAAATCCAAAATGCCTGCAAACAAAATTGCAGATAAAACTAAGGAGGAATTTAAACTGGAAAAAGCGGACTATGCTATCTTAAAATATAGCTCAGAATATCATTGGATTTTTAAAGATGCTCAGCCTACAGAATTAACTCAAGCGGAATTAATTACAACTGAAAAAATACTCAAAGATGCGATTGAGAAAAACAATGAAGTTCAAAAAAAGAATCTAAAAAAACACAACGAAGAACATCCTGAATATCAGCTTACGGAAACCGGTTATGAGCTTGACTTACCACAATTTCAAAGGCAGTATTTACCTGTGATAAATAAAAATGGCGAAAAAATTATTTGGTTAAATTTTTTCTGCTCTCATAAAGCCCCCGTTTCGGATAAAAATATAGTGATGGTTTTGGATGGTGGAAACTGCTATTTTAACATAAAAATCAATTTGACCGACAAAACTTATTTTGAATTGAGGATTAATGGATATGCATAACAAACATATGATCATATGAATTGGCCACAAGCAGTCCGTAACAGTACGCAATCATACCCTCGGGTATTGATGGTTTGTACCCGTTGACCAGATAGACATGGAACCTACACTACAGACCATCCGGGAAGCCGCTGAGCGCATCCGCCCCCTGATCCATCAGACACCTGTGCTGACGAACAGGAGCATTAACCACATCGCAGGGACGGTGGTCTTTTTCAAATGTGAAAACTTTCAGAAAGCAGGCGCTTTTAAGATGCGGGGGGCGGCCAATGCGGTGCTTTCTCTCTCGGAAGCGGAGCGCAAACACGGTGTTGCCACTCACTCCTCGGGCAACCACGGGCAGGCCCTAGCCAAAGCAGCCCAAAGTGTGGGCATCCCTGCCTACATTGTGATGCCTGAAACTGCCCCGGAGATCAAGAAAAAGGCGGTAGCGGAATATGGTGCCACGATCACTTTCTGCAAGCCTACCTTGCAGGCAAGAGAAGAAACGCTGGCGCAGATCGTAAAAGAAACGAATGCCCACTTCGTGCATCCTTACAACGACTACCGCGTAATGGCCGGACAAGGCACCGCCGCCCTGGAACTGCTACAGGAAGTAGAAACCCTGGACGTGGTGATGACGCCCGTAGGCGGGGGTGGTTTGCTCAGCGGCACAGCCATCGCTGCCAAAGGGCTTTCTCCAAAGATAGACGTGATGGCTGGCGAGCCGGAAGGCGCCAGCGACGCTTATCAGTCGCTGCAAGCCGGTAAGATCATCCCCTCCCATCTGCCCAATACTATCGCCGATGGTCTGCTCACTTCGCTGGGCGACAAAACTTTTCCGGTCATTCAGCAACACGTCAAAGCTATCTATACGGTGACTGACGCTGAGATCATCGCAGCCATGCGGCTGGTGTGGGAAAGGATGAAGATCATCATAGAACCTTCCTGCGCTGTCCCGCTGGCTGCGCTGCTAAAACACAAAGCCCGGTTTGCCGGCAAAAAAACAGGCATCATCCTCACCGGCGGCAACGTGGATTTGGAGAAGCTTCCTTTTTAAGAAGAGATGGAGGACGGAAGAAGGAATAACGAACTTCCGTCTTCTGACTCCTGACTTCCGGCTTTATTATCTTTCCAAAGAAATTTCCTATATATTTGAATTTTACTTGAAAAATGTTGATTTTATTATCGGATCACAGGCTGTTTTAGGTATTCGCGTGTTTATATTATAATTCAGTTTCCGGTTTGCATAACCTTTATCTATCCGGCACTCATGCATAAGAAGATACATATCATTCCTTCTATCTCTATCATAGACAACAAGATCACCCGCCTGCAGCAGGGCAATTTTGCCAGGGAACAGGTGTATGAGGAAAGTCCGGTAGACCTGGCGCAGAAGTTTGAAGATCATGGCATCACCAAAATTCAGCTCGTAGACCTGGACGGTACGCGCAAAGGAAAACCGGTGCACTTCCACATCTTGGAAGCCATCGCCGGACATACCGGACTGGAAGTAGACTTTGCCGGGGGCATCCGTACCGATGGTGATGTAAACCAGGCTTTGGACTACGGCGCGCAGCGTATCACCGCCGCCACGGCCGCCGTCATCAACCGCGATGAGTTTGCTTCCTGGGTGATCTCTTACGGCAGGCAAAAGATCATCCTGGGCGCCGACGCCATCAGCGACACGCCGGAAGGACGCAAGGTAGCCATTCAGGGCTGGCAGAAAGACACTCAGATTGAACTCTTCGAGCATGTGGAGTATTTTTACAGCCGCAGCCTGAAGTTTGTCAAAACCAGCGACATCTCCAAAGAAGGCATCGTAGAAGGTCCCTCCTTTCAGCTATACAGCGACCTGATGGAGAAGTTTCCGGGCATCCGCCTGATCGCCAGCGGCGGCGTCTACCGCCTGGAAGACATAGAGCGCCTGCGCGACATAGGGCTCTACGGCGTCGTCTTCGGCAGAGCCTACTACGAGGGCATGATCACGCTCAAGGAAGTGGAGAAGTTTATTGCTGACCAATAAATTTTTGTCCGTAAGTCCAACGTCTGTGCCGCCGAGGCCCGCACCGGGCCGCCGGGCGGTGGCGAATCCCAGTGGGGAACCACCGGCGGGGTCCGCTGCCGGTCACACAGAGTTTGGGAGACCATCACATCACCTTCACTTTAGCGGGCAATACGCCGGTGCGTATGCTTTTAGAGCCGTTTACGGGAGTTCTCACCTCCACGGTGTAGTTGCCCTGGGGTATGTCTGAGGGTAGCAGCACAGTGAGCGTTTTAGGCTCATTGGTCTTGATCTTACGGGCATTATATTCGCTGCCGTCGGCGATGCTGATAAAAAATACACCCTGATCTTCGGCATTCACATCTTCTATCTTGAGCCTTTCGCCGGAAATAGTGGCCGTACCACCCGGAGTAAGGATGTTGTTCTTTTCGTCGCTCTCGAAGTCTTCTATTGATTTAAGCCTGGGAACAACCTGGCTTCCCTCTACCTTTTTTACCTTCAGCTTAGCCAGCGATTCTTTGAAAACCTTGCCTAAGCGTACAGTTAGCGTTTTCTCATGCCGCTTAGGGTCAAAGTTGTCATCTTCGCTGGTGAACACACCTCCTATATTAGGGGCTATCATAATATACTCTGAGGTGAAACCAATCCCTTCTTCCAGGTCTTTGGACATATTGCCCAGAAACTCGTGGATCACGGCGACGCATTCCGTTCTCTTCAGGATAGAGCCTGGTACGGCAATGCGGTCTACGGCCTCATCAATAGTTCTTTTGCGTACATTCTGTACGACTGCCCGGTAATCGGTGGGGTCGGGCGTCATGGCGTTGTCAAATAAAGCAAATTCTAAAGGCATACGTTTTTCTTTTTTGTTGGTTGATGAGGGCAAAACAACATACCCTTAGTCAGGAAAAGAATTTCGTTTCTGCACAAAAGGTACATCTGTACTTTTTCTTTCGGTCTCGCACTTTCTCAGCGTTGAGGCTTAGACAGGTATGCAACAAACTCATGCTTTGCTCATGCCGGTCCACAACACGTAGTCATTCGACCCTCGAACACTATAGTGTTCGAGGGTCGAACATTATAGTGTTTTGAGGTCATATACACCCGTGTGTTATGTGCCTGTAAACACTATAGTGTTTCGAGGGTCGAAGCATCCGGTGCATGGCGTATGCAAAGGTTACCCATAGGGAGATATGAACCCGAAAAAGTGGCATTATACTGAAGCTTTTTCTTGCTTCTATTTGCTATTGAAGATATATTTAAGGCTTAATGAACAGTTAGACGTTCTCACTGTCACTAAGCTACAATTATGGGACTTCGCTTTCGTAAGTCATTTAAGATTGCACCCGGCGTTCGGTTGAACGCGAGCACTCGTGGTTTGGGGATGTCTGTCGGTCGCCGTGGCGCAAGTGTCTCGGTCAGTAGCCGCGGCGTGTATGGAAATATGGGGATTCCAGGCACTGGTCTTTCCTATAGTACCCGCCTTGATTCCTCTGGACGTATTACAAACGCGCGGCGTCAGCCATTTACATCGCCAGTGCCTTCTGAGGTACGGCTGTTGCTACAAGACGACGGCAGGGTGGAGTTGGAGGACCTAAAAGGCAATCCTCTGCCGCCCAAGATCAAAAAGCTCGCCTTTGAAGCGCAGGGTTCCAAAATCCAGGCATGGCTTGCAGAACAGTGCGAACGGTGGAATCAGGGTATAGAATCTATTCTCAATCTGCACCTTGCGTCTCCTCACCCGACACAGCAAGTAATTTTCACCCCTGAGCCGTTCTCCCTATCGAAGCCGATGCCCACAAAACCCAAATCGCTTGGGTTGCTGGGGCTTCTGTTCCGTAGCCGACGCGAAGCTATCGAAAGAGAAAATGCCGCTCGCATTGATTCAGATCGGCTTGCCCTCAGCGAGTGGGAGGAAGGGCGAAAGCGACATGAAGCAGACCAAGAGCAACTACGTAAACGCATCGAGGTTGATCGATTCTCCGACCCTGAGAGCATGCAGGATTTTCTCGAAGAGGTGTTGAGCCGAATCACCTGGCCACGTGAAACGATGCTATCGCTGGAAATTACCCCGGACGGGCAAGTGGCGCTCTTGGATGTAGACCTGCCTGAAATCGAAGACATGCCTACCGAACAGGCTAGCGTGGCGACTCGTGGGCTGAAGCTAAATATTAAATCCCGTTCTGACACGCAGCGGCGCAAAGAGTACATGCGACATATCCATGCCATTGCTTTCCGACTGGTGGCCGAGACATTTACGGCGCTGCCAACAGTTGAAACCGTCATATGCTCCGGCTATTCACAACGGATCAATAAAGCAACTGGCCAGATTGCCGACGAATATCTACTCAGCGTCCGGGTTCGGCGCATGGAATGGATGCAATTAAATTTCGATAATCTCTCCAGCATTGATCTCCCTACTTCCTTGGCTAAATTCGACCTGCGAAGAAAGATGACTGCTACCGGAGTGTTTACTGCTATCGAGCCGTTTGCGTCCGCATGAGTGAAACAGCTTACTGCGGGTGCAGACTCGCGGCTAACCAACTACCATGCAACCGGTTTGTGTCTCCACAAACCGGAGGAAATTTTATGCGTTTTTGCTCAATATACCAAGGCTGACGACATCTGCTTTGTATTTACTTCTGTGGTATTATACCGATTACTTTTTTCTTGATTTTGTTTTTTATTAAAGATGCCTTTCGGCTTAATTAATAATTATTCTGCTCTCCTACCTTTAGCATTATGAATCCTGTATTTATCCTGAACGCCTCTGACGGCGACCTGCTCATCTACGAACACAAAGTCACAATCCGGTCGCGTGGCATCCTAGCAAAAATGGCAAAGGGATCAACCGGCGAGAAGGATATCGACCTTCATGCGATCACAGCAGTTCAACTGAAGAAGCCTGGCCTCACAGTTGGTTTCATCCAGCTTACGATTAAAGGGGAGTCGGCTAAACGCGGAGGCTCCTTTAACGCTGTGAAAGACGAGAACGCGCTCACACTCAGGTGGGCGAAGCAGTATAAACAGGCTGTGCAAGCAAAGGACATGATCGAGCGGGTTCGTGTTCAAGCGAATCGTCCCGCTACACCCCCGCCCGACTTCGCAGACCAGATTCGCCGGCTCAAGGAGTTGCACGATCAAGGACTTCTTACAGCCAGCGAGTTTGAACAAAAGAAAACAGAAATTCTTAGTCGCCTCTGATGTGTTCACGAGCGGCATAACCTGCGGCTGTAGGCGGACGCAGGGTTGCACGTCCTTGCAGCGTTCTTAGTAGTGTTATACTGGTGACTTTTTTCTTGCTTCTGTTTTTTATTAAAGGTACCTTTCGGCTTAATGAATAGTTATGTGCCTTAATAAACAGAGGCAATGGACATCCTCTTAGTCATCTCCTCTTTGGCTAGCGCTCTCGCCGCAGTACTTGCATGGACAGCCAAGCTATGGTGGGGGAAGGAGTATAGTGCTGCAAAAAATGAGACGATCAAGGCTAAAGATGCTCAGATAGAGCTGCTGCAAAGAGAAGTCCAGAACTACAGAGAGCTAACACCCATGAAGATCAGGGAGTATTTTTTAAGTGTTAAAGAGCAGCTTGAGGAATACAACAATGCCCTGAAGGCGGAGCTTGATGAAAAAGAAGCCACTATTGAAAGAATGCGCGCTGACGATGATCTGCATAACAATGTGATCGAAGAACTAAAGGCAGAGAAAGAGGATCTTCGTATCAGACTGAACGCTATAAGGAATCAGATAGAAGGCTTTGATAGAGAAATGGATAGCATCGAAGTGTACCTTGCGACCCCGATTGATGCTCTGGTTCAGAAATATGGCAGGGTGAGCAGAAGACCGGCCAAAGCACCAACAGGTAATGGAAAAACCGATGCGGCTCTGAAGTTGGCACTGGGTGAACCGGGCGCTACCTCAGAGGACGAAGATAATTGACGGCACATAACAACGGCATCAACGCGGACCCAAAGCTGGTCGGCGTTTTCTCGACCTGTGTTGCTGTCGCGGTTGTTTGCTGCTATTTTGAACGAACCTGCCCGTAGGCCCCGCGTCGGTTATGCCGGGGCCGTTATATTGATTGACAAAGACGGGAAGTAGGGGGGCTTGATAATATGATCAGTCCCATTTGCTTGCTTATGTATTTTATCAAAAGTATCTTTACCATTATGAAATACAAAGTTGCTCTCCGAAAAACAGAAGAAGGGTTTAGCGTTTCGTGCCCCGGATTGCCCGGTTGCTGGTCGCAAGGTAACTCAGAGGAGGAGGCACTCGCCAATATTACCGATGCCATCAAGGAGTATCTATCCGTAGCTCAGGAGATGGCCGGAGCTGATGAAGCAGAAGTGCGTGAAGTTGAAGTGGCTGCTTAGCAATGCCGAAAATACAAGGAATTAATCATCGCGATGCAGTTCGGGCGCTCAAGAAGGCAGGTTTCCATGTAGTGCGGGAAAGCAAGCACGTCATTATGTCGGACGATCGACGTATTCTGACGATCCCGCGTGCCAACCCCATCAACGCATACACCATGGGCGGTATCGTAAAGGATGCCGGCCTGACGGTAGAGGAGTTTAAAAATCTACTTTAGGTGAGCAGAAGGAGTGCTTCTTTCTGGTCTTGTGCTGGTTGCTTTTCCTCTTGCTTCTGTTTTGTCTTAAAGATACCTTTCGGCTTCATGAATAGTTGTGTACACAGAATAAGAGACATGAATGGCTATCGTCATCAAAATCCTCGGTCGCGATGATGCCCCTGTGCTGGCACGTCTTGAACCCGACGTCTTCGATGGTCCTATCAGGGACGATCTGGTTAGACAGTTTCTGCAAGACCCACGCCATCACATTGCCGTAGCCATTGACGAAACATCAACGGTCGTCGGAATGGCCTCAGCTTTTCACTACGTCCATCCGGACAAACCACCTCAGTTCTTCGTAAACGAGGTTGGCGTTGCTGATGCATATCAAGGACAAGGCATCGGCCTTCGTTTGATGAACGAGTTGCTCGCGCACGGCTCACGCATGGGTTGTAGCGAAGGTTGGGTGGCAACCGAAGAGGATAACGTTGCTGCACGCGCATTATATCGGAAGGCAGGGGGAAAGCAGGCTAAGGAGACAATCGTCATGTACACGTTCGAGCTTGCAGACTACACGGGCGAAGGTGGCACACCCACAGAGAGAGTCGCCTAACAATGCGTTCCACAGGTATCACTTTATCTTTACTGCTATCTTGCCTGATTATATTATAGATATGCCCATGATATGCTAAGAAACTTTATATTTGACCATGCAACACCTCTACGGTTTGATCGGCTACCCGCTGAGCCACTCTTTTTCCAAACGGTATTTTACCCAAAAGTTTGAAACGGAGCACATCCCGGATTCGCGCTATGAGCTTTTTCCGCTCCAAAACATCATGGAACTGCCTGACCTGTTAGTGCAGCATCCCAACCTGCGGGGGCTGAACGTGACGATTCCTTACAAACAGCAGGTCGTGCCGCTGCTGGATGCGCTGGACAGCAGCGCCCAACAGGTAGGCGCGGTCAATACCATTAAAATTGAGGCACAAACTCGTAAGCGGACAGGCTATAATACAGACTATTACGGCTTTAAGCTTTCGCTGGAACACTGGCTGAAAGACTTTTCAGGTATCAAAGCCTTAGTATTGGGTACGGGCGGGGCTTCCAAAGCTGTGCAATGCGCCCTGAAGAACCTGGGCATCGCTTATTTAATGATCTCCCGTACACCTGGAGAACAGACCGTTTCCTATGAGCAGCTAAAGCAAAAGCATCTACTGAATGATCACCGCCTGATCGTCAACACCACGCCCCTGGGCATGACGCCGCAGACAGATACCTTTCCTGACCTTGCCTATGGGCAGTTGACGGCGCACCATTACTGCTATGACTTGGTATATAACCCGGAGACGACCCGGTTTATGCAATTAGCTGCTGAACGAGACGCTCAAGTTAAAAATGGGTTAGAAATGCTGCACTTGCAGGCAGAGAAGAGTTGGGAGATTTGGAGTCAGGCGTAAGCAGCCTTTATTGTCTTTTTCCTGCAACAACTGTTTATGAAAAGTATTTTTATTCCTATGTCGCAACAATCAATACCCAACAACAATCAGCGTCTGACTTTCACCGGCAGGGTCAGGAGTATGCGTTACGCTTTCACTGGCATCTGGGTCATGCTCTCATCCCAACATAACGCCTGGATTCATGCGGTAGCCACGATAATTGTGATAGCCGCCGGGCTGTTCTTCGGTTTAACCAAACCCGAATGGTGCTGGATAACGCTGGCGATTGCTTCCGTCTGGACGGCGGAGGCACTCAATACTGCCTTCGAGTTTCTCACAGACGTGGCATCTCCGGAGTTTCATCCGCTGGCCGGAAAGGCAAAGGACGTGGCTGCCGGTGCCGTGTTGATCACAGCCATCGGTGCGGTAGTGATCGGGCTGCTGGTTTTTGGGCCGTACGTGTTCGGGGAGTTTAGCCGCCTGTAAACGCATAGGGAAGCACCCCCGCTTCCCCCGGCATCACTATTGGCCGGAACCCCGTGTGGCTTCTACGGGGAAACTGTCGCTGCCGGCATCCACACTTCCTGTAAAATCGTCTCCGGAAAAAGTGCCTGTGAGTTGTAAAGGTGTACCCTGATAGTTAAAACTGGAAGACAGCTTGTTGTCTTCTATCGTTACATTGTTCAGATCAATCGTACCGGCATTGGAAGTCAGATTGCCTGTATATTCGTCTCCGTCTTTTTCAATATTCAAAGTACCGCTCACATCACCGTTGGGTGTACTCCGCACGGTGTAATCCCAGGAACCGACAGGACTGTTTTTGGCCACTTTGGAGCTGGCGCAGCCATAGATCATCAACAGGGCGGCAAAAAAAGCCAGACAGGTGTAGGTTGTTTTATTTTTCATGGTTATGGGTTGTTTAGTGTCACTATCTATAACACGGTTCCTGTCATGATGTTATAAAATGGCAAATCTGACCTCCCATATCCTAATAGTTCGTCGAATAAGCGACAACGACAACTCGGTTTTGTTTGATCTGAGCTTATCAGACTCCACTTAAATGTACTCTTTTGCGCCCTTTGCGTGTTTTTTCTTCGCGCCCTTTGCGTGAAACTTTTTTCTCACGCAAAGATCGTAGAGGTTATCGACGCAAAGAACGCAAAGTTATTTCAGTTCTGTCATTTCCTCTCTTAATCTGGGCGGCAGTTGTGGAATGTGCGATTGTTCGTTGGCCAGTTCCAGGTAGAATTTTCCTGAATACTGATCATATTGCAGCAGGTACAGGCAAAGGTTGCCGTGTGGAAAATCATCCATATGGCGCAGGTCGTGTTCCAGCATCAGGCAGAGAAGAATACGCATCGCCCGTCCGTGCATACAGACCAGTACGTTTTTTTCCTGGGGCTGCGCCAGTATGTGCGCCAGGGCAGGCTTTTGCCTTTCCAGCACCATCCGCGGGCTTTCGCCGCCTTCAATAGCATTGTCGAGTTCGCCCTGCCGCCACGATTTGATCACCGAATGGTAATAGGCATGGTCTGCTGCACTGGCTGCCTGCCCTTCTTTCTTTCCCCAGTTGATCTCGTTGAGCCCCGAAAGCCGGGTGTGGGGCAGCCCATCCTCTAAAAAGCTTTGCACCGACTGTATAGTGCGTTGCAACACAGAAGTGTAGACCTGGTCAAAAGGAATGTGGCGGTAGGCGCGGTAAAAGGCTTCCGCCTGGAACCTGCCTACCTCATTCAAAGAAGCATCAATACCACTGCCCTGCACAATACCTTTGCGGTTATACTCAGTCTGCCCGTGTCTGATAAGATAAATTTTCTTCATATGTTATAACAATTCTTTCTGTCCTGTAAAAAGTTTCTTTTCAGATCAACGATAAGAACAATTTGTCGTAGAAAACGTCAAATCTAAGCAATTGAATTTAGTTTTATGATAAACACCTCGTACACCCTGCCAGCGCTCAACGCGATGGGAAAAGATAACATGAGCGAACATGTAGGCATTGTTTTTACAGAAATTACAGCCACTTCGCTGAGCGCTAAAATGCCGGTAGATCATCGCACCAAACAACCCTACGGTTTGTTACATGGAGGAGCTTCGCTGGTGCTGGCAGAAACCCTGGGAAGCGTAGCGGCTTTCTGCTGCGTGGATGCCGAAAGGCAACAGTGTGTAGGGCAGGAGATCAACGCCAACCACCTGCGCCCGGTGCGCGATGGGTATGTGTATGGTACGGCTCGTCCCTTGCATATAGGAAAGAAAACCCAGGTGTGGGAGATACATATCACCAACGAAGCCCGTCAGTTGGTATGCGTCAGCCGTATGACTGTTGCCGTGTTAGATCAATAAAAAAGAAAAGTTTTGTTCCTGGAAAAAGAGAAAATAGCAGACTCCGTTTTTGCGGCAGCAGCCGTTCAAAAAAGTTTTTTCTATCAGGCGTTTCATCGCCGCTTGCCGGTGGCTGCCTGGCGCCTGCCCCATCAGCAGGCGCAGCATGTGATCGTAGACCTGTCGGGCAAAGTGCGGCAGGTGCCCCTGGAGTTAGACGCCCTGCCAGCGGGTTTTCTGGTCAGCCCGTTTCTGTCAGAGGCCAACCCCCGGCAGGTATCTTACCTCCGGGCTGACCTGCATTACAGCACAGGGACGCAAAAACCTACTTTGCAGACGGCTCCCGAAACTACTTCCGCTGATTCCCTGTTCAGGGATATTCTCGCCAATGCACTGATGCCGGATGTGCAGCGCAAGCCTACGCCCTATTTTCTGCCGCCGCAAACGGGCCATGACAGTGGAGACAAAAGCCGTTTTACCGGGATCATTCGCCGGGCGGTGCAGGCTATACAAGCCGGAGACTTTCAGAAGGTCGTCCCTTCCCGGAGAAAAACAGTGAGCTTACCAGGCAACTTTGACCTGATAGATACTTTCCGTAAGCTATGTGAGGCGTATCCGGCAGCGTTCGTTTCCGTATTTTCTATTCCCGGCGTAGGCACCTGGATGGGTGCTTCCCCCGAAGTGCTCGTCAGCACATACCCCGAAAACGCAGCCAAAATATTTCGCACGGTCGCGCTGGCAGGGACACAGATCAAAAAAGATCGTGCCTCGCTCAAAAATACCGCCTGGCGGCAAAAGGAGATAGAAGAACAGGCACTGGTGAGCCGCTACATTATCAACTGTTTTAAGAAAATCCGGCTGCGCGAGTATGAAGAAAATGGACCTAAGACCGTCGCTGCCGGTAATCTCATTCACCTGCGTACCGACTTTACGGTAGATATGCAGGCAACGAACTTTCCCGAACTGCCTTCTGTCATGCTCGATCTGCTGCATCCTACCTCGGCCGTCTGCGGGATGCCCAAAGAAGCTGCCCTGGCTTTCCTGCAACAGCAGGAAGGCTACGACCGGGCCTATTTCAGCGGCTTTCTGGGGCCGGTGTACATGACGCCCGATACGCTGGATATTTTTGTAAACCTGCGCTGTATGCAACTCCTCGACCAGCAGGCAGCCCTCTACGCCGGCGTAGGCGTCACAGCCGACTCCGACCCGGTGAAAGAATGGAAAGAAACCGAAGCCAAGATGCAAACCCTGCTGAGGATGTTGTAAGTTGGAATTAGAAGACCGAAGCGGGAAGTCGGAAGATTTTCTGTCGGCTCCCTGCTTCCGTCTCCCGACTTCCAACTTTCTTTCTTAATTTACCCGCCAATTACCTAAACAATTACTTTCCTTTCCACGTCATAATAAGTGACTGTTTTATCGTTACTTCAATCTTTGAAGGTACATCCAGGCTATTTTTCAAATTTTTTCTGCTTTCCACTATTTTTTTCTCAAAACTTTAATGAATATGGATCGAGCCAATTTTACTCCGCAAACTTTCAGGTCTTTTTTAGCGATCATCAGCATCGGGCTGTTTCTCTCCTCCCAGAGCTACGGACAAAGCCTGACCGTCACTGGTACGGTCAAGGTACAACCCGACCAGAGCACCGTACCCGGTGTCAACGTAGTGGTCAAAGGAACGACCCAGGGCACGGTTACCGACATCGATGGCAACTATCGTTTGTCTGTGCCTGATGAAAATGATACGCTGGTGGTTTCTTTCGTGGGTTACGCGACCCAGGAAGTGCCGGTCAACGGCCGGTCTACCATTGACATAACTTTATCCGAAGATGTAGCACAGTTAGAGGAGATCGTCGTGGTTGGTTACGGTACGCAACGCAAAAGCGATCTGACCGGCTCGGTGTCCAGGGTAGGTTCAGAAGAAATTGCCCAGATAGGGGCTGCCAACGCTGCCGAAGCTTTACAGGGGAAAGCGTCCGGTGTCAACGTAGTGCCCTCCGGGGTGCCCGGCAGACAGCCTAATGTGAACATACGGGGTGTAGGCACCCTGGGCAACAGCA
>JBBSNI010000016.1:0-28091 GCA_038232695.1 Cytophagales bacterium
TATTTTGTACTTTCTAAAGTTATGCTTTGTTTTACAAATCTAAAGGGCGACCCGGTCAAGCCAAACAGCCGTCTTTTTCTCAGAGAGGTAGTCCAGCAACGGGAAGTTGTAGATACCCGCGCCCGGCGCCCGGTATGCTCCATACAAAACAAGCTATCTTCTAGCTTACAACCAGACTGCTTGACAAAGCTCTCAACCCCTTTGCTAGTGTTTTCTGTTTGTAGATGCAGAACTACTTTTCCTGCGCTGATCAAGCAGAAATCCAGCGTACTTTTTGAGACATCAATACCGCGCCACGGGGGCCAATAAAGTGTTTGAAATTCATAATTTTGGGTTTAATAGTTTAACTTGTAGAGTCAATAAACTTGTCCACCTCCGATGTGGAGCATTCAATACCTTGCTAATAGGTCTGGGCTAAAGCCTTTACCTGAATTTCTATGGCTCCGGCCACCCGGTTGAAGTCAAAGGGCAAGCAATCCAGCAGAGGATTAACCGGACGGTCCGCCGCGCGGTCGCCGGGCGATCGGTCCATAGGTCTTCATCCTGGCCGAGACGATAAAGTGTCCCGGCGGGGAACCGAGCACCCAGTTGGGCCAGCCGCCGGGCGGCAGCAATGCCTCGTAAGATTCAATCAGCGCAGCGATCTGGCGCGCGTTCCATGCCGTGGAGATCAGGTGAAAATTAAAGGGCAGATGCACACCCCTGCCTTCTACCCCATAGTATGCGACCAGCCGCTCAAGCGGCAGGTACAGCTCGCCAATGAGCAGTCGCTCAGGATAGGCATCCGTCAGCGTCCGCATATGGGCAATCATATCCATCACTTCCGGACGGTCGGTGGTGTACACTGGAAGGTCCTGGTGATAAGGGTCCTGGTGGGACTGATAATCCGGGTTGAGCGGATTGTCGCGCCACTGGTTGTCTTTGATGATCTGGCGGAGGGCATCAATGCGAAAACCATCGACACCGCGGTCCAGCCAGAAGCGCAACACCTCGAGCATAGCCGCCTGCACCTGCGGGTTGCGCCAATTCAGGTCGGGTTGTTCTTTCAGATAAGCATGGTAATAGTATTGCTCAGTCACCTCATCGTAAGTCCAGGCCGAACCGCCGAATACGCTGCGCCAGCGGTTGGGCGGCCCGCCGCCGGGAGCCGCATCGCGCCAGATGTACCAGTCCCGCTTCGGGTTGTCGCGCGAAGCGCGGGACTCCACAAACCAGGGATGCTGACCCGAGCTATGGTTGGGCACAAAGTCCAGGATCACTTTCAGCCCGTGCGCATGGGCAGCTTGTATGAGCCTGTCAAAGTCTGCCATCATGCCAAATTGTGGCGCAATGCCGGTGTAGTCCGAAACATCGTAACCGAAATCTGCCATAGGCGAAGGAATATGGGCGAAAGCCAAAGGGCATCCACGCTAAGCCAGCGCAAATAATCAAGCCTACGTTTCTTCCCATTACTTCAAAGGCCGCCTGCTTACCCCTTCCGGGGTTAAGACGACAGGCTTGATCAACCCCTTCTCATCAAAATACATACGGTCTATACAGGTGACTCTATGGTTGGGGTCTGTCTCGCCCAGAGGTCTTCGATGATAGACCATATACCAAAGGTCTTGGTCTACCACATGGATGACCGAATGATGCCCTGCGCCAGTAGCCACCTCCGGATCCTGCTGCAAAATCTTTCCTACCCTTCTGAAGGGTCCGAAAGGATTATCTGCTATGGCGTATGCTACACTGTAATCTGGGCCGCCCCATCCGCCTTCCGACCACATAAAATAATATTTACCCTCTCTGATGAACATGAAAGGACCTTCCACGTAGCCTTCCGGCGTGATTTCTTTGAAAACCGTACCGTCAGCAAAAGGCACAAACCCAGTAAAATCATTGTTCAATTTGGCTATGTTGCAATGCTTCCATCCTCCATACAGCATGTAGTATTGATTGTCCTGGTCTTTGAAGACAAACTGATCTATGGGTTGGGCGCCATGATGAAACTTGTCGATGAGAGCTTTGCCCAGGTAGTCGGTAAAAGGACCGGCAGGACTATCCGCTACCGCTACACCAATGCCGCCCGGCTGCCGGTCATCCTGAATATCATTAGCACCAAAGAACAGAAAATATCGCTTGTCTTTTTCTACGACTGCTGGCGCCCACATAGCCCGCTTAGCCCAACGAACGCGGCTGGTATCTATGATGCGCTCGTGCTTGGTCCAGTGTATCAGGTCGGGCGAGGAAAAAGCATCTAACAATACCTGTGCATCATAAGGAGCCGAATAGGTAGGATAGATCCAATATTGCTGACCGAAAATAATTCCTTCCGGATCGGCATACCAGCCTGGAAAAACCGGATTGCCGGAGTTACTACCTTGCTCAACATTCTTTCCGCTGGAATGATCAGGGTTTTGAGAGAAAGCCGGGAAAAGCGTAACGACTGCCACGCAAAAACTGAATATCTGTTTCATATAGTTTTGATTATAAAATTCCGCTAAAAGGTTTATTTCTTCTGTAGCCAGGGTTCGGGGTTGAGCTTTTCGCTGTTGCGCCATATCTGGAATTGCAGGGCAGAGACGCCGTTGCTGTCCGTATACACCGAACCAACGACATCTGAAGTAGCAAGCTGTTGCCCACGGTGGACATTCACTTCTTTCAGGCGGGCGTAGAGTGTAAAGTAGTCGCCGTGTTGTACGATGACGACCTTGTTCATGCCTGGTACGGACGCTACGGTTTTCACCACACCATTGAAGACAGATTTTACTTCGGCATCCTGGTTGGTCTGTATGTCTATGCCGTCGTTGGGGATCATGATGTTTTTCATCACCGGGTGCGGGTTGTAGCCGAAGTGCTGGGAGATAAAGCCGGAATTGACCGGCCAGCTTAGCCTGGCTTTGTTTTCCTCAAACGAGTCGGACAAGGCTTTGGCAGAAGCATTGAGGGATATTTTGGTAGAAGAAGTGCCCTGAGAGCTTTCTTTGATCTCTTTTTTGATCAGGTCAGCGATCAGGTTGTCGAGCTTGCTGATGGATTTTTTGCGGTCGTTGACTTCTTTTTTGAGTTCTGTTTCCTGCGCGTTCAGTTCGCTGATGACCGAGCGTTGTTTGGCTTTCAGCGCCATCAGGTCTCTGTTGGCGTTGATCTGCTGGTCGAGCAAGACTTTTTGTTCCAGGCGTTTGCCCACGATGGACTCCCGCTGGCTGGAAAGTGTCTGGGCTACTTTTTCTATCTGCTCTACCTGGTTCCTTCTGGCTTCTCCATACTGCTGCAGGTACTTGACGCGCATAAACATCTGGTTGAACGTTTCGGCAGCAAAGATGAATGTTAGCCGGTCGTAGCTGTTGCTGGTCTTGCTGGCAGCGTATACCATGTGAGAATACTCTTGTTTGAGATTCACCAGGTCTTCTTCCAGGGCGGTGATCACGCTGCTGATCTCATCAATCTGGCTTTTGAGCAATTCCAGTTCCATGCTGATAGAGCGGATCAGCGACTCGCGGGCTTCTATCTGCACGTTGATCGCATTGAGCTGACCGATGCTGGTCTTCTTTTTCGTAGAAGTTTCTGTCAGGATTTGCTGGACTTCCTTGATTTTTTGCAGGTTTTCTTTTTTTTCTCTTTCCAACCGGTCGCGGTCGGCAGAAGGTGTCTGATCCTGCGCGGTAGCCAGCACCGCCCAACACAGCAGTAGACCTGAAAGAATGCTGCGCTTACTGGCGCTCATACTTTCTGGGAATAGAGAAAGGAAAACGGAGCGATTCATCCGCAAAACTGGCTTTTTTATGGTTGATACTAATCTGAGTCCGCTTTTTTTGTCCGTTGCTATAATAATCCAAAGATACCATATTTTCAAAAGGAAGCACCTGCTCCTGCTCGAGCGACTGGAAATCATCGTAGCTCAGGTTCAATGTATTTTTTTTGTTCCTCGGACCCGATCCCTTTTTCTGTTCCTTTTCTATAATAGCCACGCGTTCGAGCTTCTGGCTGCGGGCACCGATGAAGTTTTCTATAAACACCGCCCCGTCTTCCTGACGTACCACAAAATAGTTGCTTTCTTTTTTGATCTTATCCTTAGGGCCAACGTCTTGCAACATATTGCCCAGCAGCGCTGCCTGGATCAGGTCAAAGGTAATGTCAAAGTTGAACTGCCGGCTCAGGTCCTCAAAGCTGTAAGCCGTATATTCTCTGTTGAGCCTATTAAGAAACAGCACCGAGTCGCGGGTGATCAGGCCGCGGGCAGCCTCAATGCCCAGACCAGGAGTGACTGAAATCCAGATGATGCTATCTTTTTTCATGCGGATGTTGGCGCTGGCGCTCATATTTTTTTTGCCGTCGCTGAATTTTATCTTACTGTTGGCCGTAAGATAGTCAAAATCAAGGTTGTTGACTTTAAATTCTTTCATGTCAGCAGTCGTATCGTCGGTGCTGACTACTTTTTTGCTGCAAGCTGAAAAAAGAAGAAGGATGGCAAAAAATAACCGGGTATGTCTATTCATAGAGCTTTCGGTCTGCTATTTTTTTATCAATAAGTTCGGAGGTATCGTCCATGCCTTTGGCTTTCATCCACTGCTTGACGGCCTGGTCTACCTCGCCCAATTTAAAAAGTACGTCCCCGTAGTGTTCTACCACTTCACCGCTGCCAGCACCTTTGGCCAGGGCTTCTTCCAGCAGCTTTCTGGCTTGTTTGTACTCGCCCAGTTTGTAAAGTACCCAGGCGTGGGTATCCAGATAGTTGGCGTTGCCGGGCTCTATTTCCAGCAGCTTGGTAGACAGCTTTTTGGCATAGTCCAGGTTTTCATCTCTGAGTGCCAGAAAGTAGCTGTAGTTGTTGAGTACATACGCATTGGTCGGTTCAACTTTGAGTACAGCTTCGTAAGCTGCTTCGGATTTGGGGTATTCTTCTATCGCATTGTACACATCGCCCAGGTACAGGTTGCAGTATTTGGTGAGGTCGGCATTGCTGGCGGAGAGTTGTTTGCATTGCTCCAGGGCGTAGGCAGCCTCGTCGTAGTTTTTGGAAGCGGCATGGGAAGCGCCGTTGTAAAAATACAGCACACCCTGGTTAGGGAACAATTCCAGCGCTTCTTCCGAGTGTTTGATCACGCTGTCGGTCTGTTGTAATTGCTGGAATTCTATGGTCAGCAGGTTTTGCCAGACCTCAAAGTTAGACTCATCGTACTGCGTAGATTTCAGGTAAAAGTCGCGGGCTTCCTGGGTTTTGCCTGTTATCTTGTAAAAATCACCTTTCAAAACATAAGCGTTTGCCTCGTCGGGGTGCGTCTTGATGATGATGTCTGTGAGTGAATCGCACAGCTTCTCTACGTTTTCATCGGGCAATTCTTTAAGGTATTTGGCAACCAGTCCCAGTTTAAGGTTCAGGTTGAGTTGCGGATTGGCAAAGGCCACGTCCATATTGTCCAGGGCTTTCTCGTTATTGCCGGTTTCTTCGTAGATTTTAGCCAGCATCAGGCGGACTTCCGAACTGCTTGGGTCAATCTCCAGCAGGTTTTCCAGGTGCGGAATGGCGTCTTTCTCGCGGTTGTTAGACACCAGTATCTCTGCCAGGGCAATGACAAACCGGGCTTCGCCGGGAAACTCCTCAATGAGCTTTTCGCCTTCGGCAATGGCTTTGTCTAACTGGTTGAGCTTCAGATAAACTTTTTGTTTTTGCACGGTGATCTCATAGGCCATGCCGTACCTTCGCTCTGCCTGGTTGTAGGTATCCAGCGCCTTCTGGTAGTCTCCCTGGTAGAGGTAAAGAGCGGCCAGGTCGAAAATGTATTCATCCGTGCCGTCTATCTTTTCCATCATACGCTCATACACCTGGGCGGCATCTTTGAAGTTAGACTGGCGGGAGAGCACTTCAGCCTGGGTCAGGTAAAAATACTTATTTTCCGGGTCCAGCGCCACGGCGCGTATGGCATGAACCAGGGCATTGTCCAGGTCGCCTCTTTCTATCAGGATTTCGGCGATCTTGTAGTGGGCGGCGCCGTTGTTTGGGTCGCTTTCCAAAGATTTTTCGTAAAGCGCCAGGGCTTTTTCCGTGTCTTCCAGGATAGAATACTTGACGGCTTCGGTAAAGTAGAAGGTAGCTTCCTGTATCTTCCGCTCTTCTTTGGTGGATTTGTCAGCCTGTTTATCCCGTTTTTTTTGCGCATGCGCATGGTTTGTCCACCCAAGTAAGCTGAGCAGCAGAAGCAACCAGATGTTTTTTTTGCAAAAAGAAAGTGTTTTCAAAGCGTAAGATTTCAAAATGATCATATGTCAACCAAGTATCCCTGTGGCTATTTATCATTTACAACGAGAAAAACAAAAAAGTTTATACAAGGATGATGAAAAAGTGTTCTTATCATTCCTAGCTTCTTACACCGATAGGAGTTACGCAAACAGTCTTCTTTAAGCCTCAAAACCTTTTTAAGCCACCTGTTCTCTTTGTTACTTTCTTGCTTGATCAAGAAAGTAACCGCAGCGGCGGACCGTCAAAGAAATCAAGAAAAAATAATAGCTATACGCACAAAACCCACGCAGCAAGCGCGATTTTTTCCACCCACGCGCGTTTTTGCTAAATATAAATAATGGTACGTAACTCCTGATCGATTGGAGCCCTACCCTCAATTATTTGTAAACAGCCACCTTCCCAGCGTTTTATAGTTGACCTTCGTGCCGTGCGTGAGGATACCGATGCGGTAGACGCGGCTAGCCACCCAGGTAGTCAGGATAAAGCCGCCGATCAGTAGCAGCATGGAGAGTATCAACTGCCAGGTAGGCACCCCGAAAGGTACGCGCATCATCATGGTCACGGGCGACGTAAAAGGGATCATAGACAGCCAGAAAGCCATCGTGCCGTTAGGCTCGTTGAGTACCGAAGCTAGCGTGACGATAGAAAAGATCAGCGGGGCGGCAATGGGCAGCATAAACTGCTGCGTATCGGTATCCGAATCAGCCGCCGAGCCGATGGCGTCAAAAAGCGCCCCGTAGAGCAGGTAGCCACCTAAGAAAAAAAACAGAAAACAGAACAGGATCAGCGGTATATTGATCGTATTCATGGCGTTTTGCAACTCGGTGACGACTTCCGACTGAGCGGCTTGCGCCTCGGGAAAGGACTGCGCCATTGCACCTACCTGCCCGGCATCCATCCCGCCTTCCGGCTGGAAAATGCTGAACGCAATGGTAGCGACCGTCAGCGTCAGGATGACCCAGAGTATAAACTGCGTCAAACCTACGGAGGCTACGCCGATGATCTTGCCCATCATCAGTTGAAAAGGTTTGACCGAAGAGATAATGACCTCTATGATCCGGCTGGTCTTCTCTTCGATGACGCCCCGCATCACTTGTGCGCCATACAAAAAGATAAACCCGTAGATCATAAAGGCACTTACATAGCCCACAACAGAAGATACGCTGGAACTGCCCTGCTGCTCGGTGCCGTCGCCGGCAAGGTTGATGGTGTTGATGCGCACGTCAGACTCCAACCGCGCCAGCGCCTCTTTGCTGATGCTCGACTGCTTTAGCTTGATGTCTTTGATAACACCGCGCAGCTTCTGCCGGATGTCGTTTAGGGTAGACAGGCTGGGACTGCCTTCGGAGAAAAACGTGATGCCCTGCGGATTGTCCAGGTCAACCTTCGGAATTTGCAGCAAACCATAGCGATAGCCGCTGGAGATACCGGATTTGGCTTCTTCCAGCGGCTCGTTTACATATTCGTAAATAATGTTATCGTCACCCTGGTTTTTAAAGCTGTCAGCAAAAAGACCGCTTTCGTCTATGACTGCCACTACTTTTTGTCCGCTGTTTTCCGAAGTAGCCAGCCAGGCCGGCACCACGATGATACTGCCGAAGATCAGCGGGCCTAAGAGCGTCATGATGATAAAAGACTTCTTCCGGACGCGCGTGAGGTATTCTCTGAAGATAATGAGCTTGATCTTATGCATAGGGCTTTACTTTTGCCGAACCTGGGCGATGAAAATTTCGTGCATACTAGGAATTTTTTCCTGAAAAGCATGGACTTCCACATGCGTGATCAGTTCTTTGAGCAATTCATTGGGCGAGAGCCCTTCTGCTATCCTCAGGAGCGTATGCTGATGTTCTTCTACGTAGTCTTGTTGCAACACTTCATAACGCATACTCATGCCGTTGAGCTTGCCGATATGTACTACCTCATAAGTATTAGAGCGAAACTGGTTTTTGATGTCTTTTTTGGTGCCATCCAACACTTTTTCGGCATTATTGAGCAACGCCACATGGCTACAGATCTCTTCTACCGACTCCATGCGGTGGGTTGAGAAGATGATCGTCTTGCCCTGGTCGCGCAGCCGGATGATCTCATCTTTGATCAGGTTGGCGTTTACCGGGTCAAAGCCGCTGAAAGGCTCATCCAGGATGATCAGGTCGGGGTTGTGGACGACCGTGGCGATAAACTGTATCTTTTGCTGCATGCCTTTGGAGAGGTCTTCTATCTTCTTTTCGCCCCAGCCGACGATCTCCAGCCGCCCAAACCATTCTTTGATACGGGCAGATGCCTCACTTTTGCTCAAGCCTTTGAGCCTTGCCAGGTAAAGCAGTTGTTCACCTACCTTCATTTTTTTGTAAAGACCGCGCTCTTCGGGCAGGTAGCCGATCAGGCTGATATGTTTGGGTCGCAGCTTTTCTCCGTGGATCAACACTTCTCCCCGGTCGGGGGCAATGATCTGGTTGATAATACGGATCAGGGTGGTTTTGCCCGCGCCATTAGGTCCTAACAGCCCAAAGATAGCCTGCGGCGGGATGACAATGCTGACATCTTTCAGGGCCTGGTGGCTGGCATAGCTCTTACTGATGTGGTGAGCTTCTAATACATTCATGGTGTTTAGGTGCGTAGGTGTTTTAGTGTTAAGGTGCTTAAATAATTTGTGAAGCAAAGCGTTTGTCACGGTGCTAAAGTAGTCAACGACTTGTACCAAAGCAACGTTCCGTCTAAAACACTGGAACACCAGAACACTAAAACACCTATTTCTCCTTAAAGATCACATTCCCCATAGACACGTCTATGTCAAAGGAGACCAGGTTGGGGGCGTCTTCGCGGTAGGTACTGTTGGCGAAAGTATCCGGCGCTATCCTGCGAAAAGCTTTCAACATGCTGACATGGCAAAGCGGCGAGTTGTTGATACGGATGATGACCGGCACATTCGTATCTTCAAAGGTTACCTCCAGGGTACCCGCGCCTACGCTGGCAGCAATGTGGCTGCTTCTTTCACAGTCTTTGGTAAGGTACATATACAATTTACCAAACCCAACACTGGCACTGACTTCCTCTGCTTTTGCCATATCGAGTTTGTCTAAATCCAGTACGCCCAGGTCTACTTTAGCCTGTAGGGTATCCATCGTTGTCTGGTTAGGGACATTACCGTCAAAGCTCACCCTGATCTGGGCGCTGCCTGTGTTGACTTTGAGCTTTTCTACGGCCAGCCCGGAAAGGTCTACCGACGAGGAGCCCATGCCATAGTTGAGCAGCAGCTCAAAAGGTGTGTTGCGTGAAAGGTACACATACCAGGGCTTTTCGGGCGCCTCATTGAAGCGGTCAAAGACGCGGGCCGATAAGCTCGAGCTAAAAGTTTCGGCAGGGCTTTCTTCAAAGTTAAGACTGATCTCCTGGTAGTGAGCCTTACCGTGGTCTTGCCGGACCGGGTTAAAATCATCACTTTCAGGATAGCCAAACACGTTGACGGCGTGCATACTGTAGGTAGGTTGGATGCGGCAGGAGACGGTGGATGCATTCAGATGCAAGACTACCTTGTGCTGATCTTTGACAGCGCCCGCGCGGTAATGCTGCTTGGCCTGTCCATAAACTCCTGCTGCCCCCAGCCATACAGCGATCACGACGAATACTCCTGCTTTCATGCTGTTATCTTACGAAGCAAACATTTTTAAGGTTGCCCTTCCCCCTCATCGTGTAAGCATTGCGCATGTTTTGAACCGCATACCTTTGAATAACATTAAATATGTCCTAATTTAGTGCCCCTAAACTTTTTGTATCAACCACCTAACCTGAAGCTCCTATGAAGACGATCAAAGGGCCTGCTATATTTTTAGCCCAGTTTATGAGCGATGAAGCTCCGTTCAATACGTTTGAAAGTGCCTGCCAGTGGATGGCCGAAGCCGGTTACGAAGGCGTACAGGTACCTACCTTTGACCCCCGCTGCATAGACCTGAAGAAAGCCGCCGAAAGCAAGGACTATTGCGATGAACTCAAAGGCACCGCCAGCGAGGCCGGGGTAGAGATCACCGAACTTTCTACCCACCTTCAAGGGCAGCTTGTCGCCGTGCATCCCGCTTACGACACCATGTTTGATGCGTTTGCGCCCAAGGAAGTCCACAACAACCCCAAAGCGCGTACGGACTGGGCTATTAATCAAATGAAAATGGCTGCCAAAGCCAGCCGTCATTTCGGCTTCAACGTACACGCCACCTTCTCCGGCGCCCTGGCCTGGCCTTTCATGTATCCCTGGCCGCAACGCCCTGCCGGACTGGTAGAGATGGCCTTCCAGGAACTGGCCGACCGCTGGAAGCCTATCCTGGATGTCTTTGACGAAAACGGTGTAGATGTGTGTTACGAAATACACCCCGGCGAAGATTTGCACGACGGCGTTACCTTCGAGCGTTTCCTGGAAGCGACCGGCAACCATCCGCGTGTGAAAATCCTCTATGACCCCAGCCACTTTGTCTTGCAGCAATTGGATTACCTGCAATACATTGACATTTACCATGAACACATCCGCATGTTCCATGTTAAGGATGCGGAGTTTAACCCCACCGGGCGCTCCGGCGTGTACGGAGGCTACCAGCCTTGGATAGACCGTCCCGGGCGTTTCCGCTCTCTGGGCGACGGGCAGGTAGACTTCAGCAGTGTGTTCAGCAAGCTCACGCAGTACGACTTCGATGGCTGGGCTGTCGTGGAGTGGGAGTGCGCTATGAAACATCCCGAGCAGGGCGCCCTGGAAGGGGCTGACTTTGTCAGCAACCACATCATCACCGTCACGGAGAAAGCTTTTGACGACTTTGCTGGGGGCGGTACCGACGATGAGACTAACAAAAAAATATTAGGACTTTAATTTTATACACTTTATACCAAACAAACATGATCAAACAAACTTTTGCTATTACTTTTTGCGCCTTATCCTTAGGTATGTATTCCTGCACCAGCAACAGCGGCTCTTCTGAAGGCCAGGACTCTACCGCCGTTAGCCAGAATACCGATAATGCAAGCGGGGATTTTCAAGACATCACAGCGCGGGACAACTGGCGCAACTACAATGCGCAAGACTTATCTGCTAACTGGAAAAACGATGGCAACATGCTCGTGCTGGAGCCTGGCGGCGGCGATGTAGTCAGCAAGGACGAATACCAGAACTTTGACCTGGAAATGGATTGGAACATCTCTGAAGGCGGCAACAGCGGCTTGTTCTTCAACGTGGTAGAAGCTGACAGCCTCCAGGCGGTTTACCACTCCGGTCCGGAGTACCAATTCATAGATGATAAAAGGCATCCGGACTCTAAGATCCGCAAGCACCGCTCCGGCGACAACTACGATTTGCAGCAGTCGGTCAAAGAAACCGTGAAGCCTGCCGGGGAATGGAACCACACCCGCCTGGTGGTCGACAACGGCCGTGTAGAGCACTACCTCAACGGGGAGAAGGTAGTGGAATACGAGCTCTGGACGAAAGCCTGGGAAGACTCTGTGGCCAACAGCAAGTTCAGCAAGATGCCTATGTACGGCAAAGCCAAAAGCGGACACATTGCCCTGCAAGACCACGGCAACGAGGTCATGTTCAGGAATATTAAGATCAAAGAGTTGTAGGGTGTTAATGTGTTAGAGTGTTAATGTGCTAATGAATTTGAGTACTTTAACGCATGAACACCTTAACACATGAACACTCCTCTGATCCTGACGCTGACGCTGGATGATGGCTCTTTCCGTTATTTCAACGAGCTTCGGCAGCAGCATTTTCCGGCGGAGCGCAACTTTCTGGAGGCGCACCTGACACTCTTTCACCACCTGCCGGGCGCGGAGCAACTAACGATTGAGCAATACCTGGAAGAGATTTGTCAGTCACAGACCGTGATCTCTTTGCCCGTTACGGAGGTAAAGATGATCGGGCGCGGCGTTGCTTTCCGGCTTGAGAGCGAAGCGCTCCTGGCGTTGCATCAACGCCTGGCAACGCACTGGCATACCTGGCTGACACCGCAAGACCGGCAGAAGCTATGGCCGCACGTGACCGTACAAAATAAGGTCAGCCCGCCGCAGGCACGCAAGTTACAGGCATTGCTTTCTCAAGACTTTGAACCTTTCACCGCCCGGGGCGAAGGATTGACGCTCTGGGCTTACCAGAACGGACCCTGGGAGCATTTGAGGACTTTCAGATTTGCCTCAGCATAAAGTGTCAGATATATGCCCTTCAGGTCCGGGTATATGAGACACAGGTCCACGGCGCACGTTCAATGTCATTAAATGTTTGCTGCCGGATAGCTCATCATTTAATTCCATCCGCCGCCCAATGCCTGGTAAATATTAACCATCGCATTCATTTGCTGCTTTTTGGTTTCAATCAATTCAAATTTTGATTCCAGCGCATCGCGTTGGGTCAGCAGTACTTCCATATAGTCGGCCCTGGCTGATCTGAAAAGATTATTTGAAATCGTGACCGACTGGGTAAGTGCCTGCACCTCCCTTGCTTTCAAATTGTAACTGTTTTCCAGGTTACTGATCATAGAAAGCTGGTTGGCTACCTCTATGTAAGCGTTTAAAATGGTGCGTTCATAGTTGTAAACAGCCTGTGTCTGCTTCGCATTGGCATTATAATAGGTTGCTTTTATCGCATTCTTATTGATCAGAGGCGCCGCTACATCTCCCGCCAGAGAGAAAAGCATGGATTCAGGTGTTTTTATCAAATAGGATGGATTAAATGCCTGGAGACCTATGCCTGCCGAAATGCCTAAAGAAGGATAAAAGTTGGCTCTGGCTACCTTTACATCCAGCTTGGCTGCCGCCAGTTCCAGTTCGGACTGTTTAATATCAGGACGGTTTGCTAACAGTTGCGATGGGATGCCTGCCTGAATGGTAGCAGGCACTAAATCGCTGAAAGTCTGCGTATTCCTTGTGATGGGCTGCGGATACCTGCCTACCAGGAAGTTGATCCTGTTCTCAGTTTCTGTGATGTTTTGCTGAATGTCGTACTGTAGACTTTTGGTGTTGAGTACTTGTGCTTCAAACCTGCGTACGGCCAGTTCGGTCACCCGGGTAGCTTGTTTCTGTAGCTTTACTATTTCCAGGGCATTGTTCTGGATGTCGATGTTCTGCTTGACGATATCCAACTGATTGTCGAGGGCCAGTAATTCGTAATAAGAATTGGCGATTTCGGCAACCAGATTGGTCACCATGAAATTTCTCCCTTCCACGCTGGACAGATACCTGTTTACTGCCGCTTTTTTAGCATTGCGCAGCTTATGCCATATATCTACCTCCCAGGTAGCAAAAGCCCCGACAAGATAATCTTGCAAAGGATCAGGAAATTCTTTTCTTGGTTCAATATCCGTGGTAGCTTCCACGGCGCCTGGCCTGGTATACCGGCCTACCTTTTCGACACCGGCCGCACCTCTTAAACCCACAAAGGGTAAGTACTCTCCTTTTCTGATGCTTGCTTCGTTTCTGGCAATCTGAATCTCCTGGAAAGTAATGTTCAGTTCCTGGTTGTTGGTCAGCGCCGTATCAATCAGGGCATTCAGGTAAGAATCGGTAAAATAATCCTTCCACCGGACTACTGCCGTGTTGGTCGTGTCCTGCGCGTTGTTGTAACGCGCAGGGACCTTTGGGTTCGCTGTTTTTTCAACTAAAGCAGGAGTTTTGCAAGCCGAAACTGTTAACAGTATGCAGGCTACTCCTAAGCATTGATATATGATTTTTTTAAACATGATGGTCATTTTCTTCTTTCATTTTATGTATTCGTGTTCTTCTGTCAAAGGTCTGTCGTATTCATTTCTGATTAATTGACGGCCTTCTGATAGTTTTGCAAAAATGTAATACAGACCAGGAATAATGATTACTCCGAAAATGGTTCCGAGCAACATGCCTCCAAGTGCAGAAGCGCCAATCGTGCGGTTACCAATGGCGCCCGCACCGGTTGCAATCACCAGGGGGATCAATCCTGCAATAAAGGCAAATGAGGTCATTAATATGGGGCGGAAACGTGTCCTGGCACCTTCAATAGCTGCTTCCAGAATGGTGGCTCCATGCCGGTGCTTCTGAACGGCAAATTCTACAATCAAAACGGCATTTTTACCCAACAGACCTACCAACATGATAAGTCCTATCTGGGCATAAATGTCGTTGTCCAATCCCATGAGTTTAAGCAGGAGAAACGAACCAAATATACCGACCGGAATGGAAAGAATAACCGCAAAAGGCAAAAGAAAACTCTCGTACTGTGCCGCCAGCACAAAGTAGACAAACGCCAATACAATGATGAAAATATAAACAGATTCGTTGCCGCTTTGTGCTTCATCATAAGAAAGTCCTTCCCAGGCGATGTCATACCCTTTTGGCAAAGTCTGACTGGAGACTTCCCGTATGGCTTGAATGGCGTCTGCGGTGGTATATCCCTTGGCCGGAAGTCCACGGATAGACGCAGAATTGTACATATTGTAACGGGTAACTTCATTGGGCCCTTGTTTTTTCTCAATCGTCATGAATGAGGAGTAGGGTACCATTTCTCCATGATCATTTCTGACAAACAGATTCAAAACATCTGAGGGAAGCCTCCTGAATTTGGGATCGGATTGAACATAAACTTTGAAAAAACGACCAAACCTGATAAACCCTTGCTCGTAGGTACTGCCTATCAAAATATTGAGGTTTTCCATCGCTTTGCCAATAGATACGCCCTTTTGCATGGCCAGCTCATTGTCCATCACCAACTCATACTGGGGATAATTAGCTGCGAAAAAAGTAAACAAGCCGGTTAGCTCCTTACGTTTGCCCAAATCATCAATGAATTTCTTATTGATATGATCAAACTGCTGGTAATCGGTATTGGTCGTTTTATCCAGTAGACGCATGGAAAAACCTCCGGAAGACCCAAAGCCGGGGACGGCGGGGGGTTCAAAAAATTCTACAATAGCGCCCAGACCCTTCGAGTGTTCCTCTAATTCTTCCATGATCTCCTTGACGGATTGTTCCCGTTCCGACCAGTTTTTCAGGTTGATGAGGCAAGTGCCCGCGTTGGAGCCTCTTCCTTCCGTCATAATCTCGTAACCGGCCAGGGAAGAAACTGATTCTACCCCTTCAATTTCCTCACAGATTTTCTGAAGTTTTTGGGATACCTGGTTGGTTCTTTCCAGTGTGGCCCCCGGAGGTGTCTGGATAATGGCATAAATAGTACCTTGGTCTTCACCAGGAATAAATCCTGACGGCAGCACCTGATTTTCAAGAAATATGCCCGCACAGAATAGCAACAATATACCGAAAGTGACTACTCTCCGGTTTACGATCTGTCTTAAGAGCCCTGTATATTTTCCGGTAAGTTTTTCAAATCCACGGTTAAAACTATCGAGAAATCTGTTGAGCAGGTTTTTCTTTTTGGGTTGTCCATGGGTATTTTTCAATATAATGGCACAAAGCACCGGGGTAAGGGTAAGTGCAACCACACCCGAAAGCACGATAGAGGTGGCCATGGTAATAGAAAACTGCCGGTAGAAAATACCCACCGGACCTGTCATAAACGCCAAAGGAACAAAGACCGCTGTCATGACGGCGGTGATGGCGATGATAGCACCGCTGATTTCATGAAGGACTTCCTGGGTAGCCTTATACGGGGAAAGATTTTTTTCTTCCATCTTAGCATGAACAGCCTCCACGACGACAATCGCATTATCCACCACGATACCAATCGCCAGCACCAGCGCGAATAAAGTGATCAGATTGATGGAAAGTCCGAAAAACTGCATGAAAAAAAACGCGCCAATCAGAGATACCGGAACGGCCAATGTTGGGATCAGGGTAGAACGCCAGTCTCCCAGGAACAGGAAGACGACAATGGCTACCAGTACGAAGGCTTCGGCCAATGTATGCAATACTTTTTCAATAGAAGCATCCAAAAATTGGGAGACATCATAGCTGATCTTATAATCCATGCCCGGAGGGAAAGAAGCTTCCATCTCTTTGAGCCTGGCTTTTACTTCTGCAATGACATCACTGGCATTACTGCCATAGTTCTGCTTCAACACAATGGCTGCCGAAGGATGGCCATCCAGGTTGGAGTAGATATCAAAGAATTCACTACCCAATTCGACGGTAGCTATATCTTTCAGGTGTATACTTTCACCGGCTGCATTGGCCCGGATAATAATTTTATCGTATTCTTCCGGTTTGTTAAATCTTCCTTTGTAGGTAAGCACGTATTCCAGCGACTGTGCGGCAATACCGGAACTTTGGCCGAGTCTGCCCGGACGCCCCACAATACTTTGCTCCTCCATTGCCTCCATCACCTCTTCAATGGAGATGTTATAGGCCCGCATACGGTCCGGGTTGAGCCAAACACGCATCGCATAAGTGCGACTACCCAATATTTGTGTTCTGGCCACCCCTTTGATCCTGTTGATTTCAGGGATCATCTGTACATTGGCGTAGTTGTACAGAAATTTTTCGTCCATACTTTCATCCTTGGCATAGAGGTTCACATACATCAACATACTGGGTTGAATGGGCGTGATCACAACGCCTTCGCGCTGTACCAGTTCCGGCAACAGGGGCATCACCTGATCCACTCTTGTCTTTACCCTGATCACTGCCTGGTTGGGATCAGTACCTGGTTCGAAAATCACACTGATCGTAGCTTCTCCGGCACTGGTAGCATCCGTGGCCATATACCGCATATCCTGAACACCATTGATAGAATTTTCCAGGGTAACCAAGGTGGATTTAACCAATACATCGGCACTGGCTCCGGGATATGCAATAAAAATACTGACTGTGGTAGGTGCGATTTGGGGGAACTGAGAGATGGGTAGCTGCTTAATAGCCAAGGCACCTACAAAAACGATGACAACCGAAATTACAATTGCAAAGACGGGTCTGTGTATGATATTGTTAAACATGTTTTTTTAGATTATTTGACTATTCAGCGTATAAATCCAGACTAGATAGGGCAGCATTAGGCTCTACGAACTCATAGCTTATCTTATCATTTTCTCTTACCAGGCGCAGGCCTTCCAGAAGGATCTTATCATTGACAGCCAAACCCTCCTGCACGGCAAAAATGTGTGGCATTTCTGCGGCTATGGTAATTGGTCTTGACCTTACCATATTGTTTTCATCGATGACAAAAACATACCTTTTATCCAGAATTTCAAAAGTGGCCTTCTGAGGGATCAGCAATGCATCTTTGAGCGGCACATTCATTAATACACTACCTGTTTCGCCATGCCTTAATAGCTTTTTCGGATTAGGAAATGTTGCTCTGAAGGCAATGTTTCCTGTTTCATTGTTGAAGTCAGCTTCAATGGTCTCGACCACGCCCGGATACTCAAACAGCTTATTATTGGCCATCAACAGGTTTACTTTCATGGCGTTGTCCTTTTTTACCTCCGTTTTATAATCCAGGTATTCAGCTTCCGGCACATTGTAGTAAACCCACATTTTGCTGTTGTCCGAAAGGTTCGTCAGCAAATCTTCTTCATTCACCAGGCTTCCCGGTCTTACGCGGAAACGGTCGATGATACCATCGAATGGAGCCCTGATGTCCGTAAATCCCAGATGAACTTCAGCCAAAGCCAATTCGGCTTTCGCCTTGTCATATTTAGCCTGCGCCATCGCCAGTTCGTTGGGAGACACTATATTGCTATCTGCCAGGGATTTAGTGTTCTGTAATTCGATTTCGGCAGCTTTGGCTTCAGCCTGTGCTTTTTGTTTTTCGGCTTCGTAAAGCTTGGGCATGATTTTAAACAACAGTTGCCCTTTTTTTACAAAGTCTCCTTCGTCTACATAAATTTTCTGTAAGTAGCCTCTTTCCTGGGCTCTCAGTTCAATATGACTTATTGAAGTGATTTGACACACGTACTCTTCCGTCATTGAAGTGTCCATTTTCACCGGACTGGTCACCAAAAATTTGGTTTCACTTTCCTTCATTTCTTCTCCTTTTGTTGTACAGCTTGTATGGTACAACAGGGCACACAAGCTCATGAGCATGAGAATTCTCTTCATGATAATTTAGATTTTAAAATGATATGGTTTTCTTGGTAAATTTTTTAAAGGAGTGTGTATAACGTAATACACTTATGCATCCTTTTTAGCCTAATGCTATGGATACCGTTCAAAATAATAGCGTAGTGAAAGTGAAAGGTCAGGCAATTAAAATTTGCCTGGGTGGTATACTATATCCTGATCATCCGGAATATGAGATACCATTTATGAGATGAGAAATAAAGCGCGTGCTTACAGGAAGGTAAGCGTTCGTGAATGAAGTGTCCGAATATGAGGGCATAGAAAACAGCAGTAAAGTAATGACTGCCCTCTACATGCTTTTTGAAAGAAATGGATTCACAGTCCTCTTCCTCACTGACCGTAGCATCTATGGTATATTTTGCTTTTTCTGTACCGGACGGGGCAGGCTTGTTGATAAAAGCCTGTTCGTTGAGTACAGTGCTAAAGCCGGGATGTTCAGACCTTTCAAGAATTTTTAGGGAAGAAGGGCGAATACCATCCTGACATGTATGAGCATACAGGTGGGCATATCCGCTCAGCAGGGAAACACAAAGGAGTAGAAAGAATTTAACTAAAGACTTCTTCATCGAGCCGCAAATCTATATAGTGTTCATTATAAAGACAAGCTTTGAATCTTAAATATTGACCAATGTAATTTACGAGCCCATTATGTCTATTTTAGGCAAACCATTGACTCGATCTGTTTCTCAAAAAGCAAGAGTTACAGAAATTTTGTACCTTTGGAAACCTGTAGGAGCAGATTTGTTGTTACAGAAGCATAAACAGGAGCGCAGGCTCCTGACAGGTATATCCGACCGTTGCCATTGTTGACTAATTTAGCATCCTATGAAAATACACTATTCTATCCTACTCGTTCTTTTTACGCTATGTATGACCTTCTTATCCTGCGACCGCAGGGATGAAAACTTTGTGGCAGACGACCCGGCTTATCTCCATGCCTCTGTACAGAAGCTGACCGACATCATGGTGCATGATATTTTTTCGCCGCCCGTAGCCAGCCGTATTTATGCGTATCCGAATATTGCCGCTTACGAAGTACTCATCCATGAGCATCCCGAATACCAGACCCTGGCAGGCCAGCTCAATGCGTTGGAAAAAGTACCTGCCCCGCAAGACGGTCAGGAATATTGCTATCCACTGGCAAGTCTTCATGCCTATTTGAAAGTAGGAAAAGCCCTGATCTTTTCGGAAGAAGTGATGGAAGCTTACGAAAAAGAAGTGTATGAGCCATTTAAAAAAGCTTTCCCGGACGAAGTCTACGAACGCTCTATGGCCTATGGCGACCAGGTAGCGCAGCACATCCTGGAATGGGCCGGCAAAGACAACTATAAGCAAAGCCGTACCTTCCCCAAGTTTACCGTCAGCGACGAGCCAGGCCGCTGGCAGCCTACTCCGCCTGACTATATGGACGGCATAGAGCCTCACTGGAGCAAGATCCGTACGATGGTGCTGGACTCTGCCGGGCAGTTTCCTCCCGCCAAACCTACTGCCTATGATATGAAAGAAGGTTCTCCTTTTTATCAGGAAACCCTGGAAGTATACGATACCGGCAAAAAACTTAGCGAAGAACAAGCCCACATTGCCAGCTTCTGGGATTGCAACCCTTATGTATCCCACCACCAGGGGCATGTAATGTTTGCTACCAAAAAGATCACACCTGGCGGCCACTGGATGGGCATCACCTCGATTGCCAGCCAGCAGAAGCACGCTTCTCTGATGGAGTCGGTCAGCGCGTATACGATGGTGTCTATCGCTTTGTTTGATGGTTTTATCAGTTGCTGGGAAGAAAAATACCGCAGTAACCTGATTCGCCCGGAGACGGTGATCAATACCTATATTGATCAGGACTGGATGCCGTTACTGCAAACCCCACCCTTCCCGGAATACCCCAGTGGGCACAGCGTGATCTCTTCTTCAGCAGCGATTGCCCTGACACATATGTACGGCGAGCAATTTCAATATACAGATTCTACCGAAGTATCTTACGGCATCGCGCCCCGCGATTTTAACTCATTCATAGAAGCTTCCGAAGAGGCAGCCATCAGCCGCTTGTACGGTGGCATTCACTATATGCCTGCCATTGATAACGGTATCAAAGAAGGCAGGAAGGTAGGCAACTTTGTAGTGAGCCATGTGGCGATGAAAAGCGGTGGGGATAAGAATCTGGCTGATAACAGCGACAAAAATTAACATCTAATAAGGAGGTTTGGCAGGTCCATCGTAACCGCACATACCCATGCGCGGTGAGTTAACCAGCGGTACAGGGTCTCCGTAGTTGTCGTGGGGGTGATCTTCAGCATGTCGGTCGCACAACATCCCCGGATTTTCGTCTTCTATCTGGCATTCTACACAAAACCAGGTGGCAGGCTGGCCACATTCCTGACATTCCGTTTCCGGTGTCAGGTTACGCGCCATCAGCGCTATGGGATGCGGTGTGGTAGGTGCGCCCTCCCGTTTGGCCAACAGCTTGATCTGTGTTTGGGAGGAAGTGCCAAAATCGTAAATGTGGGTAAGCTCTTCACCGGGCTCAAGAATTTTACCTATTTTCCGGCTCATGGGTATCTCGTCGCCCCATCGGCGTCCTCCGGCCGAAAACTGGCTCATATGTCCGCAGCACTCCAGCCAGATGGCGCGCAAATAACTATCCAGGTCGTCGAGCGTAGCGGATGCCCGCATTTCCAGGTCCAGCCAGAACTCTTTGGCATAGGCGTCCTGTACCCGCAGGTGATAAAGCGTTTGGGATTTGCTACTTTTAGCTTGTTCCATCATAAGCTGATGCTCACGGCAGGCAGCCAGATGTTTGGGCATGGCATTTTTAGCAACGACAGCACCACAGTACTGACAAGTTCCTTTAGATTGTGTTCTCTTTGCCATTGTAATAAGTTTTTACAGGAAGCCAGAAGATAAAAAATGCCAGCAAAAGGTCGGTCAACGACTCATTTACCGGCATTAATTTTACAGAGGGCTACGATTATTTCTTGGCTTGTTCAAAGCGTTTGCTCACTTCGTCCCAGTTGACCACATTCCAGAAAGCCTGGATGTATTCGGGTCTCTTGTTCTGGTAGTTCAGGTAGTAAGCATGTTCCCACACGTCTAATCCCAGGATGGGTGTGCCTTTTTCTTCGGCGATGTCCATCGCAGGATTGTCCTGGTTGGGCGTAGAGGTTACTTTCAGCTTGCCGCTGTTGTCTACGATAAGCCAGGCCCAGCCTGAGCCGAAGCGGGTACCGGCAGCATCGTTGAATTTTTCTTTAAACTGATCATAAGAGCCAAAGGAACTGTTGATGGCTTCAGCCAAGGCGCCCTGGGGCTTTCCGCCGCCGTTGGGTGAAAGTACTTTCCAGAACAGAGAGTGGTTATAGTGGCCGCCGCCGTTGTTGCGTACGGCCGTAGACAGGCTGCCTACTTTCTTCATCAGTTCATCAATAGACATATCGGCTTGCGGCGTACCTTCTACCGCACCGTTGAGTTTGGTTACGTAGCCGCCGTGGTGTTTGTCGTGGTGGATTTCCATTGTTTTGGCGTCGATATGCGGGGTTAAGGCGTCAAAACCATAAGGAAGATCGGGAAGTTGGAATGCCATAATTATGGGTGGTTAAGGTTTATAGTTAATTTAAAAACGGAAAAATTTCTTTATCCGCCTGTATTTACCTAACGAATTCAAACCATGATTGTTTCTTTGACAAACCCTTGCCAACTTGCGCGAACTTTAGCTATCAAAAGGCTTCCCGCTTTTAAAACATAATCTTTTGAGAGGAAGAACACAGACCATTATCCGGGCTTCGTGGATAGGCATCTTCGGTAACCTGGCATTGGCTGCCCTGAAAATTATCACAGGCTTTCTGGCTGGCAGCCAGGCTGTTATTGGCGACGGTATAGATTCTTTCTCTGATGTGGCTGCTTACCTGATCACGCTGATCACGGCAAAGATCACCTGCAGACCGCCCGACCAGAAATATCCTTATGGCTACAGCCGTGCCGAAACCATCGCCACTAAAGCGCTGGCTTTTTTTATCTTTTTCGCCGGTGCCCAGTTGCTGTTCTACAACGCCGAAAACCTGTTTCTGGACAGCCGCCAGACTCCTTCGCGCATCGCTATTTATGTGACCGCCCTTTCTGCCGCAGGCAAGATGCTGCTGGCCTGGTGGCAGTTCCGCCTGGGCAAAAAGACCGGAAGCCCTATGCTGATGGCCAATGCTAAAAACATGCGCGCCGATATTGTACTGTCCCTGTCTGTACTGTTAGGCGTAGGCGCCTCGGTCTGGCTGGATATGCCCCGCATCGATACGGTGATGGCATTGGGTGTCAGCCTTTGGATCTTAAAGATCGGCTATGAAATCTTTATGGAAAGCAATACCGAACTCATGGAAGGCGTAGATGATATGTCTGTCTACCAGACCGTCTTTGAAGCAGCCGATGCCGTAGCAGGCGTCCACAATCCACACCGCGCCCGCATCCGCAGCATGTCAAGCCTGTACCTGATCGACCTGGACATTGAAGTGGAAGGCGAACTGAGTGTTTCCGAAGCCCACGAGATCGGGTCAAAAGTCGAGGAAGAGATCAAGAATCGCTTAGATAATGTGTATGACATCATGATCCATGTAGAGCCCAGGGGAAATGTAGAAAGCAACGAGCAGTACGGGCTGACGAAGGAAGATGTGTGAGGGAGGATCGGACTGCCGACGCATCGGACTGCCGAAGCAGTGGAATTGCAACATATGTTATTCCCTTTCTACACTTAGCTTTCCGATATAGCATTTATGTATTCTCTCCTTACGGTTGGCTTATTTTCTTTACCTGCTTCTTTTCCGGATCATTTTGATGACTGAAAAATTTACCCAAGCAAAAGCCTACTACAAAAATGCCTATCGTACCTACCACGATGGCTAAGTTTGTGTGTAATTGACTTCTAAAATTTATCCAGATTCCATCCGTAAAATAGGTAGGGGAAAGACTTACCCAGCATATCAACAATACACCTACGATGACGCCGATGGCAGCGTCTACATTTCTGGCTTTTCGGGAGATCAATCCCAGCAAAAACAAGCCAAGCATGCCTCCGCTGAAAATGGAGGATAAGGCCCACCAGGCATCTAAAGCACTTTTTACCTGCGTCATGGCAAGGGCAGCCACAATACCTATAATTCCTATGATCAATGAAGAGGCGTAGAGTACCATCATGGAAGATTTATCAGAGACATTCTTAGTATATTTCTGATAGTAATCTGTCAAAATAATAGTAGCCGTACTGTTCAGGCTGGTAGAAATGGTACTCATGCCTGCTGCAAATATCGCTGCGATCAAAAGCCCGGTCACTCCGACCGGAAGCCCATTCACAATGAAATAAGGAAAGACACGGTCTGCCATGTCTATGGCGGCCAATTCATCGGGAAGCAGTTCAGGATGCACCTTGTAATACGCAAAAAGGGCTGTGCCTATGAAGAAAAACAGTAAAGATACAGGCACATACAAAAGCCCTCCCATCCAGGTAGAGAACTTAGCCTCCTTCTCCGTCTTGGTAGTCATATACCTTTGGACATAATTCTGGTCTATGCCATAGTTTTGCAGGTTGATGAACAGTCCGTAAATCAAAATGACCCAGAAGGTAGATTCAGAGAAGTTGAAAGCGAAACTTCCTAAGCTCAACTTGTCGTATTCACGGGCAATGGCAAAGGTTTGCGCAGGTCCTTCCGGCATAGAAAACAGCAACACCAGAGAGCAAACCACGGCTCCACTGATCAACACCAGGCCTTGAATAGCGTCTGTCCAGACTACTGCCTGAATTCCACCCATCATGGAGTAGAACATCACCAAAGCGCCGGTCACAACAATGATAAGGCGTATGTCCCATCCAAAAAGAGCGTTCATGGGCAGGGCAAGCAAATACAGAATAGAGCCCATACGCGCCAGTTGGGTCAACAAATAGCAGGCGGATGCATAGATACGTGCCCAGGGGCCAAAGCGTTTTTCTAAAAAAGAATAGGCAGATACACTGTTAATGCTTCTGTAGAGGGGCACAAAAAATTTTACGGCAAAGAAAACAGCGATAGGAATAGACAAACTAAAAACAAATCCATTCCAGTTGGTCTGATAAGCATTGCCCGGCAAAGCCAGAAAACTAATGCTACTCACGAAGGTAGCAAATATAGACATGCCCACTACCCAGGAGGGAAGATTGCCCCCCCCGGAGGTAAAAGCATCCGCCGAACGGCTTCTAAAATAAAAGGAGGCGCCAAATACTACAATACCCGTGATGTATACCAAAAAAACAATAAGGTCGGTGAGGGGAAGTGTCAATGTTTGTCTAAGTTAAGAATAGTTTAGGTTTATGTATGAGTAGTAGTGATAACATTCAATACTCATTGTTCAGATAGTACAGATGCCCATCTTCTGCCCCTACCAGCAATTCCGGTTTGCCATCTTTATTCCAGTCTACTGTCGTCGGGCTGGTCGTATGCCCTGCCAGTTTTCTTTCTGTTAGGGCTCCCCTATTTCTGAATTTTACTCTTCCATCTTCCACACCCAGATTTTCCATCCATGAGACGTTCAAACTATTGACCAGTATATCTATATCGCCATCGCCGTCCCAATCTGTCACACATAACTTTCTTCTGCCACTTCCTCCATACGGATTTACATTGAGCCTGAGCACACCTGCCGTACTATCTTTCACCCCGTGTTTACCATCAAAACCCGACCCATTGACACCGTAAAAGATTCTTTTGCCGGGATGCAGCATAAGTTCATCTCCTTTTTTAAATCGCTCAAAGAAAACCAGGTAACCTTCGTGATCCAGCATAATTAGATCCATGAGCCCATCCTTGTTCCAGTCTACTGTCACCGGAGTGGTTCTCCACTGCGTAGCCAGATGATCACTTTCCGGGTTCCACCAGTTCCATTCCGGTTTGGGCGGTTGCTGCTCCCATTGTACTTTGATGGGTTGGGCTTTGGTAAGTTGAGGATTGTTCTTACTTCCAACATTCTTGTACCACTCCACTTTTCCCCAGATGGAATTGACGATGATGTCTCGTAAGCCATCACCATCCCAATCGCTCACCGACAAGGTGGTATACCCCCACTTGCTTTCAGCCGGACCCTGAATGGAGCCGCTATCGCCTGCCATGATCCGGATAACATCTCCCTCTGCCTTCAACCGTTTTGGTTGATCCCAGCGGGGAGGGTTGCCTCCGTCCAGGTTTTCAATAAACCCAATATAACCGGCTGAATTTCCGCAAATGAGGTCTTCATCTCCGTCATTGTCCCAATCTACACTATAGGGTGTAACCAAAGCACCGAATTTTACATTGTCAGCCTGCTGTTTAAAATATACCGGAGACTTAAAAACCGGCATATGATTCTGTACTTCACCGGTATTTTCTGCCAAAGCCACCCTGCCATCCTCATCCCCAATCACCAAATCCATATCCCCGTCATTGTCCCAGTCTACGCCTACGGGTATGATCATTTCCAGGTCCATCTTAATGATGCCTTCAGTATTTTTCAGTATCCTTCCTTTAGCATATTCGGGTTGCTCTCTTGATCCTATGTTTTCAAACCAAGTAAGTTTATCCAGAAATTCACCACAGATGATATCCAGATCACCATCGCCGTCAAAGTCATACATATTGGGTGAAGGGGCACCATACACATCAAGGGGTTTACCGGCGGCTTGCAACTTGCCTTTTTCTACGTACTTGCCATCCACATTTTCAAGCAGGTAGACATATCCATGCAAGGGTCCATTGGTCCAGTTTCCTTTTTTGTCAAAGGCATTATCCCAGCCATATTCTCCCCATTCATCCATGCCTACGATGATATCCAGGTCGCCATCATTCTCATAATCTACATACTTCCACTGGCTGAACCTGATCTTCTCGTGTCTTTCTTCCAAGATTTTTGCATCAAATATACTAGCAGGAGCATTCAGTTTTGCACTTCTGAAATTTTGAAATTCCACGCCGGGTCCCATGACTCTTGCCTCCCCATTGACATAGGAGATTTGTATGTTTTTGGCGCTGGGACCGATTTTTACCGGGGGCTTAAAGCTAGTGATGCCCTCGTAGGTTTCTCCTTCATTTTCAAAAAAGTATAATCCATTAAAAGGAGTATCCGGACAGGAAACTACCAGGTCCATATCCCCGTCTTCGTCAAAATCCATGGGTAAGGGCCAAGCCCACAAACCCACGCCAAGATCAACTTTAAGATCGGGATTGTTATAGGCAACCAACGTAAAGTCTTCTGATGCAACTTCTTCCTCTACCGTTAACACCACATGCTTAGCGTTTACGCGATTGTAGGTGTAGGTAATGTGTACTTTTCCATCGTTGGTCTGAATTACTGCCGGATAACTAAACTCACCCTCATTTTCATTTTCAAGAACAAGCGCATCTGACCAGATAGTACCATCTTTTGAAACTGCGACGTTTAATTTTGCTCTGTCATCTTTTCCTTTTACCGTTGGATTGTAAACTAACAAATGCCAACCGTTTTTAAGCGTAACCGCATCGATTCCGGAGTTTGGATTTGGTAAATCAGTCTTGGTTAATTTCCCCCAGCTATCTCCATGATCGTCAGAATAAGCTTCTACGATGGCATTGTTCTTACTTCTGGCTAAAATCTGCAGTTTATTGTCCGGATGGATCAGAAGAGTAGGCTGAATAACATCAAATTCCGTTTTTGGATCAATAGGAATTATCGCCCAGGTTTCTCCCTGATCCGTCGATTTTTCCAGGTGAACCTTCCAGCTTTCCTCAGTTTCAGTGCTTGATGGGGAAAGAATAGTGCCATCGGCCAGTTGAACAGGCTTATCTTTAATAGGACCTAAAATTCCATCCGGTAGTCTTTCAGCACGGCTCCAGGTCTTTCCGTTGTTCGTAGATGTACGAACCATACCCCACCATTTTCGTGGGGATGGGCCAGCTTTGTAGAATAAAAAAAGTTTTCCTTTGTTTGTTTTGAAAAGGACAGGATTCCAGGTCGGGTACCGTAAGGTATCGTTTATCTTCCCATTGGCTATTTCTACAGGTTCGCTCCATTCTTCGCCATCCTCTTTGGTAGAAAGCCAAATACTCACATCGTCGTTACCTTCGCGGGTACCTCCAAAAACGGCAGACATTAACTTGGTAGGGGATACCTGTTCAATGGTTGAGGCATGGCATTGGGCAAAAGGAGGGTCATGAAAAATAAGTTCCTCGCTTACTTTACGTACGTTGATTTGACCAATACAAGCAGTAATAGCCGCGAAAAAAAATACTCCTACTAAATTTCCAACTAACTTCATGTTTTTATGCTTTTGTTATTATTAACGCTGAGAAACGCCTGACTTCCTGTTGATCATGGATTCTTTCAAAGAACGAATCCAATCTCTAATTCTTCCTGAAAACGCATACACTCCTTGAAGAAATCATCCATGTCTTTTCTTACCTCAGAGGTAAATGCACTTGCCTTGCCCCGAATGGTAGTGGAAATATTCAAACCTCTTTTTTGTAAGTAATATTTTGCCCCCGTAGGATACACATGATGCATGATATCCATTTTGTCTACCAGAAACTGTTGTAATTTCTGCACCTCAGATTGAAGGTGAGACACATTGTAATGATCACATAGCCAGACAATCAACTCAGGAAAATAGTTACCCTGTATGCAGGAAAGACCTGCGGCACCGGCAGTTAATGACGCAACCGCATGAGCCATATAAGCATCATACAGCCCAAAATGATACCCTTTGCCTGCCGCTATCTTTGCCCTTACCTGATCAATGTCCAGGCAGGTGTCTTTATGGTATATGATTCTTTCCGTAGCAATAAACTGTCTTAAAAGCTCAGGAGAAATAATTCGTTTGTAAGGAACAGGGCATTCA
>JBBSNI010000017.1:0-28019 GCA_038232695.1 Cytophagales bacterium
CCTGATTATCTTTATATCATCCGGTACATCCTGGTATTTATTTGCCTGCCTTAGGCTCGGCTTCGGCGTTGTGGAACATCTCCAGGATCTTGCGGAACTCTTCGGCCTGGCGGTAACCGCTTACGGGCTGAAAGTTGGAAAAGTTCTTGTCCCAGAAGACAATCGTAGGATACCCCGTCACACGAAGCGCCTGCGCAAACTGTCCGTTGGTAAACTCCTGTCCTTTGAAGGTCACTTTGTCGTTGCTGTCTGCCTTGAGCTTGACGGCATAAAAGTTTTTGTTGACGTAATCTACTACTGACTTGTCGGCAAAGGTGGTTTTGTCCATCTTTTTGCACCAGCCGCACCAGTCGGTATAGACGTCCATGATGATCTTGCGCGGTTCTTTTTCGCTCAACTGCTGCGCCTCTTCCAGCGTAAGCCATTGGATAGAAGCTTTTGCGTTGTCTGATTGTTGCGCCTGTGCCAAAGAAGATAATATAATGGCAAGTGCCAGGGTCAGCCCTGATATGTATTTTTTCATAATAGCTTTATTTTTGGTTGATGAACAAACGCATGAGGAAGCAAAAAAATTCTTTACGGCTTAAAACAAAGACTACGCCAGATGTGGTACATACAGTAAAAGTACACTAAGTTCAATTTAAACATCAAACAATGTCACACAAAACATACGGAATGATTGGAATGCTAACCCCTTTCATTTTTTTGATTACATACATCCTCATGGATTTGTCAAGACCCGGTTATTCTTTATTTACAAAAGCAGTTAGCGAACTTAGCTCGGTGGATGCCCCTAATAAATGGATTTGGAATATATTCGGATATATCGTCCCCGGAATTTTGATTTCAATCTATGCTATTGGACTTTTCAAAAGTGTCACTGGCAAGAAAGCTAACAAACCCCCTCTGTATGGCATTCTTTTGAGTGGAAGCTTTATGGCGTTATCAGGCGTTTTTCCCGGCGATTTTGATGATAGAGCATCTCCAACCATGTTGGTCCATACCATAGGAAGTTTTGGGAGTTACGTTTTCTTTTTGATAGGGGCTTTTACCTATCCAAAGCAAATGAAAAAAACCAAATATTGGAAATCTGCTATAAAGCCCACCTTAATTTTCACCTATCTGACTATTATCTTTGGTGCCTGGGTTTTTCTTTTTCCGAATATGCCTGCGTTAGGCCAACGCATTGTTTTCTTCTTCTATTTCCTATGGATTTTTTATACGGCGATCAAACTTTATAACCAACCGATACATAGAAATCGTGCTTTAACATAAAAGATGGCATCATTCGTTTCAACATATTAGCCCTTCTTTATCTCCTCTTCCAGGTGTTTGACCAGCTTTTCGCACAGCGCGTTCATCTCACCGGCCATGTATTCGTCGCCGGTGGCGCTCAGGATGGTTTGAGCCAGTCCGCCGATGGTGTCTACGCTGAAGCGTTTCATCTCGTCTACGGGCATCTCTTTGGTCCACAGGTCAATGCGCAGGGTGTTCCTTTGCATACTATCCCAGATAGACAGGCTGATGGCTTTGGTGTCGGACATAGCGTCCTGCTCACGGTCGCCGGGACGCCGGTCGGTAGCGTCCCAGGATATATTGTCGGGAATGTTTTGCTCGTCGAGCTCGATGTTAAATGTAATTGCTGACTTTTTCATAGTTATTTTCGGGCTAAATTAGGTATTTTCGCCAACGTAAAAAAGACGAATCCATGAAGCCCTCCAGACTGATCATTTTCTTACCGCTGCTGGCGATGGCCTGCATCAGCCAGAACCAGAACGAAACGGCACCGGTAGAAGATCCGGACATCCGAATAGCTTTTTATAACGTAGAAAACCTGTTTGATACTAAGGATGATCCTGCTACGGAAGACGAGGAGTTTTTGCCGGCCGGCCCCAAACAATGGACGGAAGAGCGTTACCAACAAAAGCTGAAAAACCTGGCAGCCGTCGTGGCCGGGCTGGACTACCCGGAGATGATCGGCCTGGCGGAGATAGAAAACCAGCAGGTGCTGCAAGACCTGGTAGACCATGAAACCCTGGCCAACTACAGCTACGACATCGTACACTTTGACTCGCCCGACGCCCGGGGCATTGATGTGGCACTGCTTTACCGCTCCACTTTTTTCAGTCCTTTCCTGACCCAGGCTTTCAAAGTAACCTTCGATTCGGGCGGTTACCAGACGCGGGACATTCTGGAAGTGTCCGGCATTCTGGGAGAAGACAAAGAAGAAGGCATCAATACGCTGACCGTGCTGGTCAATCACTGGCCCTCACGCCGGGGCGGTATGGCAGCGAGCGAACCCCGGCGCATCGCGGCGGCTACCCGTGCCCGGGCGCTGGTAGACGAACTGCTTACCGTAGACCCCAATGCCAACATTATCCTGATGGGTGATTTCAACGACGAGCCGGACAACCGCAGCATGCTGACGACGCTGGAAGCCAAGGGAGACCCCGCCGTCCTCGACGACAACGATCTGTTCAACCCTATGTACGCCCTGAAAGAGCAAGGCAAAGGCAGCTACCTTTTCCGCGGGCAGTGGGATATGCTCGACCAGATCATGCTGTCGCAGGCGCTGTTTAAAGCGGAAAAGAACAAGTCGGACTTCCACTACAAAGAAGGTTCGGCGACGATCTTCAGCCAGGAGTGGCTGCTCCAACAGGAAGGCAAATACCAGGGATACCCGCTGCGCACCTATGGCGGCAACGAATACTTAGGCGGCTACAGCGACCATTTGCCGGTGTATATTGAGTTGGAAGCTACAAAATAGCAGTCTTTTTAGGTTCCCAAACTATATACCTTTACCTGGGAGGTTTTGATAGGAACAGAAACCGTGACTTCAAAGCGACCGTTTTCCCATTCTTCAATGGTAATAAACTCCTGGCCGTCGGCGTCTTCAAACTTCCAATAGTAGAAGAAAACTTCATTGTCCGGGGTAGTATCGCCGTCGCGGAAATAGGAGGCTTCGTTGGAGTTTTCGTAATAATAGGTTTTTTCTTCAAAGACAAACTCACCTTGTCCTTTTTCGTCCATATCATCCAACTCATCGCGGGTAACGGGCAGGTCGCGGAGTTTGAGCTTTCGCATCGCCAGGGTGGCATCCAGCAGCGCATTGTCTTTCAGGCTGATCCAAAGTCTTTGTTTACCATTGTTGCCTTCCAGTTCGTACCATTCTTGGTTGTCGCCTTCGCGGTAGATGCTGCGGGAAAGAATATTGACGTCGTACTCTTCCATGTTTTTGCCAACATTCATCAAATGGATCATACCGCCAGCCCCTACATGATCCAAGCTCAGGCGGTCTATCATAGGTCCGGAGAGAATATCCGGCTGGCTAAGCTTTTTAGCTTGCTGCATTTGCCAGAGATAGATACCTAAGCCTGCCAGCGCTAATACGAATATAATAACTGCCCCCATTCTTTTCTAAGTTCTGAGTTCTAAGTTCTTAGGACAGATAACTTAGAACTCAGAACTTTAAACTTTTTAACTATCAATACCCATCTTCGCTTTCAACGCCGCTAACTTATCAGAGCCCGCAGGTGAGCCGGAGCCCAGGGCTTTGTCGATTTCATCATCTACACTTTTGGGCGCTGCGGCGATCTCTCCGTAGGATTGCGCCAGCGACTCTTCTTCTTCTACCTTGGTTTTCATGCGCTCGAGCATGGCTACCGTGCTGGAAGAGTCAATGCCTGCCATCTGTTTGTTGAGCTTTTTGGTCGCCGTACTCACTTTGGCGCGGGCGGTCAGCGTCTTGAGTTCATTTTCCCAGGTAGAGATCTGGCTGCGGAGGTCATTGATCTTAGACTCCAGGTTGGCCGACATGCTGTCGTATTTCTCTGCTTCGGTCTGGTTGCGGGAGATCTGCTGGTCAGCGTGTTCTTTTTTGTTCAGAGCTTCGCTGGCTAGGCGGTCGGCATCAGCTTGTGAGAGTTCGCCTTGCTGGGCTTTTTGTAGCAGCAGCATGGCTTTCTTCTCGTAGTCGGCAGCTTGCTGCTGGTAGGTTTTCATATCACGACGGGTACGGATGGCGATGGCTTTTACTTCTGCCAGGCTTTCCAGGGCTTTGCTCAGGTCAAGTTTTAAATCCCGGATGGCCTGCTGGCTCATTTTCACGGGGTCTTCCATTTGGTCTACTATGGCGTTGGTTTCTGATTCGCCTATTTTAAACAGTCTTCTGAAAATACTCATGGAGTTGTAGGTTTAGCGTTTTTTTTGATAAACAACATAAACTGCTATAATGTTGAGACGCCAGCGATCATTATCCGGCAGTGGTTACCCGATGGGTGTGTATTGCTGTATCTGTTCTTTGGTCAGGCGGCAGGTCACCCATTCGTGCAGCAGGTCAGCGCCCAGCGATTGGTAGAAGGCTATGGCGGGCTCGTTCCAGTCCAGCACCTGCCAGACCACACGGCGCGCGCCGGTCTCCTGGGCTTTCTCCATGATCTTGTCAAACAGCTTTTTGCCAATGCCCTTTCCCCGGTGCGATTGGGTGACGATGAGGTCTTCCAGGTACAGGCATTTGCCCTTCCAGGTAGAGTAGCTGTAAAAATACAGGGCAAGCCCTACTATTTTTTCATTTTCTTCAGCAATAAAAAACTCAAAAACGGGCTGCTCGCCAAACCCATCGCGGATCATTTCTTCCAGCGTCGTCTCTATGGCATCCGGCGATCTCTCGAACGCTGCCAGTTCGCGGATCAGATCCAGTGCCTGGGGTAAATCTTCCTGTTTGCCTGCACGGAGGGTCATTTTGTAAGCGTTAGGTTTGGTTTTATTGAGAAAAAGATCAAAGACCGTCTGTATCGTCGTATATTTGACTTATTGTGAGCCGCAAGTCTAAAGAACGCAGTATAACTTCTGTATCCGCTCCTTCGTAATAGGCCATGACCCATTCTCCTTCCGGTGCGCTGCGATATCTAGTCTCAACCGCCCATCGGTCTTGTTCAATCAGCACATATTCCCGTAGGGAAGAAAGTTGGGAAAAAAACCAAAATTTTTGATCCCGTAGTGGTAACTGACGGTCATACGCTGAAGTACCCTGTGAAAGTACTTCCACAATCAGTGTAGGGTTGTCTATGGCATTGATCTCCTCCGGTCCGGTAATAGGCCGGCAGGCGACGGAAACATCCGGATGAAGCCCTTTCTTAATAGCTTCAATATACACTTTCAAATCACTGTCAAAAGCACGACAACCCGGCGGTAGCATGTTGCCTAACAATCTGTTGACGTTAGAAGAAATCGCACTATGCTTACGAGAGGCGCCGGACATGGCAAATACTTCGCCATCGTGGTACTCGTAGCGGGTATCCGTATCCTGTTCTAACTGCTGGTATTCAGTGAGCGACAGTCGCTTTTTAGTTACTGCTTCCATGTTTGAACACAAAATAAGTAATCAGTCCGTTTTATCAAAACCTATTTTACATACGCTGGCATAGCATTCATGTTGTAAAATGTAAAAGCAAACTTGTCCGCCCACTCTTCTATCTGCTTGGAGGTAGGCTTACCGGCGCCATGCCCCGCTTTGGTCTCAATGCGGATCAGCACAGGGTTATTGCCCGAATTTTTCTCCTGCAAGGTCGCGGCAAATTTGAAAGAGTGCGCCGGTACGACCCGGTCGTCGTGGTCGGCTGTGGTGACGAGCGTAGCGGGGTAGGCAACACCTTCCTTGATGTTGTGCAAGGGTGAGTAGCTATAAAGATACTCGAACATCACCTGGCTGCTGTCGGCAATGCCGTAGTCCGTCGCCCAGCCTGCCCCGGCGGTGAACTGGTGGTAGCGCAGCATGTCCATGACGCCGACAGCGGGCAATGCTACCTGGCAAAGGTCGGGGCGCTGCGTCATGGTCGCGCCTACGAGCAGTCCGCCGTTGGAGCCTCCGGCAATGGCCAGTTTTTCTTTAGAAGTGTACCCTTCTTTTTTCAGGTATTCTCCGGCAGCGATAAAGTCGTCAAAGACATTTTGCTTGTTCATCTTGGTGCCTGCCTCGTGCCATTTTTCGCCGTATTCGCCGCCGCCCCGCAGGTTAGGCATGGCAAAGATGCCGCCGTTTTGTACCCAGTACAGGCTGGTCACGCTGAAAGAGGGCGTCAGGCTGATGTTGAAGCCGCCGTAAGCGTACAGATAGGCAGGATGGGAGCTATCGAGCTTTAGTCCTTTGCGGTGGACAATAAACATAGGTACCTGCGTACCATCTTTGCTCTGGAAGAACACCTGCCGTGTCTCAAAATCTTCAGGATTAAAATTTACTTTGGGCTGACGGAAAACCTCCGACGCGCCTGTTTTGATGTTGTATACATAAATGGTAGTAGGATAGGTAAAGGAGGTGAAAGCATAAAATACCATGTTGTCTTCCTTTTTTCCGTCAAAACCACCGGCAGAACCGATGGCAGGCAACGCAATTTCTTTTTCGCGCTTGCCTTGCAGATCATACTGGTAGATGCGGGTAGAGGCATCCTTGAGATAATCCAGAAACATTTTATTTCCGGCAAAGGAAGCGCTTTGCAGCACTTCTTCCTGTTCGGGTACCAGGTCTTTCCAGTTTTTAGGCGATGGACTGCCAGCATCTACCGTAACAATCCGCTGGTTGGCCGCTTCCCGGTTGGTCAGGATATAGAGCGTCGTCCCTTCGTTGTGTACTACGCTGTGGTTGTTCTCGAAATCATCTACTACGGGGACTATCTTGCTATTGGGTTTTGTCAGGTCTTTGATATACAGTTCGTTGCCGCTGGTGCCCATCGCTGCTGTGACGACCAGGTAGTGCTGGTCTTCTGTGACCTTGGCTTGCACATAGCGTCTGGGCTGCTTTTCACCGCCAAAGACCAGCTTATCTTCCCTTTGCGGTGTGCCAAGTTTATGGTAATACAGCTTATGGTTCATATTAACGCCCGACAGGGCGCTGCCTGCTTTGGGTTTGTCGTAGCTGCTGTAGTAAAATCCTTCCGTACCTTCCCAGGCAATGCCGCTGAACTTGGCATCGCGGATGGTGTCTTCTACCAGTTGGCCGGAAGCTACGTCCATAACGAGTATCTTGCGCCAGTCGGAGCCGGACTCAGAAAGAGAATAACCCATCAGCGTGCCGTCTTCGGTAAAGTCGAGGCCCCCCAGCGCTACGGTGCCATCTTCCGAGAATGTATTGGGGTCTAAAAACACTTCCGGCGTACCGTCCAGCCCCTGCTGTCGGTAGAGGACACTCTGGTTTTGCAGTCCATTATTTTTAAAGAAAAAGTAGCTGTTGCCTTCCCGGAAAGGTGTCCCGAATTTTTCATAATTCCAAAGCGCCGTCAGTTGCTTTTCTATGTCTTTGCGGTAAGGGATTTTGTCCAGATAAGCCTGTGTCACTTTATTTTGCGCCTCTACCCAGTCTTCTGTTTCCGCCGAGCGGTCGTCTTCCAGCCAGCGGTAAGGGTCTGCTACGGTGGTGCCAAAGAAGGTATCAACCTGGGCTGTTTTGTGTGTGGAGGGATAAGCTATTGACATAGGTTCAGCGGGTTCTTTAGAGGTACAGGCTATGAAGCTGGTAGCTACCAAAAAATAGAGGACGGGTTTAAGCATAAGCATAAAAACAAAATGGGAATAGATTGTTTTGATTAATTGCTTTTCTGAATACACACTGCCAAAGTGTACAAATATTATCTCACTTTATTCATTTCATCAGAAATATTCCTTATTTAGCTTGCCATTATTTACAACAAGCAATCTGGTCTACAATGGAAGAAAATCCGGTTTTCTGGTTTTCGCAATTCTCCGGCAGGCTACATCCCCTGTTGGTCCATTTTCCTATTGGCTTGCTGGTCGTTGCCCTGTTTTTAGAGTTGCTGACCCTGGGCGGCAAACGACCGGGACTGCGCGAAGGAATCCAGTGGTTGGTGTACCTGGGGGCGGCCAGTGCCCTGCTATCGGCTATCTTAGGGCTGATTCTCTTCCGGATAGATGATTATCAGGGCCCCTTAGTGGAACGTCATCTGCTGTTTGGTGCGATCACCGTGGTGATGGGGCTACTCACCGCCTGGCAGTTACGGAAACTACAGAAAAGCGGATTTAAAAACTTTTTACCCTATCGATCCCTGTTAGGCCTCACCGTGGTGAGCCTGACCATCGCCGGGCATTTAGGCGCCAACCTCACCCACGGGGAGGATTTTTTAAGCAGCACCTTTCCCTGGAATGACCCCGGATATGCCCAGGGGAACGCTAACGAACTGCTGGCCGAGCTAACACCCGTATCTCTTACCGATTCCTTATCGCTCCATCAACAAGACCGGCTGAATCTGGAAGTACGGGGTATTTTTGCCCATAATTGCTACAAATGCCATAGTGAATTGAAGCAAAAGGGCGAACTGATACTGGAAACCAAAGAAGGGGTGATGAAAGGAGGCGAGTCCGGAAAAATATTGATTTCCGGTGACGCCAAAAACAGTGAAATCATCCGCCGCCTGAAGCTGCCCCGCAGTGATGAAGAATCCATGCCCGGCAAGGGAAAAGCCCTGAAACAGGAAGAGATAGCACTGATCAGCCTGTGGATCGACCAGGGAGCGCATTGGGCCGATGAATCGCTCAAGACTTTTCCCGAAGCCGCCCTGGCGTTGTCCAAGCCCGAACTACCCGAAAGCACGGAGCACCCGCATCCCGTAGACCGGCTGATCAACGCTTACTTCAAGGAAAATAACCAGGCGTGGCCCGACCTGGTAGACGACAGAACTTTTATTCGCCGGGCTTACCTGGACACCAAAGGGTTGCTGCCCCGCCCGGAGCAAGTGCAGGCTTTTGAAAGAGAGTCTTCCGCCAACAAGCGGGCAGCATTGGTACGAACCTTACTGGATGATGAAAAAAATTACGCCCAGCACTGGCTGAGCTTCTGGAATGACCTGCTGCGCAACGATTACTCAGGCACCGGGTTTATCACCGGCGGACGAAAGCAAATCACCGAATGGCTCTACGATGCCCTGCTCCACAACAAGCCCTACCGGACTATGGTGATGGAGCTCACCAACCCCGGTGAAGCGTCGGAAGGGTTTATCAAAGGCATCCAATGGCGGGGTGTGGTCAACTCCAGTCAGCGCACCGAAATGCAGGCCGCCCAGAATATTTCGCAGTCCCTATTGGGCATCAACCTGAAATGCGCTTCCTGCCACAACAGCTTTGTCAGCAACCTGACGCTGGAGCAGTCCTACGGCTTTGCAAACGTCTTTTCGGATTCCACCCTCGAGATTTATCGCTGCGATAAGCCTACCGGCAAAAACTCTCAGGTAGCGTTTATCTATCCCGAATTAGGTACGATAGAAGCCGAAACGGTGAAAGAAAAGCTAAAGCAGCTATCGGAAGTGATGGTGAAGCCGGAAAACGGCCGCTTATACCGAACCATCGTCAATCGCCTGTGGGATCGCATCATGGGACGAGGGCTGGTGGAGCCGTTGGACGAAATGGATCAGCCCCCCTGGAATGCAGCCCTATTAGACTGGCTGGCGGCCGACCTCATCGACAACGGGTATGATCTGAAGCATACGCTGGAAACCATACTGACTTCCCAGGCCTATCAGCTTCCTTCGGTATCCTACGAGCAGGTAACCGAACTCAAAGCTGAAAATTACGTGTTTACCGGTCCGGTACGAAGGCGGCTGACCGCCGAGCAGTTTGCCGATGCGGTTAGCCAGGTCATCACCCCCCTCTACCACTCCATGGCCTACAACCCCGACCCTACCCCGTTGGAGGCTTCCTGGATTTGGATGCGGGAACGTGAAGTGGACCGGGACGTTTTGCCCGAGCCAGGAAAGAGGTATTTTCGGTATCAGTTTCGCCTTCCGGCCGGAAAAGAGGTGAAAGAGTCCGAAGCTCTTCTGACAGCAGATCATGCCTTTACGCTCTTTCTCAACGGAAGTCAGGCTGCCGGGGGAGATGATTGGCGAAAGGTAACGCGCGTGAAACTGGGCCATCTGCTGCACGAAGGAGCCAATCAGATTGCGGTAGAAGGCCAAAATGAAGGAACGATACGCAATCCGGCCGGCTTATTGTTTGCCCTTCGCATCCGCTACCAGGATGGCTCCCAACAACTGGTTTACTCCGATAAGCAGTGGAAAGCCATCGGTACCCCGCCCGCCGGAAACTGGACACAGGTAGCCTTTGACGATAGCCAGTGGAGTGCGGTAAAAGAGTACGGCACGAGCTCCGGGCAAAGCTACTGGGGAAAGCTGCTTACCTTCAGTTTCGCCCCGGCCGACAGTAGCTCGTTTGTGCGGGCCGCCCTGGTTCAGCAAAATTCGTTTTTAAAAGCCTTAGGGCGGCCTACCCGGGAAAATGTAACTACCTCCCGCGACGACCAGGCCACCCTGCTGCAAGCGTTGGAACTGACCAATGGCGACTTCTTTAACCAGGCTCTGGAAGAAGGAGCCGCTTCCTGGCTCACTCAATATGGTAACGATAGCGAAGTGCTGGTCAATCAGTTGTACCTCAAATCGTTTGGACGCCTCCCCAATCCGGAAGAAAAGGAGTTGCTTTCAGCAGTGTTGGGCCCAGTTCCCGAACAAGATGCTGTACAGGATTTACTGTGGGCCACCGTGCTGTTACCCGAATTTCAGTTTATTTATTAAACGCTTTGCGCCATGAATAATCACCACCCAGACCACGCACGCCGCGAATTTCTAAAAAAGATGGGAGCCGCCACCCTGGCCGCGATGAGTGCCTCCCTCCCGGCCAGTAGCTTTCTGTCTTCCTGTAGGTCTGCCGGCCGTATGTCGTCTTCCATCGACACGGTCATCTTACTGTGGATGGCCGGGGGCATGGCTCATACCGAAACCTTCGATCCCAAAGCCTACGTTCCCTACGAAAAAGGACTGGACAGTAAGCGCGTATTGAGCACCTTCCCGAAGATTCCTACGGCGGTAGATGACCTCTTTTTTTCCGAAGGGCTGGCGTCTATCGGCAGTGTGATGGATAAAGGAGCGATCATACGATCTTACCGGGCCGGGGATCTGGGGCATATTCTTCACACCCGGCATCAGTACCACTGGCATACCGGTTATGAGCCGCCCCAGTCGGTGCAACCCCCGCACATCGGAGCCTGGATCGCTAAGGAACTGGGCCCGTTGAATCCCGTGATCCCCCCCTTTATCAGCATGGGACAACGCTTTACTGTCGGTGAAGGAGAAGAACTAAAAGCCTTTCACTCCGCCGGTTTCTTAGGAAGTGAGTTTGGCCCCTTTCTGATCCCCGACCCCTCCAGCGGACTGGAAAGCGTAAAACCACCCCAGGGGATGAATATCTCTCGCTTTGAGGGAAGAAATGAACTGTACCGCGAACTGGTGAAACGCAGTCCTTTGCAGGACCACGGCAGCGGCTATCAGAAAGAATCTCTGATGCGCTCGATGGAACAGGCCTACCGGCTGCTAAATGCTCCCGAAGCCAAGGCCTTCGATCTAAGTCAGGAGCCGAAGCAAGTGTATGACACCTACAACACGGGGCGGTTTGGCCTGGGCTGCCTGCTGGCCAAACGGCTGGCCCGGACGGGAGCCCGCTTCATCGGCGTGTCCACCGAATACGAGCCTTTCCTGGGGTGGGACACCCACGAGAATGGGCACACCCGGGCAGCTAACATGAAGGAAATGATCGACCGGCCCATCGCCCAGCTCATCCGGGACCTGGACGAAAGTGGTCACCTGGACCGAACCCTGGTCATTTTGGCCAGTGAGTTTAGCCGGGATGCCATTTTGGAGGGCCGGCCCGGGGAAAAGGTGCAAGACCAGGTAGATCAGCCTGATCAGATCAATGATATAAAGTATTACGGAATGCACCGCCACTTCACCGATGGCTGCTCCATCCTGATGTGGGGCGGCGGTATCAAAAAAGGTTTGGTGTACGGCAAAACGGCGGACGAACGCCCCTGTTCTTCAGTAGAAAATACAGTTGTCATCGACCAGATCCACCAGACGATCTATCATATGCTGGGCATCCCCCCGGAGACGGAATACACCATTGAGGGACGACCCTTTTATACGACCCAGGATGGTAAGGGGGAAGCCATCCTGGATTTGCTGGCTTGAGAAGTATTGCCTGGCAGAAAACCTGAGCCAGTGCCGTTGCAAATGAACCCTAAGTGATCATTGTTAGCTGTGCAGGTAACGATGCAGCCGAGTGCCGGGCTTGTTTGCTGTATTTCTTTCGTTTTACATAAGTGTTTATTAGCGCATCAAACAAGCAAGTACGATTTAACCCGGCTGGTGGTTGAACGATGTCAGCCACAGTTGTTTTTTATTTTAATTGCGCCTAATGTTCTGGCTAAGAAACGTTCGGGTTTTGGAACACGTCTCTGTCAATCGAGAACCAAGTTTTATTTTGTGTACTAAGTTCATTTTATCCTGACGGTCCGCATGTTTTCTTAGCCTTTGTTAAGCACCGTTATTTATTCGAAACTTTTTAAAGGCTTTAGAAAATTATCATTTGCGTATTGGCCAATTTTACTTCCCAGGTGGTATCCTTCTTCTGAATCGTACCGAAAATGTATACCCAGGTAAACTCTGGACATTGATGCCTCCAACCCCGCTTGTGAAAAACTGTTAAAGGTACGTGCAACAGGCTGCATTTTTATTTTCCCTGAAAACGGCCCGGCTTTATCTACTTCTTTTGTGGTCATTTTAAAATTGTAACGGTCACCAGTTCCTAAGGTGTTCGCCAAAACAGACATGGCTGCCGTACTTGCAGTACCATGAGCTGAAGGATACGATGGGAATGCATAAGTATGTTTGTGTAAATTATTCCATGTGGTGTCGGGGTCGGTTTTGGGGTTGTCATCATTAGCCGCCCATCGAATCGCTGTATAGGGACGCCAGTGATTGTAATGAAATTTATTATCAAAAACATTTACATAGGCATCATAAATTGTCATGTTAAGTAATGCAAAAACCCGCGCTGATTCCCAAAGGTTTAGTTTTTCTTTTATAACAAGTTCCCGTGCAAGGCGATTGTGAGAGTTTTCTACGAAGTCTTTCCACCACATAGCTAAATGAGCCTGATCTTTTGTTCTTACTTCACTTTCAAAACTTCCATATGCTTTGACTTCATTAAAAGCTTTCGTGTACTCATCACTTTTTATTTCTGGTGGAGGGGGAGACCTGAATTGATCTTGGTTTGTTAGCATAAAAGGTTCAGCGGCTGCCCATCCAGCTCCGAAGATGAATCCCTCGGGTGTTCCGCTGTGTTCGTTAAATTCTGCATACACACCAGGCGCCATAGGATGCCATGTGTAATCCGCTTTGCCATTCCAATGATCAGCAGAACGGTTTTTTAGAATATTTGAAGCTACTTCTTTTCCTAAATTGATGCCCTCAGTTTTAGAATCACCATCGTTTACTGTTAATAACCATTTATTAAGTTCGGTGTCTAATTCTTCTGTTTTGTCTGGAAACTGACTTATTGCAACTTCATAGGCAACTTGAGAGGCAGTTGCTATTGGGTCAGCATTCGCCCTTTTACCTTCAAAGGAATAGGAGGAATATAACGGTTGAATTGTATTTAAGGCATCATGAATTGCAACATGCATCAATGCCTCAGTTCTTACTCCTTTAAGCGTTAACAAACCATCCTCATCAATGGCTATTTCCATTATTTTTTTATTCCAGGAAGTGATTATTTCAGCGTTATAATGATCAATATCTATCGAGTTTGTTAAAGATTGACATCCGATCAGGAGTACCAGCAACATAAACCGGCACGTTGTCAATAACTGGCGGGATACTTTGGTACTTATTTTCATCTCATTGGGGTCAAATATGATATACCAAAGGTAAGGAACATTAAGCGAAAGATGTTTGCTTATAGTTTCAAAAAATGTGTTGAGAGGCTCATACTCTTGATCTTCACCTTAGGGGATCAAGCGTGATTTTCTAAATTGTAAGGGGGAAAGTGTGTAATGCTGCTTGAAAAGTTTAATAAAATGAGAAGTATTTTCAAAACCAGATTCGTGGGTGATTTCACTTACATTCAAGGCTGTGGTTTCCAGGAGAAATTTGCTGTACTCGAGTCTTTTGAGTGTAAGCCATTTACCTGGAGTAGTGTTAAATACTTTTGTGAAATCCCTTTTAAAAGTGGAAAGGCTTCTGGCACTCAACCTCGCAAAATCAACCAATTTCAAGTTAAATATATAATGTTCCTCCATAATCGGTTTTAGAGCTCTCTTCCTGCTAAATGAGAGTTCCTGAAAATAATTCGTTAACAAGGGATTATAGTTGCTTGTAAAGAGGTATATGATGAGTTCTTTAAACTTGATTTTTAAAAGACTTTTTGAAGGTGGTAGCGGTTCTGAAAAGAAATTGAGGACCGTCTTGAAGTAATCGTGTAAACTTTGATTCAAAACAAGTGGAATCACCGAGTCCGAATGTCTATCTTGTGGATTTTTTTGATGCATACGAACATCGTCCCTTATCACAGATCCAATAAAGCTGTCAGGAGTAAATATCAGTAAAGCACAGAATTCACCAGTTAGTATCTTAAAAACACGATGCGCACCTTTTTTAAGAAAAGCAGCATCTCCCACCTGTAGGATATATTCATCAGTAGGAGTTTTCCATTTTGCTCCTCCTTCAATTACGTAACAGAAATAATTCTTATCGACCCAATAATCTAAAGGTGATGCTTCTAATGGGCAATCATAGGCAGTGAATAGGAGTTCATCTACATTAAACTGCCTAAAGTTGGAATTGCCGTGGACAAATTCGTAAAAATCAAGCATGTCTTTCGCTTCATTCATGATTCCAGATTCTTATCAAATCGATTGTTTCCTAATCTGGCTCACCATTAATTGAGATCCAAAAGGGTGCCTAACGACAAGGACAGCCGTCAGGCCGGACTTGTTGGCTTTTTCTCATTCAATGAGCAATGATGGCACTTGGAGCAACTAGCGTCCGAGTTCAATTCTCACGAGTGGCGACTCCCGGAGCTGCCAGTTGAGCAATCATAAAGTTTTTGTAATTCGTATTCCGGTAGTTGATCTACCATTCTAAAGATGTTGAGTTTTAACTCTGCTGTTCTCATGACCGTAAGCTTTTTATTTAAAGACAACAATTTTTTCATGATATAGATTTCTCTTCAATTGCTTCACAACGGGCACAGAGCATCGCGCCAACAAGTAAGTTAAGTAATGAGCCTACAGTAGTCATTCATGTTTGACTAATGAAATTTTTCCTTCTTTTCGTCCTATGATTTCCAATTCAAAAGAGTTCATCTTTTTCCTAACAGAATCGCCTTCCATTACATCAGAAAAGTTAGTAATCTCTACCTTTCCAATTCTTTTCGCAGTTTTAGCTGAGTCGGTAATCCCGCTAACATAATTATCAGGATTGTTTTCATAATGTTTGATGTATGTAACAACCCCACTGAAACTAGATTGATAAAAAATATTAATCTGTTCATCCTCTTTTTGCTCCAAAGCTTTCCAGTATTCTTCTTGGATTAAATGCCTTTTGTAAAAGCGCTGTGTAGCTAAAACAAGCGTAAAAAACACACCAATAATTAGGATTATTCTATAAACTTTTCCCATGACTCATTACACATAGTGTCTGTTGCTTTATAAATTACAATACTTGCACACCTTTTATGGAGTCTAAAACAACTTTACCTCTTTCATCGCAATAATATCGCGCTTGCTGTTGATCATGCGTTTGGTGCGGAGGTAGCGGTTCAGGTTGAAGGCATCGTAATGGTCAGATTGAGGGTCTACACTGCTGATGCGTACGTAGGCTTCCAGTCCGGGCGCATGGATAAACTCCTGGTTGCCGATCCACATGCCTACATGGGTGACACGCTCGCGGGTGCTATCGGTAGCGGCTCTTCCGAAAAATAACAAGTCGCCGGGGCGGAGATTGTCAAAGTTCTTCGTTTTGTCGACCAACTCGCCGGCATGTACCTGCTGGGAAGCGTCGCGGGGCAGGATCTTGCCATTCATAAAGTAGATCGTTTTGGTAAAACCGCTGCAATCTACCGCTTTGGGTGAGGTACCGCCCCACAGGTAAGGAACGCCCATCATTTTCATGGCGGTATTGACTACCGTTTCTTCGGTGGCTTCTGCCTGTGTCAGCCAGGTATCAAAAGGTTCTGCTTCTTCTTTCAGAACGTAAGCTTCCCGTCCGTCGGGTAGCTTTACCCAAAAAGTATTGTTGTTTTCCCCTAATAGTTGCATCACATTGCCAGCCGTCAGATCGGAGAGGGTTTGCATCCGGCTTTCGTCCTGGTAAGCAAAGCCGTACATCTGTGTGAAGATAAGCTTGTTGGCTTGTTGCCATTGGTCGTATGCTTTCTTGTCCATAGGCTGAAAGCTGCCCTGTATCCAACTGATGTATTTGTCGGGCGTTTGCACCAGGTGCCATTCCCCTGCCTTCTTCAAGATGCGCAACGGCGTACCCATGATAGCCTGGGTAGCTAACTCAGCAGAATGTTTCGGCTCCGAACGGATGTTGGCCACGGAGATAGATACAATACCCAAGGTATCCGCCCCCAGGGAGGCTTCCGGAAGGCTTTGGATGCTGTCCTGGTAGGCGATGCCTGCACTGTCCAATTTTTCTAAAAGCAAGCGCTTAGCAGCAGGGTGGTCGGTTTCGCCAGTCAGCAGCCACTGATCCTGGCTTTCTTTGGCATCCACTTGAAACACAGCCACCCGTTTGTCCGGCGCATAGGCGGCTTTGACCTGGGTGACGAATGGGTCTATAGCGGAAGATGGTGGGGCGCCTGCCTCTTTATTTTCGCAGCCCATTGCCAAAGCAACAACAAACAGCCATACATTAAATATTTTCATCCTTATCATAAGTCACTTTAAACTTGCTCAAATCGGGTTTGTATTTTCTTTCTCTGCCTAATTCGTATTCGAAAATGGCGCTGCCCAGTTCCGAGAGGAAAGGCAAGCCAATCTCGTCGTATTCGTATTGGTTGTCGTTGAATATCTCGTTTTTGTTGACATAAATGACCGCTGTCAGCAAAAATTCTACCTGGTTATCAAAATCTACGACATAGGCATTGTCTGTCAGATAGCCATAAGCCATGCCAATTTTGTTAAACACCCGTATGTTTTTTGGCATCGTATCGTGTGTATCGCCAAACATAAAAAATTTGCCGTAGCTGTCGTAATATTCTTCTGTGGTGTCGGCGCTATACGCAGGAAAGGAGGTCTCTCCGGGCAACTGGGACATGTATTGGTACAGAAATTTGTAGTCTTCCTGCGTAAGATCAAAACGCTGCTGTTCAGGCACGGCCTCCGGAAAGATCACTGCTTTAAGCATGGCTTGCAGGTAAGCTACCGAAATATGGTTGTTCTGCCCAAAATCTTTAGGCTCGCCGACCAGCGAGTCATTTTCCAGATACCCTTTTCCCCTGAGAATCTGCCCGCCATAGCGGTAGTCTTTCGGACTGCTGACCAGGTCCTGCTGGTAGAGCATTTTGGCATTGTCATAAAACATGACCGGGTTGGTGTTCCGGTTTTGTTCGGCATTGTTGAAGATCGCCAGACGGTGTACGATCCGCAGGTCTTCATAGCCCTTTTCCGCCAATTTGTCGTTGATATATTCCTGCCCTAAAAATTCATACAAACGGTTGTAAGCATCGTTGTCGCTTACCACAAATATCTTTTTGATATAATGCGCTACGGAAGGTTTACCGGATTCGGAAGTGGAATCATACTGCACCCTCGTTTGCCCTTCAAAGGCACTGTCTGTCAGCATGGTGGAATATTTATTCAATCCTTTGATTTGCAATTCATTCATCTTTTCCAAAGCCAAAAGAGCCACAGGCAGTTTGACCGTACTGGCCGGATAAAAATAATTGTTCGGATCAACGCCGTAGGCGTATTCCATAAACGAAGGACGGTTGGCAGAGTCGCGGTCAATCTGGGTATACAGGATTTGTACGGCATATTTTTCCGGGTCACTCAGCACCGTATCAACGAACGGCGACTCGCGGCTTTTCAGGATATCTAAGATCAGGTTGTCATCCGATGGATAAGAAGATTGCGTGACCTGTTTGTTCTCGGATGAGGTGCAACTCAGCGTGAGTAAAGCTAAGAGAACGAAAATTGGGAAGTAAGTTAGCAGTAATTTCATAATGGTTTGTTAATCATCATATACTGAATCAGATGCATCGTATCCTTTTAAAAATTGTTCTTTTGCTAATTGACGAAAAGCATCGCCTCCATTTGTATCGTCTGATTCCTCAATCAATACAATAACACGGATAGACTTATTTTGCGAATACTTCAACTCAGATTGAGCCTCATCGGGTGTCCGTATCTGGTTGTCTTTTAACGCTGTGTTAAATTCTACTGCTTTCATTTTTTTTGTTTTGTTCTAAACCTACATATGCAAAGCCCGACCCTCAGTAGCTGCCAAACTAGCTTCTTTGATAGCTTCCGTGAACGTCGGGTGCGCGTGCGACATGCGGGCAATGTCTTCTGCCGACGCCCGGTACTCCATCGCTACGACCGCCTCGGCGATCATATCGGCGGCCCGCGGACCGATCATATGGATGCCCAGCACTTCGTCAGTGGCTTCGTCGGCAATTACTTTTACCAGTCCGTCTAAGTCCATGCTGGCGCGGGCGCGTCCCAGGGCGCGGAAAGGGAAGGTGCCGACCTTGTATTTTCTGCCTTCTTCTTTGAGCTGCTCTTCGGTATAGCCTACGCTGGATACTTCGGGCCAGGTATAGATCACACTGGGAATGAGCAGGTAGTTGAGGTGCGGCTTTTGCCCGGCCAGCGTCTCTGCGACAAACACGCCTTCTTCCTCGGCTTTGTGCGCCAGCATCGGTCCCTTGTCGATCACGTCGCCAATGGCGTAGATATTGTCCACGTTGGTACGGAGATGATCGTCTACCTCAATTTTTCCCTGTTTATTAGGCTCGATACCTACTTTGTCCAGGCCAAGCCCTTCCGTATAAGGCTTTCGCCCGACCGATACCAGGCAGATGTCTCCTTTTACTTCTACCTCTTTGCCTTTGCTGTCTTCGGCTTTGACCACTACTTCTTTTCCCGTATTCTCTACGGAAGTGACTTTGTGTTTAAGCTTAAAATCAAAGTCCAGCTTTTTGAGCACTTTGGTGAGTTCTTTGGACAAGGTAATATCAACCAGCGGGGCAATACGCTCCATATATTCCAACACGGTAACTTTGGCGCCCAACCGTCCATAGACCGACCCGAATTCCAGTCCGATATAGCCGCCCCCGATGATGATCAGATGCTTGGGGACTTTTTGTAGTTCTAACGCTTCTGTGCTGGTGATAATGCGTTCTTTATCCAGCTTGATAAAAGGCAGCAAAGCAGGCTTGGAGCCGGTCGCAATGATCACATTTTTGGTCGTAAACTCCTGTTTTTTTCCTTTCTCGCCGGTTACTTCTATGGTGTTTTTATCTTTGAAAGCGCCTACGCCGGTGTACACTGAAATCTTATTTTTCTTCATCAGAAAAGCGACACCCTCCACTGTTTTTTTCACCACGTCCCTCTTACGTTGGATCATCTGCGGGACATCTACTTTGAGGCTGCTCAGGTTGATGCCATGCTCTTTGAAGTTTTCTTTGGCATTATGAAAATGTTCGGAAGAGTCGAGCAATGCTTTGGAAGGGATACAGCCTACATTCAGGCAGGTGCCGCCCAGTTCGTTGTATTTTTCTACAATAGCTGTTTTCATGCCCAACTGCGCACAACGAATGGCGCATACATAGCCGCCCGGGCCGGAGCCTATAATAGTTACATCAAAATCCATGGATTGTTTTTTAGTGTGATTTCAGGGTTTAATAAAATTGATCGTCATAAAAGGTAACTAAAAAAGCCAGAAGATGATTCTGGCTTGTTATTTTGTATGGACAAAATTATATGCCCAGCAGCAAGCGTACGGGGTCTTCCAGCAACTCTTTGAGCCGGTACAAAAAGCTCACAGACTCCCGCCCGTCAACGATACGGTGGTCGTAAGACAAAGCTACATACATGATAGGACGAATGGCTACCTCACCATTGATGGCGACCGGACGCTCTACAATGTTGTGCATCCCCAGGATCGCCGACTGCGGCGCGTTGATGATGGGGGTAGAGAGCATGGAGCCAAACACACCGCCGTTGGTGATGGTAAAGGTGCCGCCGGTCATTTCTTCTATGCTAAGCTTATTGTCCCTGGCTTTGACGGCCAGCCGGATGATCTCTTTTTCAATTTGCTCAAAGCTCATCGTTTCGGCATTGCGGATCACAGGCACTACCAGCCCCCGGGGCGTAGATACGGCGATGGAGACATCGCAATAGTCATTGTATACGATCTCTTCCCCGTCGATCATCGCGTTGACGGAAGGCCATTCCTGAAGGGCCATACAGGCGGCTTTGGTAAAAAAGGACATAAAGCCCAGGTTGACTTCATATTTTTCTTTGAAAGCTTCCTTATACTTTTTCCGCAAATCCATCACCGGCTGCATGTCCACTTCGTTGAAAGTGGTGAGCATTGCCGTTTCGTTTTTGACCGATACCAACCGGCGGGAGATGGTCTTGCGAAGGTTGGTCATCTTCTCGCGGCGCTGGTTGCGTTCTCCGGGGCGGGCCTGGCTTTTCGGTGCTTCTTCCGGTTTCGGGGCAGCCTGCGGCGCAGGTTTTCCGTCCTTTTGCTCTTGCTTATTTTCGGCGGCTTTGGCTTGTACGGCGTCTTCTTTGGTGATGCGGCCGTCTTTGCCGGTGCCTTTTACAGCTTGCAGCTCTATATTTTTTTCCGACAAAATCTTAGCGGCTGCCGGTGAGGCATGACCGGTGGCATAAGTTTCCTGCCCGTCATCGCTATCACCGGCAGGCTTTTCTTCTTTGTCTTCGGTAGTACTTTTTGTACCATCAGCGGCAGGCTGGGTGGCTTTCTTAGGCGATTTACTACCTGTCTCAATGGTACAGGCCAGGGTGCCAATTTCAAGCGTATCGCCTTTTTCTGCCACAATCCGTAGTGTGCCTGCTGCCTCAGCCGTCAGCTCAAAAGTCGCTTTGTCTGACTCAATCTCGGCAATCACTTCGTCCATATCCACCTGGTCGCCGTCTTCTTTCAGCCATTCGGAAATGACTACTTCCGTGATAGATTCACCTACCGCCGGGATCCGCATCTCTACTACACCGGCTTCTGTGGATTCTTCCTGGTCTTCTTGCTCATCATCGGCAGGTTCAGACGTTTCTTCTTTGGCTTCCGGTTTTTCGGGCGTGTCTTGTTCCTTTTTATCTACCTCAGGTTTGTCTTCTTCGGTATTGTCTTCTTTTGTTTCTTTAGGCTTGCCATTGCTTTTGGCATCGGCATCAATCTCACAGATGACCGTACCTACTTCTACGGTATCGCCCTCGCTGGCTTTGATATGCAACACACCCGCCTGTTCGGCATTTAGCTCGAAGGTGGCTTTGTCTGATTCAAGCTCTGCGATGATCTCATCCATTTCTACATACTCGCCCTCTTTCTTGGTCCAGGAGGCGATGGTCACTTCGGTGATAGATTCGCCTACAGCAGGCACTTTTACTTCTACACTCATAATTAGAATAACAAAGGTGTTTTTTTTATGCGAACGCTTTATTCACAATTTCTTCCTGTTCTTTGGCATGGAGCTTACCATATCCGGTAGCTGGTGATGCGCTGGGCTTCCGGGAGATGAGTTCCATCTCCACCTGCCGGTATGTTCGCAGCATATAGGCCCAGGCGCCCATGTTTTCAGGTTCTTCCTGTACCCAGCAGAACTTCACGGTTTTATACTTCATGAGTTCCTTGGTCACCTGTCGGGCAGGGAAAGGATGCAGTTGTTCTATGCGCACGATAGCTACGTCTTTGCGTTTGTCTTTTTCCTGTCTTTCCAACAAGTCATAATATATCTTTCCGGTGCAGAGCAGCACTTTTTTTACTGATTTTGTACTCACATAATCATCGCCTATGACCTCTCGGAAGCGTCCTTTGGTAAATTCTTCCAGCGGCGACATGACCCTGGGGTGCCGCAACAACGATTTGGGCGACATAACCACCAAAGGCTTGCGAAATGGCCAGGCTAACTGTCGCCGCAAGGCATGAAAGAAGTTAGACGGCTCCGTGATGTTGACAACGATGATGTTGTTGTTGGCAGACAACTGCAGGAACCTTTCCGGGCGGGCATTGGAGTGTTCCGGTCCCTGCCCTTCGTAGCCATGCGGCAGCAAAAGTACCAATCCGGTCATACGCTGCCATTTGGTTTCGCTGGTGGTGATAAACTGGTCGATCATCACCTGTGCCCCATTGGCAAAATCGCCGAACTGCGCTTCCCAGATCACCAGGGCGTTAGGGTTAGCCATCGCATACCCAAACTCAAAACCCAGGGCGGCATATTCCGAGAGAAAAGAATTGTAAATCCTGAATTCTTCCTGGTTTTCATCAATATGGTTCAGGTTGTTATATGGTTCGTTGGTGTCAGCATCGTGGATCACGGCGTGCCGGTGTGAGAAAGTTCCTCTTTCGGTATCCTGACCTGCCAGCCGTACAATTCTGCCATCCAGCAGCAAAGAGCCGTAAGCCAGCAACTCGGCGGCAGCCCAATTGAGTTGTTTGTCTTTAAAAAATATATCTTTCCGCTGCTTGAATTGTTTTTCTATTTGCTTAATAGGCTTAAAACCTTTAGGCAAAGTAGTTAGTGCTTTGGCTACCTTATCAACCGCCTTCTGGTCGATGCCGGTCTCCGGAGATACATCAAAATCATCGGGCTCCGACTTTCTCATGTCTTTCCATTCCAACTCCAGCGGTTGATAGTAATAAGGCAGTGGCTTTTGCTTCACCATATTGAGCCTGTCCTGCAGCAGGCTGCGGAAGTCTTTGTCCATTTCTTCGGCTAAGACAGCATCTACTTCGCCTCTTTCTATCAGGCTTTTGTTGTAAACTTCCCTGGGGTTGGGGTGCTTGGAGATAAGGTTGTACAGCGAAGGCTGCGTAAACTTAGGCTCATCACTCTCATTGTGCCCATGCCGGCGATAGCATACCATGTCTATAAACACGTCGCGGTGAAACTTCTGCCTGAATTCCACGGCTGTTTTTACACAGAATATGACCGCTTCAGGATCGTCCCCGTTGACGTGAAAAACCGGGGAATCAATTACTTTGGCTACATCGGAAGAATAGATGCTGGAACGGGCATCGTCAAAGTCCGTTGTAAAGCCTACCTGGTTGTTGATAGTAAAATGAATGGTGCCCCCGGTGAAATACCCCTTCAATTGCGACATCTGCGCTACCTCGTACACCACGCCCTGACCGGCAATGGCGGCATCGCCATGAATGAGAATGGGCAACACTTCATCGTAGTTGTTATCGTACTGCCGGTCTGCTTTTGCCCTGATAAATCCTTCTACCACAGGGTCTACTGCCTCCAGGTGAGAAGGGTTGGGCGAAAGTTTCAGGTTTACTTTTTTGCCGCCCATCGTGGTTACCTCACTGGAGTAACCCATATGGTATTTGACATCCCCATCGCCATGGGCCAGGTCGGGGGCTACCGTGCCTTCAAACTCATTGAAGATCTGTTCGTACGTTTTTTTCAGGATATTAGCCAGCACGTTGAGGCGTCCGCGGTGCGCCATACCGATCATCACTTCCTTCACACCGGTTTCGGCAGCTTCATTGAGAATGGCGTCCAGGGCAGGAATGGTCGTCTCACCGCCTTCTAAGGAAAATCTTTTTTGACCTAGATATTTGGTATGCAGAAAATTTTCGAAAGTAACAGCTTCGTTGAGTTTGGAAAGTATACGGGTTTTTTCATCGTGCGAAGGGGTGTATTTCAGAGAATCAACTTCTGCTTTTTTCTTCATCCATTCTACGATTTCCCGGTCGCGGATATAGGTGTATTCAAAGCCGATGTGTCCTACATAGATTTTTCTGAGTGTCTCTATAATTTTACGTAGCGTAGCTCGCCCGATACCGATTTCGGTACCTGCTTCAAATTCAGTATCCAGATCAGCATCCGTCAAACCAAAATGCTTTAAGTCTAACTGTGCTTTGCGATCTTTTCTTTCCCGTACAGGGTTGGTTTTGGATTCCAGGTGACCGCGCCGACGATAGTTGCGGATCAGCTTGCGCACCTGAATTTCTTTGGTACCGGCTTTGTTCTCTGCGGGAGCTACGGCGGCTTGCCCGTTGCTATTGTAATGCGTGAGCGAAAAGTTGAATCCTTCAAAAAATTTGCGCCAGCTTTCATCTACCAGAAGTGGGTCTTTCTGGTAGTTTTTGTAAAGCTCGTCAATGTATCCGGGGTCGGCATTAGAAATATAGGAATATGCATCCATGGCTTTTTTACTTTTTTCAGCGCAAATATAAGGATGTATTTAAATAGAGTAAAACCTTATATTCGCATATACAAATGTAGCTGTCTTTCAACAGTTTATGTAATACGCTATTTGGTTTACAAAAATTGCTTAGGAATTTTGTACTATTAATTGAACACAAAGAGGGTAAGTATGTTAAAAAGTTTGCTATTTAATTTGCAATCTCTTTGTAAGTTTATAGCTATTAATGTAGCTTCATCACTGGACAAATCGTCAAAATATACAAAATAAGCGACCAACACCTATTTTAGCCAACAAATAAGAGGCATATTATTCAATTTTACACTAATTTATTTAAACATAAGGCAGCAAAATAACACGCCCTCCAATGATGGTATATGCGTCAGGTAGCTGCTTTTCTGTTTTATTACATATTTTTGATATTAATTATTTGAAAAACAAATCATTTGTATTATTTTTAGCACACAATTGTATTTTGTATATAATTTAAATTATTATTAGTCTTGAAAAAATTTCTCGCCCTGTTTATTCCTGTACTAGCTGTTATAGCTTCTTTTTACATCTTTAACTACTACTCAGCATCTCAGTCTGAGGCCGGCTACCAAACCCAGGCGCCAGGCAGATCATTGCCTGTCAGCAAGGTAGTAGCCGAAACGCCTAAAGAACCTGCCTTGATGTTCGGTATCAACGTGGACTCTATGGAAGTCGTAGAGGCTAAGATAGAACCCAACCAGTTTCTTTCGCAAATCCTTACCCAGTATAATGTATCGCTGGGCATGATTGACAAGCTTGCCAAAAGATCGCGGGAGATATTTGATGTGCGCAAACTCAAATCTAATAAAAACTATACCCTGCTCTGCCGTCCGGACTCTGTCCTTACTGCCAGATATTTTATTTATGAGCCTAACCAGATTGACTACGTAGTCTATGATCTGGAAGATTCCATTAACATTTACACAGGGCAGCACCCGGTAGATACCCTGGTGAAGACCTTTTCGGGCATCATAGATTATTCTATTTATCAGACGCTGGAAGATGGCAACGCACCTACCGAACTGGTGCATTCGCTTTCCGATATTTATGCCTGGCAAATTGACCTTTTTAAGATCCATAAAGGCGACCGCTTTAAGGTGATTTACGAAGAGGTACAGATCCGGGGAGAGCGCGTAGGGATAGGAAAAGTGCTGGCAGCCCATTTTGAGCGGGGACGTGAAAACTACTTTGCCGTTTATTTCGACCAGGGAGGGCAAAACACGTATTTTGATGAGGAGGGCGGCAGTCTTCGGAAAGCTTTCCTGAAAGCACCGCTGAAGTATAGCCGCATTAGTTCAAGATTTTCTAACGACCGTCTCCACCCCGTACTCAAAGTACACCGGCCTCATCACGGAATAGATTATGCGGCTCCCGTCGGCACCCCGGTGCGGGCGGTAGGCGAGGGCATCGTCGTAAAAGCCAACTATAGCGGAGGCGCCGGCAACTTTGTAAAAATAAAACACAACAGCGTCTATACGACCGGCTATATGCACTTGTCTAAATACGGGGAAAACGTCCGTGTGGGCAAAAGGGTAAAGCAGGGCGACATTATCGGCTATGTAGGAAGTTCGGGTATCTCCACAGGTCCTCACTTAGACTACAGGATCTGGAAAGATGGCCGCCCGGTGGATGCGCTCACCATTGAAATGCCCCCCTCCGAACCTGTCCGCCAGGAGCAGCGGGAAGCTTATGAAGCGGTGAGAAACCAGATGATCGATGAACTCAACAAGCTCACCTATCCTGAGCAGCAATTTGTAGTAGCTACTGCTAAAACGAGCTTGAAGGTAGTGGATATCAATTAGGATGCCCACTCACTTTTACTTCTAATTCAAAAACTCAAAAATACCGGCCACCCCTTGTCCGCCGCCTACACAGGCAGTCACCATGCCGTATTTTTCGTTACGGCGGCGCATTTCGTTGATCAACTGAATGGTCAGCTTCGCCCCGGTACAGCCCAGAGGGTGCCCCAAAGCAATAGCGCCACCATTGACGTTCAGCTTGTCCGGGTCAATATCCAGTTCGCGCACCACCGCAATCGACTGCGCGGCAAAGGCTTCATTGAGTTCTATCTGATCAATATCGCTCAGTTTCAAACCGGCTCTGTCCAATGCTTTTGGTATGGCTTTGACAGGGCCTATGCCCATCACGCGGGGGTCTACGCCTGCTACAGCATAGCTCATCATCCGTGCTTTGGGTTGCAAATTGAGCTTGTTGACCATCTTTTCAGACATGACCAGCACAAAGGCTGCACCGTCTGAAGTTTGGGAAGAGTTGCCTGCCGTTACTTTGCCATCCTGCCTGAAGACGGGCTTGAGCTTTGCCAAAGCCTCCATGTTGGTATCCGGGCGCGGGCCTTCGTCGGTGTCTACGACAAAATCTTTTTCTTTTTTACGTCCGTCCTCATCCACATACGTTTCGTGTACAGTTACGGGAATAATTTCTTCCTGAAACCTGCCTTCCTGAATAGCTTTCACTGCTTTCATATGCGACTGGTAGGCAAATTCATCCATATCTTCCCGGGAGATGTTGTGATCTTTAGCCACTTCTTCGCCGGTCAGTCCCATGCTGGTATAATACTCGGGATGCCGGGTAGCGATCTTGTAATTCAGGGCTGTCTTATATCCCATCATCGGGACGAGTGACATGGACTCGGTGCCGCCCGCGATGATGCAGTCTGCCATACCGGCATGAATCCTGGCGGAAGCAATATTGATCGCCTCTACCCCGGAGCCGCAGTAACGGTTGATGATCATGCCCGGCACTTCTTTGCCCAATGCCATGAGAGCGATCAGCCGGCCCATCTGCATCCCTTGCTCTGCTTCGGGGACGGCGTTGCCTACAATAATATCATCAATCATTTCAGGCTCCAGGTCCGGGGCGGTACTTACCAGGTGCTTGATCACGTCTACGGCCAGGTCATCGGGGCGGGTAAAGCGGAAGCCTCCTTTTTTGGCTTTGCCTACGGCGGTGCGGAAACCACCTACAATGTATGCATTCATAATATTTCAAAAGTTAGTATCAACATATAACAGACGCAAGATAGGAAAAAAATGTTCGTCATGGATACCAACAGGGCAACGCTGTTTTTTTAGCAAAGCATAAAACGCAACAGGCTCACTCCTGGTACAGATAATTACTGATGCTGATGATGTCGGCAAAAACTCCGGCAGCCGTTACTTCTGCCCCGGCGCCCGGGCCTTTCACCACCAGCGGGCGTTCCTTGTAGCGGGCCGTGGTATAAGAGATGATGTTATCGCTGCCGGAAAGGGCATAAAAAGGATGGGCTTGATCGATTTCCTTTAACTGTACAGCCGCTTTACCATCTTCCAGGGTAGCAATGTAGCATAACTTGTGACCGCTGCTTTCTGCCTGTTGTTTTTTTCTTTCAAAGGTATCATCCACTTCTTCCAGCCTACTAAAGAACATATCTATTGAGTCTGCCCGCAGACAGTTTTCCGGCAGCAACGGCTCTATGTCAACCTGGTCAGGTTCCAGGGCAAGCCCCACTTCGCGGGCCAGGATCAGAATTTTCCGGGCAACGTCCATACCGTTCAGATCGTCTCTGGGATCGGGTTCCGTATAGCCTTTTTGCTTGGCTTGGCGGACTATATCGCTGAACTTACGGTTTTTGGTAAAAGTATTGAATATGTAGGAAAGCGTTCCTGACAAAACGCCTTCAATCTTAAAGATCTTGTCGCCGCTGTCTTTCAGGTCCTGTAACACCCGGATGACAGGCAAACCGGCG